>CAMCBD010000001.1 GCA_945872825.1 Nitrosomonas ureae
CAACTTCCACTCTGCCTAACAATTTGTTTTTAAGGGCAGTCTGATGACGACAAATTACTTGCCTGAAAATGCCATACCAACGATTGATCGTGTTACGATTTTTACCTAACAGCAGAGCTGCTTTGCTGGCGGGTATATCAATGCAAAAGTATTGAATTATTTTTCTAATGTAATAATCGCTTAATTTACTGTTTCTTAACATCTTACTAGACTAACAGATTGTATCTCCTAGTCTAGAGCCTATATTTTTCTCATAAAACAAAATTCCCTAAGATAAAGATTAAACAGCTGAGCAACTTGCAAAACCCAATAAAGCGAGTTGAATTAGTAGCCGGAATGGCCAAAAAAGAAAAATAACTTGCCTGGGATGCTAAAATAGAAGGTTATAAAATAAACATTATAAATTATACGCTTACGAACATGGTTTAACATGCAAGGATCATTATTTCCATGATTGTCGGAAGAATTGGGGCCACTAACAGGGAACAACAGGAATTGGTGATCACATTAGAATTGGTGCGCATCGAAACTCATCTGTTCCAGCCGTGGTTTTCCAGGTCGTCCGCCTCAAGACCGTGCTGCCATAGCCAAGGCATTTGTGCCGAAAATGATTTTGGGTCTATGTAATTCGTAGTGGGTAAAACAAAAGTCAAGTTCGCCCGCTATGAAACGGTGGCGTTATTTTGAGGATACTGACTCGAATGCCTGTCTGGTGAAGTACGTTAATTCTCAGGATGCTGGACATGGCATTTATTGTCGATAGAATAGTTTAACTAATTGACTATAAGTTATTTTTATCATAAAAATAGTCTTTAATAAAGGACCGGTTGGCAGGAAATCTGCGAGTTAATTTTGTGTCTAGTATTTTCATTACGCTGCCAACAATTAAAGTATATTTTTCTTGACAACTTTTTTTACCCACTCTAAATCACATAGAGCCATGATTTTTTCATTGTTCTAAGCTATTTTTTTGTCAGAAGCATCATTGCTGAGATGAAAGAAACTAGAAGACCTAATAATACCAGCGCTAATACTGTCTCATCGTCAGTTACCACAAAATATATGGAGAGGATCAAGGAAAAGACTAGAGATCCAATCAGGCTAAATTTTTTCATATCAGAACATCCTTTTTGGTAATTAATTAGAGACAATAGAAATTCTCGCCTCAAGCAACCTTAGCTTATTGATTCTGAATTACTCTATCCGCAATCTAATGAGCTTAGATTATCTGGAGTTACCCAGCAAGCAATGCTTTTAGCATATCGAGCACTAGCACATTCTCAACTTCATGGCCTCGCACTAGATTAATAATCCATTTCTGAAAAGCGCTGCGGCTTGGTAGATCAAACTCATCGGACATAAATATCGTGATGTCTGGCATATAACTGATGGATTCGACGAATATTGCATTGATGCGCATTCTGGTTCATTCGGCAAGTGCGTAATTGGTTTCATGCAACGCTATAATTTTGAGTGGCAAGTAATCTAACTGACTGTGAGTGGGGTCAAATATTCATTTTCCAGATTATGTATTAAAATTCCACTGACTTCCCAGATTCGTTGATATTATTGGTCGTTCCCAATCAATTTTTTTGTAAAACGCTTGTGTGTCGCGCATTATTATTTTTGAGCTATTGTCTTATTTAGCATAGCGTATTTCTTATTATCCACAATTTCTGTGGATAACTTTGTGGAAAAGATCTATATTCAACGATTAACTATCGAAATAGTAACGCTTAATTCTACACCTGATTAATAATTTTACACCTTAATTATGTATTATTTATCATGTTGTTAAATATATTTTCTGTTTCTGTGTGAAGTTAAGGAATGGATTTTATATGGTTTGTTGATATTGTGGATAAACAATATTCTATAGCTATTAATCTGGTTAAGAACCTTAATTTTATTGAGAAAGACTTTGATGTGTATAGTGTGAGACTGGAAAAATAGATTTTGTGTTATTACATTTTTTATATGAATAACTGGGTTGTGTGACAAGGGTTTATTTTTGTGTATGAAGAATAAGATTTATTTTGAATGTTCTATAGTTATTAAGATTTTATGCTCAATATTCAGCGGTTGATTTATTTGCAAGGTGGGATTCCGCTACTCGAAAATAGTGATTTGCAGATTTTTGCTGATCAACGTGTCGGCCTAGTCGGTAAAAATGGTTGTGGTAAATCCACTTTGTTCCAACTGGTTCGCGGAGTGATCAAACCGGATAGTGGTGAAGTCAATTTACAACCGGGAAAAACGGTTGCTTTTGTTGAGCAAGAAATCATTAATTCAAATCAGTCTGCGATTGCGTTTGTACTTGATGGTGACGTTGAGTTGCGTCAACTGGAGAAGATTCTGGCCCAATCCGAACATGATGCGGCCTGGTTTGAGGCGCAGCACCGTTATGAAGCGATAGACGGTTATACGGCGCGAGCCCGGGCATCGCAACTATTGGATGGATTAGGTTTCGCCAATCATACGTTGGAACATCCAGTCAGCCATTTCTCCGGGGGCTGGCGTATGCGCCTGAACCTGGCCCGTGCCTTGATGCATCGCGCTGATTTATTATTGCTGGATGAACCAACTAATCACCTGGATCTGGAAGCTATTCTCTGGCTGGAACAATATCTGTCGCGTTATCCAGGCAGTCTGATGGTGGTGTCACATGACCGTGAGTTTCTCAATGCCTGCGTTAATCGCATTGCGCATATCAGCGAACGGAAAATTGATGTATACAGCGGTGATTATGATGATTTCGAGCGTGCTCGCGCTGAACGCTTGATGCAGCATGCTCAGGCTTTTCAGCAACAGCAGAGAAAGATCGCGCACATGGAAGATTTTGTGCGGCGTTTTCGTGCCAAGGCGACCAAAGCCAAACAAGCGCAAAGTCGTATCAAAGCGCTAGAACGTCTGACACGTATTGCGCCGGCGCATGTTGAAGATGGGTATTTTGAATTGCAGATTGAAGCGCCTGAGCGTAGCCCTGATGTTCTGCTGCGCGTAAAAGACATGAGCTTTGGTTATGACGATCACTTGCTGTTTCAACATGTTCATCTTATTTTACAGGCGGGTGCTCGAATTGCCTTGCTGGGTCCGAATGGTGCGGGGAAATCCACATTAATAAAGCTTCTGGTCGGGGAAATTACTCCTACCTCTGGTACATTGGAATGGGCGCCCAATATTCGTATGGGCTACTTTGCACAACATCAGCTGGAGAATCTCGATGGTGATGCGACCCCTTTGCAGCATATGCGGCAATTGGCACCTAAACAGACTGAGCTGGATTTGCGAAAATTCCTGGGGCGATTTGGCTTGGGGGGGGATAGCGAAGATCGTCCGGTAGCCAGTTTTTCCGGAGGAGAAAAAAGTCGCCTGGTACTTGCCTTACTAGCATGGCAGAAGCCACATTTACTATTGCTCGATGAACCAACCAATCATTTGGATTTGGAAATGCGCGATGCGTTAACTTTGGCATTGGAAGCCTATACCGGTGCGGTGATTCTGGTGTCGCATGATCGTAGTCTGGTACGTGCAGTGGCTGATGAATTGTGGTTGGTGGCTGACGGTAAAGCACAATTGCTGGATGGTGATCTGGATGATTATAAAAACTGGATAGAAGCGCGTCGTTCTAGTGAGGTTGTAGAACCACGATCACCTTCACAAAAAGTGCAATCCAAAACATCGGCAAAACCGAACAAAAAAATACTGCTTTCCAAGCAATCAAAACTTGAGACTGCTTTAACGGTTGTACAGAAGGAATTGGATGAAGCAAGCCGCCAGTTAGCTGATCCGGCTATTTATGCGAATCGTTCTCGGGATGAAATTAATCAACTCAGTGCAGTTCACGCGACACTCGAAAATAAAGTGGCAGAATTGGAGGCAAGCTGGCTGGAACTGGAAATGGCGCTGGAAGAGTAGAATAAATGAATCTGATCACTGTTTGATCAGATCAGAACGAATACAAACTTAAACCTGCATGTTCATGATTTCTTGATAGGCTGTCACCAGCTTGTTACGGACTTGTATCATCGATTGAAAAGATACATTGGCTTTTTGCAGTGAAATCATTACTTCATGCAAATCAACATTGGATTGATCACTGACAAATTGTGCACTCAGTTTATCAGCAGTCATTTGGGAATTATTTACCTGATCAACAGCCGATTTAAGCTTTTCGCTAAAATCAACGCTCGCTATTTCACCCGTCTCGGATTGCTTTTTTGTACCGGAAGCAAATGCCGAAGCCGCTTGCAATTGCTGCAAAATATTATCAATTCCGAGTTTATCCATGATTTACTCCAACAAAATTGGTTTCAAGTATCTCGCAAAACTTTAAAAATTTCAAATAATTTTATTAAATCAGATTCCTAGCGACAGAATCGATACTTGTTAACTCATCAAACGATATTGCTGTAGCTTATAACGCAGTGTCCGTTCAGAGATTCCTAGCTTTTTAACGGCTAGTTTCCGGGAACCATTAACTGCTGCCAGCGTTTCCAAAATATGGTTACGTTCGAGTGTCTTGATATCTTGTGAAGACGAATTGGCGTTTTTTGTATTTGTTTCATGATCAGAAGCAGTTACTTCAGGCAAATTGATATGCTCGGCTTCGATAGTATTTGTAGCCAGAATCATGGCGCGTTGCATTACATTCTCCAGTTCTCTGACATTGCCCGGCCAAGCGTGCTGAGTCAACTTCTCTATTGCCGCATTGGTTATTCTGTGGAGTGATTGTCCTGTGCCAGCTACTGCTGTTTCTAGGACTCGCTGTGCTAGAGGTTGAATATCCAATGGCCGTTCACGAAGTGCAGGAATTTCGATTGGGAACACATTGAGCCGGTAATATAGGTCTTCACGGAACTGACCACTTTTGACTATTGCCATCATGTCACGGTTAGAAGTCGCCAGGACACGGATGTCCAGTTTGATTATCTTATGCCCGCCTACTCTTTCAACTTCTCTTTCTTGCAATACACGTAACAATTTTGCTTGTAGTTCCAGAGGCATCTCTGAGATTTCATCGAGCAGTAATGTACCACCTTCAGCTTGTTCAAATTTTCCAGGCTGAGATTGGGTTGCACCGGTAAAAGCGCCTTTCTCATAACCAAATAAGGTTGCTTCCAGTAAATTTTCTGGAATAGCTGCACAATTGATAGCGACGAATGGCTTAGATGCGCGTAATGAATGCTGATGAATAAAGCGTGCGATTATTTCTTTGCCACAGCCGCTTTCGCCCGTCAGCATGACTGTTGCCGGAGATTGTGCAACCCGCTTGGCGAGGGAAAGTAGTGCTCGCGTACGCGGATCTTTCGCAACAATTTTGTCATCTTGCTCAAGTTCTGATAGTACGTAGCGTTTGATATGTGCCAGTAAACTGTCTGGATCAAACGGTTTCAGCAGATAATCGCAAGCACCTGTCTGCATTGCGGCAACTGCTTTTCCGACATCTCCGTAAGCTGTCATCAGCAACACCGGCAATTCTGGATTGAACGCCTTGATTTTTTTTAACAAAGTGAATCCATCCATGGGTCTCATCTGCACGTCACTCACAACCATTCCTGCCTGAGATTCCTGTAGTGCAGCCATTGCGTCATTGCCATTGGATGCCGCTAATGTTTGATAACCCGCTAGTTTCATGGTGGCACAAATCGCCTCCAGTAAATCCTTGTCATCCTCTACCACCAAAATGGGTAGTGTATTCATCGTATCAATCTCCTTTGTTTCTTGGTAGCCGTATTACAAATTCAGTTCCTGTATCCGGCGATGAATTAATCTGCACACTACCTTCCATAGACTGTATGACACCTCGAACAATGGCCAAGCCTAAGCCAGTGCCTTCTGAGCGTGTTGTAAAGAAGGGTTCGAATAATCTTTCTTGCAGTGCTGCATCAATGCCTGGTCCATTATCATGGACACTTAAAACAATACTTTCTCCTTCCACGCTGCTTGTCAGAATAATTTGATCTTCCGGAGATGATGCTTGCATGGCATTCTCAAGAAGATTTACCATCGCTCCGCATAATGCCTGACGGTCAGTCATCAGACTTCCAGTTTCACTAAGATCACGCACAATTAATTGCAAACCCTGTTGGATCATCTGAGGCTCTATGATTTGTCGTAATTCCGCTAACAAATGACTGATTCTGACATTTTCGAGCTGCGTTATTTCACCTTTAACAAAACGTAGCATATCGTTAACTAGGTGCTCCAGGTGATGCATGCGTTCAATGGTTTTACTTGCAAACTTCTGTCTTTCAACGGAAGTCAGTGCATCACTTCCCAGATGATTGGCATAGAGTAGTGCGGTTGAAAGCGGGGTACGCAACTGGTGGGCAAGATTTGCTGCCATTTCACCCATGGAAGTGAGTCGCTGATTTCGTCTTATCTGATCTTGCAGGGCATAGGCTTCAGTAATATCGTTTACCAGCAGGATTCGTCTACCGGTTGAATCTGTTGCGCTGCTTTCAATGCGGATACGGCGTTGTTCTGCCGATTCTTGTTGTTTTGTAAGCCACTCGTTGATGATTACAGTCGGTGATAAACGTTCTTGAATCACCTGATGCCATGCCAACCCAAGTAATGGTTCTCCAAGGATCGAGATGGCAGCTGGGTTCACTTGTTCGATACATTCCTGTCCATTCAGAGCTATTACGCCACCGGGCAACGCATTCAGTAAGAGACTGAGCTGCTGAGACAAATTTTCCTTTGCAATTAACTGTCTGTGCAGCTCGCCATTTGCAATTGCCAGTTCCCCGGTTAATTGTGCTACCTGGTGCTGTAATTCCTGGTACACGCCGGATAGCTGCTCAGAAGCTTCATTAAAAGCTGCAAAAGCAAGTTGAAGCTGTTCCTGATCAACTGGTACTGGCTTAATTTCAATGACTTTGTTTGTTTGCACTGGATTAGATGGCAGTTATTAGGAATGCCAGTAGCTTAGCATTTATACCAACATCGACAATGATGCAAATAGGATGGGCAAACCTATTCTATTTGAGCATTCAGACTCTACAAAACTATCGATAATCATCACTTCAATAAAACTCTTTTCGTGGATTTAACATGAAAGATATTTTTCTTACGGCATGTATATTGATAAATTGGACAATAACTTGGTTTAACTATTACAGGGCATATATCTTGTGATTTTTATAATATAACAATTAGTTAGTTAATCTAAGTGATGAAAATTACTATTAATTTTCTTGATAAGTGGTCCAGAATCTAGGCAGGAGAATAGCGCGTGGCAACAGTACTCAGTGAATCCAATACAGCAACACCGCCGACAGCAATCCGGTTGGCGCAATTCAGTCAGTTGTCTAATCAAAAGAAACTGGGATTAATTCTCTCTGCAGCCGCTGTTATTGCTTTGCTGGTGGGTGCCTTGATGTGGAGTCAGACACCGGATTATCGTGTTCTTTATAATAATGTATCAGACCAGGATGGAGCAGCGATTATTACTGCGCTACAACAAATGAACGTGCCGTACAAGTTCTCTGAAAGCGGTGGCGGTGCCATCTTGATTCCTGAGAAACAAGTGCATGAAATACGCTTGCGGCTGGCGGGACAGGGTTTGCCAAAAGGCGGTTTGCCAGGATTTGAATTAATGGAGAATCAAAAATTTGGTTCCAGTCAATTTCTCGAGCAAGTTAATTATCAGCGCGCGCTAGAAGGTGAGTTGGCACGTTCGGTTCAGTCATTATCCGCGGTGCAAAGTGCACGAGTGCATCTGGCAATTGCAAAGCCATCAGTTTTTTCAAGAGAAAAACAGCAACCGAGTGTTTCGGTATTGCTCAATTTACATCCAGGCAGAGTTTTGAGTGTTGAGCAGGTCAGTGCGATCGTGCACTTGATGTCGAGCAGCGTACCCAGTTTGTCGGTGAAAAATGTAACTGTCGTGGATCAAAATGGCAATCTGCTCAGTACCCAGAATGATGGCAAACAAGACTCAAGGTTTGATGCCAAACAGTTAGAGTATATACAGGAGCTGGAAGAAAATTATATTCGTCGCATCGAAGCTATTCTGACGCCTATTACTGGTGCTGCTAATGTGCGTGCTCAGGTAACTGCTGATATGGATTTTTCTCGTATTGAACGCGCCGAGGAAATTTATCGACCCAATAACACTGAATCAGAAGCTGCCGCTATTCGTAGTCAAAAGACGTTCGAAGCGACCTCCATCGGCTCTAAAATTGATGGGGGAATCCCAGGAGCACTGACAAATCGTCCGCCTGAACCTGCTGCAGCGCCTATTGAAGCGGGGGGAGAAAACAAAGAAGCTGATGATAAAACACCACCTGTACCGACAGATCAGAAAAAAGAATCTACGATTAATTATGAAGTAGATAAAACCGTACAGCACACTCAGCAATCAACTGGCAATATCAAACGATTATCTGCCGCTGTTGTGGTGAATTATCGTAAAAAAATAGATGAGAACGGAGAAGTGACGTATGAACCGTTAACTGCTGAAGAGATTAAGGAAATCAACAGTCTTGTCAGAGAGGCCATGGGTTATAGCGAGAAACGCGGCGATTCACTGACCGTAACTAATGGTTTATTTACTGCGGATTCTGCAACAGTATTGGATATCCCGCTTTGGAAGGATCCCGATGTCATCATGCTAGCAAAAGAAATCGGAAAGCAGCTATTAATTGCAGCCGTTGTTTTATTTTTCTTGTTAAAAATTCTACGTCCATTCCTAAAAAGCTTAACCCAACCCCCGCCCTCGCCAGAGCCTGAAAAGCTATCTGGTGAGGCTGCACTGAATCAATTGTCAGAACAAGGGGATGGAACAGCGCTGCAAGCCATTCAGAAATCAGTATTTGATGAGAATCTTAAGAAAGCTAAGCAATTGGCTGTAGATGAACCTACTATCGTCGCCAATGTGGTGAAAGATTGGATATCTAAAAATGGATGATGCAGGAATCAAAAAGAGCGCAATTTTGCTGATGACTTTGGGTGAGCAAGAAGCGGCATCAGTGATCAAGCTGTTGGGGCCAAAGGAAGTGCAAAGATTGGGCGAAACGATGTCTACGCTGCAGAACATAACGCGTAATGAGATTGAAAACATCGTATCAGAGTTTTGCAATGAAGCTGAAGGAAGAACCGCTCTGGGTCAGGATTCGGCTGATTATATCCGGAAAGTTCTGACCAGTGCTTTGGGTGATGAAAAAGCGGCCAATCTCATTGATCGCATTTTACACGGCGGTGATACCAGCGGTATCGAAGGATTGAAGTGGATGGATCCGCCGTCAGTGGCTGAACTCATCAAGAATGAACATCCGCAAATTATTGCTACGATTCTGGTTCACCTAGAGCGTGATCAGGCGAGTCAAATCATAAGCTTATTTACCGAGCGTTTGCGTAACGATACGTTATTACGTATTGCTACACTGGACAGTATTCAGCCTGATGCGCTGCGTGAACTAAATGATGTGCTAACCAAATTATTATCAGGCAGCGTTAATATTCGTAAAGCAGCGATGGGCGGAGTCCGCACCGCAGCTGAGATTCTTAACTTTGTTCCAACTGCCCAAGAAACCAGTGTTATTGATAATATCAAACAGTACGATGAAGATTTGGCACAAAAAATCATGGATGAAATGTTTGTATTTGATAATCTGATTGATATTGATGATCATGGTATCCAATTGCTCCTCAGAGAAGTACAGTCGGAATCTCTGATTATCGCCTTGAAAGGTGCGCAAGAAGAATTGCGTAAGAAAATTTTCAAGAATATGTCACAACGTGCCGCTGAGGCTCTGCGGGAAGATCTTGAAAGTAAAGGTCCGGTGAGACTATCCGAGGTGGAAGCGGAACAAAAAGAAATTCTTAAGGTTGTGCGTCAGCTGGCTGACGATGGGCAGATTGTATTGGGTGGAAAAGGTGATGACGGTTTCATTTAATTGATAGATTTCTCATCAGTTGAACCTAATCAATAGTAATTGCGTGCCTATTTATTACTGAAATGAAGGTTGGTAAATGATTGCAAGTAGTTCCTTTTCAAAAGAAAAACGTAAATCCTATCAGCGATGGGAAATGAATTCTTTTGAGACATCCGATTTAGCTAAAGAAACGCAGGAAGCCGAGGCTGAAGCCAGTATACAGGTCGATGAACAGCCCCAGGTTTCTTTGCCGACTGAGGAGGAAGTCGCTGCAATTTTTCAGCGCGCCAAAGCAGATGGGTATGCAGCAGGACTGCAAGCGGGTAACGCAGCAGGCTATGCAGAAGGCAGACAAATTGCTGAAATTGAAGTTAAAGCCGAAGTGGCGCGCGTTCAAGCACTGCTATCCAAACTTGACAAAGATCTGCATGAAATGGATCAGCAGGTGGCTGACAGCCTATTAGAACTGGCAATTGCACTTGCCCAAAAAGTGGTCGCACAAGCATTAAAACTAAAACCTGAACTAATCATACCTATCGTGCAAGAAGCTATCCGTAATTTGCCCAATGCGATGCAACATCCCCGTCTTTTTTTGCATCCGGAGGATGCAAAATTGGTACTTGTGCATCTGAATGATCAGTTGGAACAGGATCACTTGTGTGTTCGTGAAGATGAGCAGATCTCCAGAGGAGGATGCCGTATTGAAGCCAGTGGTAGTGAAATTAACGGAAGCCTGGAAGTGCGCTGGCAGAGAGTATTATCAGCCATTGGTCAGAATGACGGATGGCTTGAGAAGAAAGACTGATTATGGCTTATTCTGAGCAATGGGATGGCTTCTTAAAAAGTTGCACTCAGCTGATTACTCCCGCAAATCCTTTCTTATTAAGCGGAACAATTACACGGGTAGCAGGGCTGGTTATAGAAGCAATAGGGCTCAGATTGGCTGTTGGCAGCAGCTGTACCATTCTTCTGTCGAATGGTCATCACGTTTCGGCTGAAGTTGTCGGATTTTCTGGAGAGCGCTTATTTCTAATGCCATCCAGCGATGTTTATGGATTGTCGCCGGGTGCAAAAGTCGTTCCTACAGAACCTGTTGGCGAATCTCCCAAAATTGGTGATTCTCAACATCCACGGAGACGCGCAGCAGATCGTGCTAAGCATGTTTCTGTCGGGCCTGAGCTGCTTGGCCGTGTTTTAAATGGTGTCGGGGAACCGCTCGATCGTCTTGGCCCCACCCATGCAGAGCAGAGCGTGCCGTTATACAGCCGTCCTTATAACCCGTTAGAACGAATTCCTGTCAGTGAACCGCTCGACGTTGGGGTACGTGCAATTAACATGCTACTGACTGTTGGACGAGGTCAGCGCATGGGATTGTTTGCGGGCAGCGGTGTGGGGAAAAGCGTTTTGCTTGGCATGATGGCACGCTATACCACTGCTGACGTGATTGTTGTCGGCTTAATTGGGGAGCGGGGACGTGAAGTTAAGGAATTTATAGAAAATATTCTTGGTCAGGAAGGACTCGCGCGCTCTGTCGTTGTTGCAGCGCCTGCTGACACTTCACCGTTGTTACGGTTGCAAGGTGCAGCCTACGCGACAGCCATTGCTGAATATTTTCGGGATACCGGCAAGCATGTTTTGCTCATAATGGACTCATTAACCCGCTATGCTATGGCGCAAAGGGAAATAGCCCTGGCTATCGGCGAACCGCCTGCTACCAAAGGTTATCCTCCGTCAGTATTTGCTAAATTACCGCAACTGGTGGAGCGTGCCGGTAATGGTAATCATAATAGTGGTTCCATTACGGCTTTTTATACTGTATTGACAGAAGGCGATGATCAGAATGATCCTATCGCTGATAGCGCGCGCGCCATTCTCGATGGCCATATTGTTTTATCACGAAGATTAGCCGAAGCAGGACATTACCCTGCAATCGATATCGAAGCATCCATTAGCCGCGTCATGACCAGTGTGGTTCCACAGAAACAAGTGGATATGGCACGGAAATTTAAAAGCCTATGTTCGCGGTATCAACGTAGCCATGATTTGATCAGTGTCGGCGCCTATGTTGCCGGAACAGATCTGGAACTAGATCGAGCTATCAGGCTGTATCCCGCATTTGAAAAATTTTTACAGCAGAATATGTCTCAACATGAGGACTTTGCCGATAGCCTTGAAAAACTAACAAAATTGTTTGGAAACGAAGAAATACGGTAATCGAAGACGAGAATTATTATGCCAACCACATCATCGCTAAAATTGCTTTTGGACTTGGCGCAACAACGGGCTGATTCTTCAGCAAAGAAACTTGGAAAGTTAAGTTTGCAACAGCAAGAAGCAGAAAAAAAATTAAATTTACTTTTGCAGTACCGTCATAATTATCAGTCACACTTTCAGAATTCTACAGAAAAAGGAATTGACCACATTGAATGGCTAAATTTTATTGCTTTTATCAATAAACTTGACGCCGCAATCACTGAGCAACAACAAACGGTTTTATATGCGCAAAACAAAAGGATCGAAGGAGGAAATGAATTTTTGTCTTGCCAGCGCAAATTAAAATCCTACGATACGCTATCGCAACGTCAACATAGTGAAGAGAATCAGAAGCAATTAAAGCTGGAGCAGAAAGTGCAAGATGAGTTTGCATCGAATTCTCTCCATCGGGATTTATTTCTGCGCAAAGGTGGTTAGCAACATATCCAGTAATAGTCAGGCTGGTATAGAAATTGCTTATTTACTGATGGCATTATTAATTGTATGAGACTAAAAACTTATGTTAAACATATCAGTTGCACCTCAAATCAAATCTTCAGCTGAAAATCCTGTAGCAATGATCAATTCCGGTTCAACCGGCACTAAAGAACCTGTTGCAGAAGAGTTTGGTAAAGTCCTGGAGCGTGAAGTATCTGGAGCAACGGACAAGCAGGAGACAAACAATACTTCTGACACAAAAGAACATTCTGATGGTGCAGCATCTTCAGAAGATACAGTTAAAGATACAGTTAAAGATACGGATAAAGATAAAGATACGGATACAACCACGTCTGTAGCAACAACAACCAATGATGTGAACAGCTTCATTCAAAATCTTCTTAGCAATGCGGGTAGTGTGTACAAAACCGATCCGGCGTTAAGCGCAATGAATCCCGTATTAGATCCAGATGCGATGACTGAAACTTCAACCTTGCCGCTGGCGTTGCCCCTATCAACTCAGAATGCATTGGTTCCCCTAGATGGTGAGCAGATTGCGGGTTCAACGATTCCCATTAGCAATCAATTGTTGCAACAAAAACTTGCACAGCTAAATTTGGCTGCAAGCAGTTCTAATTATTTATCCGATAACATATGGCAATCATTGGATGCGGCAGATTCTGCCGCTTATGGCAAATTTCTTCCATTTTCTTCGGAGATGAATGAAGCCATCCAGGTTAATACAGGGGGATTGATATTTTCAACACATGGCGAATCAATTTCCTCACAGCCATTCAGCCTAAGCAACTCTGCTTCCGGTGTTCCCCTGAATACGACACTACAAGACATCCATGTTGATCTTCCGGTAGGTCAGCCAAAGTGGGGTGGGGAATTTGCACAAAAAGTTGTCTGGTTGTCTTCTCAGCAACACCAAGTAGCTGAAATTCGTTTAAACCCGGCGCATCTTGGACCTGTGGAAGTGATGCTGAGTATTACGCAGGATCAGGCGACAGCGCAGTTTTCATCTCCTCATTTGGCCGTGCGTGAAGCGATTGAGCAAGCATTGCCCAGATTAAGAGAAATGATGGCTGAGAACGGTATTACATTGGGTAATGTAATGGTCGGTTCTGATTCATTTCAGCAAGACAATAGACAGCAGCAAGCCTATCATTCCGCAAAAGATACCAACAATATGGCAGGTACAAGGCCAGAGATTGCGGGTCAAATTGAAACAACTGTCGTGCCAAATCAGCATATTGGTATGGTCAATACCTATGCCTGATGATTCATAAAATCAGGTTTATCCGATTTTATGAATCAATCACATACTAATCTGTCGCGCTATCCGATCCGATGGTGTGGCAGATAATGGCTTCTCTAGATAGCCGTAAAAGCTATTCGGGTTTTGTTTCTTCTTTATTGTTGATTTGAGCTGAAATTAAACTAACCGGCCAGATCATACGAATATTCTCTCAATCAGAAATCAGCATACATACCTGACGGATCCTCTATTAATTTTTGTATCTGGAAATAGTGACATTATTTCATTGTTATTTGTGATATCAGTTTACTGCCTCGTCGAAGATAATTGATTCCATCAAGTAAGGAGCTGAGAAAAATGTCAAAAACTATTGAAGCACCAGCAGCGACAGAAGGAAAGAAAAGCAAGAAAGGATTGATCATTATCATCTTGATAGCAGTTATCGCTATCGGTGCAGGTGGCGGTGGTACCTGGTATTTTATGAAAATGTCAGGTGATGAAGATGCCGAGCCTGTAAAACCTAAGGAAAAACCAATCACGTTTGTGGATCTTGATATTTTTACAGTCAATCTTCAACCGGAAGAAAATAGTCAATATTTGCAGGTTGGGTTAACCGTGAAAACCAAAGAAACCCTTGTCGTAGCGGAGATTAAAAAGCAAATGCCGGCTATTCGCAATCGTATCCTCATGTTACTTTCCAGTAAGAAATCGGCAGATATCACAGGCATTGTGGGGAAACAACAGTTAAGTCAACAGATTGTGGATGAAATCAAGCAATCATTGGATGCATCAGAACTGCAAGAGGATGTGCTGGAAGTATTATTTACATCATTTGTGATCCAGTAAACGACAGATGGCCGAAGATTTTCTCGTCACAAGACGAAGTTGATGCACTTCTCAAAGGCGCCACTGGCGAAAGTGATGAAGTGCAGAAGGAAGAAGAGAAAGGGGGCGTTCGGCCCTATAACATTGCTACGCAGGAGCGCATTGTTCGTGGACGGATGCCCACGTATGAGATCATCAATGAACGATTTGCACGTTTACTGCGTATCGGTTTATTTAATTTCATGCGCCGTACGGTGGATATTGCAGTTGGCCCCGTCAAAGTTATTAAGTTTAGTGAGTTCGTCCGTAATCTGGTGGTGCCGACCAATCTCAACTTGGTTCAAATGAGACCTCTGCGAGGGACAGCATTGCTCGTTTTTGACCCCAACCTGATTTTCCTGATTGTGGATAATTTGTTTGGCGGCGACGGCAGATACCATACGAGAGTTGAGGGAAGGGATTTTACCCAGACTGAGCAACGTATTATTCGGCGTTTGCTTGATGTGGTATTTGAAGAATATGAAAAATCCTGGAAGTCAGTATACCCGGTTAAATTTGAGTATGTCAGATCTGAGATGAATCCTCAATTTGCCACGATTGCTACGCCCAATGAGGTGGTCGTTACGGTTACTTTTGATATTGATATGGGTAACCAAGGCGGCGAGTTGCATGTCTGCATTCCCTATTCAATGATTGAGCCCATTCGAGATACTTTATATAGCGCATTGCAAGGTGATCACCTGGAAGTTGACAAACGCTGGATCAAATTAATGTCACAACAAGTGCAAATTGCTGAAGTGGAACTGATTGCTAACATAGGGCATACGAAAGTTACATTTGAACAGATTCTGAGTATGCAAACGGGAGATATCATTCCTCTGGAAATTCCTAAAACCATTACCGTAAATGTTGATGGTATACCTGTTATGGATTGTCACTATGGCATCATGAATGGACAGTATGCACTCAGAGTCAATGCAATGATTTCCCCATCGGAAACTGAATAATTTATTGGAGATTGAAAATGTCAGAGCCTACAGAAAACGATCAAGCTGAGACAGATGACTGGGCGGCAGCTATGGCGGAACAGGCGGCGGTTTCTCAAAATGACTCTGCAGAAAAAGAAACGGAAGTTGATGACTGGGCTGCAGCGATGGCAGAGCAAGAGGCATCCGCCCCGGCAGCCAATGCGCCAGAGAGAAATAACAACACGATGGTCGGTTCGCAGTCTGCAACAACATCGGTTTTCCAGGAACTCGGAAAGAATGGCGCTGCGAATAATGCCCGTCATGATATCGACATGATTCTAGACATCCCCGTGCAGATGACGGTTGAAATGGGTCGCACCAAGATTGCAATCAAGAACTTGTTGCAACTCGCTCAAGGTTCGGTTGTCGAGCTTGACGGCATGGCCGGTGAACCTATGGATGTACTGGTCAATGGTTGCCTGATTGCGCAAGGTGAAGTCGTAGTTGTTAATGATAAGTTCGGTATCCGGTTGACCGACATCATTACACCCAGTGAACGTATTCGTAAACTCAATCGCTAGAGCTGATATGCCAAGCCGATATTTGATATTTTTGATACTGATATTTCCGTTTGCTGTTTTGGCTGAAACAGGGAAGTCAAGCTATGTGCCACCACCTTCCGTGATATCAACCGAAAATACATTGCAGATGATGGGTGGACTGTTGCTGGTACTGGCGATCATAGGCGGTATTACTTGGTTACTCAAACGTTTTTCGTTGATATCAACTGCTGCTGCAGGTATCGTTAAGGTTGTCGCGGCGACTGGAGTTGGCCAGAGAGAACGGGTGATTGTTGTCGAAATTGATAACACGTGGCTGGTGCTTGGTGTGGCGCCCGGTCGTGTCAATAAGTTACATACCATGAGTAAACCTTTAACAGATGCTGCCAGCACGACACCAGATAATCCGCCTATTGAAACATTTGCTACGCAGCTTAATCAGAGCATAAAAAAAGAAAATGTATAACAGCTTTGCATCAGCCATTCATTCATGCTTCCAACGCATATTGATTTGTCATCGGATCAGGGTAGGTTTTTGTTGTTGCCTGAGCAGAATTACAAAACGTAATCTGTTTCAGATGGTGCTTCTTTTCGTGGGTTTTATCGCTGTGCCTGCATTTGCGCAAAAATCTGGTTTTCCGGCATTTACCAGTTCCCCTAATGCCGATGGAAGCGCAACTTATACGTTGAGCTTACAGACACTTCTATTATTGACTTCACTGACATTTTTACCTGCGTTGGTATTAATGATGTCAAGTTTTACACGTATCATCATTGTCTTGTCGCTGCTGAGGTTGGCATTGGGCACGCAATCTTCTCCGCCTAACCAGGTATTGCTCGGGTTGGCGTTATTCCTAACTTTTTTTATCATGTCACCGGTCATTGATCGGGTCTACACGGAAGCGTATTTACCTTTTTCTGAAGATAAAATAAGTATTATGGAAGCGGCTGAAAAAGCGAGTGTGCCGCTGAAATCGTTTATGCTGCACCAGACCCGGGAAACAGATCTGGCGCTTTTTGTACAAATCTCGAATAGTGAGGAGCTCGAAAGCCGCGATAAAGTGCCACTGAAGATACTTGTTCCAGCCTATATCACGAGTGAGTTAAAAACTGCCTTCCAGATTGGCTTCATCGTATTCATTCCATTCTTGATCATTGACTTGGTTGTATCAAGTGTACTGATGGCTATGGGTATGATGATGCTTTCGCCGATGATTATTTCGCTTCCATTTAAATTAATGCTTTTTGTTCTGGTCGATGGCTGGCATCTCATTATCGGTTCCTTGGCAAAAAGCTTCTATACCTGAAAGGAAACAAATTATGACCCCTGAGAGTGCAATGACTATCGGCCGGCAAGCGCTTGAAATGACATTTATGCTTTCTGCCCCCTTGCTGCTTTCCGCTTTGGCAACCGGCTTATTAGTCAGTATCTTCCAAGCGGCGACTCAAATTAATGAAATGACTTTGTCATTTATTCCTAAATTATTGGTGATGTTTCTGGTGATTGTGCTGGCCGGACCTTGGATGATCACTCTCATGACAGACTATATGCAGCGGCTCTTTACCAGCATTCCTTGGCTCGCAGTCAGTTAACGCCGGCAGGCACATGGTTTGGCGCTGTAAATGCGAATTTCGATAGTTGCTCTGGTCAGTACTGGCGTTCATCATCAAACGAGTGATTTAGCATCATGATCAGTATAACCACTGCAGAATTAAATACATTACTGGCAACATTCTTTTGGCCGCTCAGCAGAATCCTGGCGATGGTGGCAACTGCGCCAATCTTAGGAAACCCAAGTATTCCTGTCAGAGTGAAGCTGGGGTTTGCAGTCATGATCACTATCTTGGTAATGCCAGTAGTCGAGAAATCATTACCGCAGGTTGATCCGGCTTCCGGTATTGGTTTAATCATCTTGCTGCAGCAGATTTTAATTGGCGTCGCTATCGGGTTTGTCATGCGCATTGTATTTGTTGCGGTGGAAACGGCAGGTGAATTGATTGGTTTGCAAATGGGTCTTGGTTTTGCAATTTTCTTTGATCCGCAAAACTCTGGTCAGATAGATATCATAGGCCGCTTTTTGGGTGTGATTGCCAGTCTGGCATTCCTTGCAATGGACGGTCATTTGATGATGATTGCTTTGATTTCACAGAGTTTTAGCACACTACCTGTTGGTTTAGATGGAATTACAAACGTAACATTTATTACGCTCGCAAATTGGGGCGGGGAGATTTTTAAATCAGGTCTTCAATTGTCACTCCCCGTTCTTACGGCGTTACTGATTACCAATCTCGCTTTGGGTATTTTGACACGTGTTGCGCCGCAATTAAATATTTTTGCGGTCGGTTTTCCACTGACACTCTCTATCGGCCTCTTCGTTCTGGCGTTCAGTATGCCTTTTTATGCACCGATTCTGGAATATCTGGTGCGTGACGCTTTAAATCTGATAATGGGAATTCTTAACATTAATAAAAGCCATATGCCATAGCTGATTTATCGATTGCAACAAGAGCAGATTCCTTCCGATGTATAAGTAGGCAGACTTTTTGATTCACAATACATAAACAGACAATATTTCCCTTCTTTTTCGATACAAGATTTTTGTCTGAAACTGTTAAAGTGATTATCCATTTATCGGAAACTATTTATTAACATTGGCAGTTCAAATAATTGCCGGTTTGGTTAATAACTTATGACATTTAAGTCGCGCTTACTTAGTTCACTACGCAAATTTTCTTCATCGCCGGAGACGCAGCATGACGAAGAAAATATTACGTCTGCCGACGAGTCACAATTAAACAACGCAACGAGCTCCACTCAACAATTTGCATCGAGTGATGAAATTAAACAATTTTTGGATACGGCTTATCGTGGACGATTAAGCGCGGAAGATCGAGCAATCAAGGAAGCGCACAAGCGGATTGAAGCAGAAAACATCGCGAAAGTAACTGCTGAAGCGAGAATTCGGGCCGAGGCTAATGCCAGAATTGCGGCAGAAACAAGAATCCAGGCTGAAGCGATTGCTACTGATCAAGCCAGAACCCGTGCTAAAGCTGAGGTTTTGGCAATCAGAGAGGCCAATGCTAGGCGGGAATTTGAGATAAAAGCCAGGCAGCTTGCGGAAGAGAAGATTAAAGCTGAGAAATCCCTGAATGCGCTATTGGAAGCCAAGATCAAGGCAGAAGCTTCGATTGTCGAGAAAATGCAGAAACGCATTGAACAAGAAGCCGCTGCTTTGGATAAGGTGCATGCGGCCACACTAAAAGAGAATGAAGCTGCTGAAGCTGCGATGCATCGAGCCAAAGTATCCGATGAAGCGCACTTGCTTGCTCTGGCTGTGATAGAAGCAGAAACACATGCAGCAATACTCGCCAATGCAAAAATTCAGGAGACGCAAAAAACCATAGCATTGGCTAAAGCTCAAGAAGAAGCTGAAAAGCAAATCATTGAGGAAATGCAGATTCGCTCGCAAATAGAAGCGCAGACTCTGGCCCAGACTACCGAACGTCTGGATGCAGAGAAACGGGCGAAAGAAATGGAAGAGGATAGACTGAAAGCCGAAGCTGCCGCGGTGCAAGCAGCGATAGAAAAGGCCGAAACTGAAGCGGTCGCAGCAGAACAGGCGAGAAAAAGAGCTGAATTAGATATCCAAGCGACTATCGCGGCACGCGATAAAACAGATGCGGAGAGAGTTGCAGCTGAAATAGCGGAATCCATTCTTGCAAAAGAGAGTGCAGCCGCTGATGCAATCAAGGCTCGCCTCGTTGCAGAGTTTGAGTTGCTGGAAGAAGCCAATCAGCGAATGCAAATAGAAACTGAAGCGTTAGCTGCTGCAGAGGCAGCCTTGTGTTCTGAAAAAGAAGCCAAAACGATTGCAAGTGAGAAGAAGAAAGTGGAGGTCAACGCGAGCAAAGAATATCAGAAACGTATTAATGCCGATGAAGAAGCTATTAAAGAAGCGGAAGCACGTGCAGAAACAGAGAAAGATGCAAGGAAAGCAGCGAAGAGTAAGGCGGAAGCTGAAATAAGGTTGAGGGCTACAGCAGAGGCAAAAGTCCAAGTAGATACGCTTGCTGCACAAGAAATAAATGCTCAAGCAGATTTGGAGCAACGCTTGTTGGAAGATGCCGAGATTCGTGCCAAAGCGATTGCCGATGCAAAACAAGCGGTTGTTGAGCGCCTCGAGATTGAGCAAAAGATCACAGGACTGGCAATTACTAGAGCACAAGCAAAGATTATCGCTACCAATAAAGCCAAAGCGCAACTTGAAGCAGAAAAAACTGCTACCAGAATCGCATTGGAAAAAGCCAGAACCGAATCGACTGCGCTTGCTGCTATGCAGGAGCGCATAGCGTTGGAATCCAAAGCACTGGAAGCTGCTGCAGCCCGAGAAGCTGTTGAAGTTATGGCTAAGGAGGCACTGTTTGCGCGTTCCCAGGCTGATAAAGAAGCTACCGCTGCGGCAACTGCGAGGATACGAGCAGAAATTGCTGCCGCAGAACATTCTCGTAATAGGGCTGCTTTAAGCACTCAGACTTAATAATCAGATAAATTGGCTGTAGAAAACGAAAGTGGTAGATCTGCCCCGTCCGATAGATCAAAGATTGAAGTGTCTAGCGTATTGGTGTGTTGAAATGTCTTGCCCATTCAAGCGCTTCTTGGTAGCTGCCACTGAAAATTACCGATTCTTTGTTTTTCATTATTTGATACGCATACATCGGATCATAATACTCAGCAAGTAAATGGGTTATCCAAGCTTCGTGGTTATGAATGTTTCCTGTACTCAGTTGAGTTTTCAAAGCTTTTGTCATGAGATCGTGCATGTATTTATAGCGTTCCAACCCCAGGCGTTTCTGAATCCGAAAAAGACTGTTGTGAAGATAGGCGCTGAAATATTCAAAGCCATGCTCAGGATATTTCATCTGAAAAGCTGTCAGCATATCCGCGATATATTCTTGTAAAATCCGTTGAATGCGAGATTCTAGTGGCATTTCTACTAGCACTAGAGGTGATCGTCGCATAGTTTGAAAGAAGGTCTCCGGGATCGCGATGGCCCCAATATTTCTACTTTCATCTTCAACAAAAAGTGTATTTTTACAAGACGCAGCATAAGGCATACGCAATAAATCAATGGCTAATGTGTGCTCAAAATTGGATTGAGTGGGTTGTTGATTAACGGTATCGCCAAAACTCGAGCCGCGATGCATGGCATGCTTTTCTAAATCGATACTAGAAGCTATTTCATTAATCAAAAGTGTTTTCGCTACACCTGTTTTTCCGCCTATCCGGATCATGGAAAGATTTATGGTTGCCTCATCAATTGCCTGCATGAGGTATCGCCTGAGTGCTTTATAACCACCTACAATTAACGGCACAGCAATGCCTGTTTCATTGATCCATTGGCGTGCTAGATGTGACCGCATTCCACCGCGCCAGCAGAAGATATGCGCATCAGGATTGTTAGCTACAACATCACGCCAATGCTGAATGCGATTTTGCTTAAGTTCACCACACACCAATTTATGACCTAATTGGATAGCAGCTTGTTGCCTTTTTGTTTATAGCAAATTCCAACTAAATGACGTTCATGGTTACTCAGAATGGGGAGATTGAATGAATTTGGTAAACTACCTTTAGCAAACTCACCTTCAGAACGAACATCCAGGAATGGAATCTCGCGCATAAATAAATTGTGAAATTGATCAGCGCTGACTGAGTAATCTGACATTGTTTCCTATACTTATTTGCTCATTGAGATAACACAGATGACAGTATGTTTGGTGTCATGAATCCTTAAATATTATTTGCTGTGATTTTACAAATCCGAACGATCAATCACAAGTTAAGCGATTTGTATAATAAGAAAAATCAGGACAAAAGTACCCTAAAAAGGTGTTATCCGTTACAATTCGGACATTATAGGGATAAGCTAAAAGTCATGAATTAGAGTAATTGTTGTTTTTCTGCAACACCGATTTAATATTGCCTTGACAGGAAAAAGCGCCTTATATAAGCTGCGGAGTGGTCAAATATGACACACTTATATTTATTAAGCAATGTCAGCGGTAAGCGTTTGAATGAAAATTTTCCAGCCAGCAAAAAGTGCATTATTAGAGATTGATAATCAGCGTTGGCGCGCTCAACCAGGATTTCTTGCTTATGGGAGCAAGATGACAAGTACTATTACTTCGAGGGGAAGATCTTGAGTTCGACAATAACCAAGTTGAACGCTCCGCTAACGCAAGCGTTTGATTTTCAACCTTCAAGCGAATTACAATTAACACCGACACCGACACTCAATACACTAACTCAGCAGTTAGCGGGTTTTGATACCCTAACCAGCGCTTTAGAATATGCAGCGGAGGGGATAACGGGGTATAACTTTTATGACGCGAAGGGTAACTTACGTTCGGTTCTGCCATACAGTGCGCTGAGGCAGAATGCTCGTATCTTTGCGCGACGTTTATTTGGTTTTGGCTTGCCCCGTGGTAGTCGGGTAGCAGTCATTGCTGATACCTCCCAAGAGTTTATCGAGTTGTTTTTTGCATGTCGCTATGCTGGTTTAGTGCCTTTCGCAATGCCAATTCCGGTTAATCTCGGTAGCCATGTAATATATGTTCAGCAATTAAGAGGTATGCTTGAAAGCAGTCAAGCAAGTATTGCGCTGGCGAATATTGACTATATTAATTTTCTGGAAGAGGCTGCAAAAGAAACAACCTGTATACAGTGGGTAGGAACACCAGAAAAATTAAGCGAGCTACCTGCGATAAATATTGAACTGCAACCTAATTATCCTGATGAAACTGCATACCTGCAATTTACATCAGGTAGTACGCGTACCCCAAGAGGGGTGGTTATTACTGAACGAGCCTTGATGTGTAATTTACAAGGTATTGTATGTAATGGATTGGAAATTAAACCTGACGATCGTTCCGCTTCTTGGCTACCCTTTTATCATGATATGGGATTGGTTGGGTTAGTTCTGGCACCAATGGTCACACAAATCTCTGTTGATTATTTGGCGACACGGGATTTTGCAATTCGGCCCTTACAATGGTTAAGGTTAATAAGTCGCAACCGCTGTACCGTTGCATTCAGCCAACCTTTTGGTCTTAAGCTCTGTACCTTACGTGTAAGGGAATCTGATCTTAAAGAACTAGATCTTAGTTGTTGGCGGGCCGCCGGCATTGGTGCAGAAATGATTCGGCCTGAAACTTTGAGAAATTTTGCAGAAAAATTTGCATCGGCAGGTTTCGATGAGAGTGCTTTTCTGCCTTGCTATGGTCTTGCGGAATCAACACTTGCCGTTACCTTTTCAAAAATTGGTAAAGGATGTAGAAGTATACAAGTGGATAGTAAGACGCTGATCGATAAGCGGATGGCTGTTCGATTGCAAGCGGATGGGCGCAAACAAAATGAATTTGTAAATTGTGGACGTCCGTTGCCTGGACATACTGTGAAGATAGTCGATGAGGATGATCAGCAATTGTCAGAAATGATGGTTGGCAGTGTTTTAGTGCATGGCGATAGCGTGATGAAGGGCTACTATAACAATCCAGAAGAGACTAGCAAAGCACTTAAATCTGATAATTGGCTGGATACTGGAGATATTGGATTCCTGTTTGAAGGTGATTTGTTTATAACCGGACGCCGTACAGATGTCATTATTGTTAATGGGCGCAATATCCGTGCCCAAGACATAGAAGAGTTAGCTGAACAGCAACCGGAGGTTAGGTCACGTGAGGCTTCTGCATTTGGGGTGAATGATGAAGATGGAACAACAACGATTGTCCTAGTCATTGAATGTAGACTCACCTCCGTGACGGAACGCCAGTCACTGACGACCAGATTGCAGCAGTTTGTTTACATGGCATTTGGGGTTAATTGTGTTGTTGAGTTGGTTCCACCACATACCTTACCGCGGACATCATCTGGGAAGCTCTCACGTTTCGCGGCAAGACAGGGCTATATTCAGAGAACAAATCTGGCGGGACAGTTGTCTTTTGTAGAATCAGGTGACAGATAAGGGCGCATGCCAAAAATAGTAGCCGTAACAGGTGCTACTGGATTCATTGGCAATGTGCTGGTGCAGAGACTGGTTCAAGATGGATGGACAGTTCGTGCGCTCACGCGGATGCATCGCTCGTCTGATAATGAATCTATTCAATGGATTCAAGGTGATTTAGATGATTTAACTGCGCTACATCATTTAGTTAATGATGTAGCGTTTGTTATTCATTGTGCTGCAACAGTAAGAGGAAGCTCTTTTCAAGAATTCGCGCATACGAATGTCGAAGGTACTAAAAATATTTTATGTGCAATTGCTGGACAGAAGAAATCCCCTCGTTTTTTGTTAATATCTTCCCTAGCAGCAAAGCAACCCGAATTGTCTTGGTATGCTCGGAGTAAGTATTTATCTGAGATTCAAGTGATCGAATATCCAGAACAATTACAATGGACTATATTCCGGCCTACGGCTGTTTATGGTCCGGGAGATAAAGAATTAAAGCCCCTCTTTCAAGCGATGCGCCGTGGTATTCTTCCCGTCGTCGGAAAAATTCATAATCGATTTGGATTAATACATGTATATGATTTGGTTGCAGCTATCCAGATCTGGTTGACTTCCAATCTAGCAGTTAATGGAGTATTTGAGCTTGATGATGGAACATTAGGCGGGTACAGCTATCAGAGTTTGACTGTCCTAGCGAAGCAGGTGTGGAAGCGTCCTGTTCATTGCATTCCTATACCAGATTTGCTTATCCAGGGTATCGCAATATCAAATCTATGGCTTGCGCGGTTACTCCACTATTCCCCCATGCTGACTCCAGGAAAAGTTAATGAGTTACAACATAGCGACTGGGTATGTGATAATGCTCCATTGACTCACGTTCTTCCGGCATGGCAGCCGAGTATTCGTTTACAAGACGTTCTATCTGAAGTAATCTAGCTTTAAAATTTAACTATTCTGAATTAACTTATGACTGAAAGTAATTACGATGAGATCATGCAATTACTCTGTGATCGGCTAAGTAGTTTAACTAATTCTGATACTCAGATTACTCCTGAAATGAACATGATTAGTCAACTATCTATTGATTCCATCAAACTACTTAACCTGATTATGGAAATTGAAGACACTTTTGATGTTTCAATTCCCATTAATGCACTGACAGATATTCAAACCGTGCGAGAATTGGCTGATTTAGTACATAAAATAAAATCTGCTTCCTAATGAATTTACTTGAAAAATTAGACGCGGCAGCTGCCGC
Source organism: Nitrosomonas ureae (assembly GCA_945872825.1). Classification (GTDB taxonomy): domain Bacteria; phylum Pseudomonadota; class Gammaproteobacteria; order Burkholderiales; family Nitrosomonadaceae; genus Nitrosomonas; species Nitrosomonas ureae_D. Next base: position 25,457 of record CAMCBD010000001.1, read on the forward strand.
AAGAAAATCTCTTTTGCCTAATGGTGTGGGTGCGTTTGGTATACCGATTGAAGAAGTTTTTTCAGCGACGGAAGCTAGAATTGGAGATCGACGGGTGCTGCTGTTTGGCACTAATAATTATTTAGGCTTAACCTTTGCGCCGGAATGTATTCGTGCAGCGCATGAAGCAATTGACAAAGAAGGTACGGGGACCACAGGTTCTCGGATGGCAAATGGCAGTTATTTTGGTCATCGTGCTTTGGAAAGAGAATTCGCTGATTTTTATCAATGTAGCTCTGGCATTGTTTTTACTACTGGTTATCAAGCTAATTTAGGGACTATTTCAGGTCTAGTAGGTCCTGGAGATACTGTATTAATTGATGGGGATTCCCATGCGAGTATCTATGATGGCTGCATCCTCAGCGGCGCAGATATCATTCGCTTTAAGCATAATGATATGGTTGACATGGAAAAACGATTGCGTCGACTGGGCGATCGTGTTGAATCAACGCTGATTATTGCTGAAGGGATCTATAGTATGCTTGGTGATCAAGCACCTTTAGCTGAAATTGTTAAATTAAAGAATGCATATAATTGTATTCTGCTTCTTGATGAAGCCCATTCATTGGGTGTATTGGGTAAAACTGGTCAGGGTCTCGTAGAAAAAACAGGTTTATTAAAAGAAGTTGATTTTATTACCGGGACTTTTAGCAAAAGTCTTTGCAGCATCGGTGGATTTTGTGTGAGCAATCATCCACAGCTTGAGCAATTACGCTATATCAGTCATCCCTATATTTTTACAGCATCGCCATCCCCTGCAACGATCGCCTCAACGCGCGCGGCATTGGTTCTGCTGAGTAAAGGCAGTGATCTGCGCAAGCAATTGTGGAACAATTGTACTCAACTTTATTCGCAGCTCAAGGAGACTGGCTACCTGCTAGGACCCGATCCAGGTCCAGTAATTTCGGCTATTCTTGATACGCCGCAACAGGCGCTCCAGGTTTGGCAGAGCTTGCTAGAGCATAATATTTATGTGAATTTGATTCTGCCACCAGCAGCACCGGAAGGTAAATCGCTTGTGCGATGCAGTGTAAATGCTGCGCATACGCCAGAACAAATCAAGTATGTTGGCGATACTTTTGCCAAACTATACAAAATGATATCATCGAGATCGTAAATTTCTAGTACGTAAAATGAGTATCTACATCCGTGTTTTTGTTTGTGAATACAGCGAGCTGATTAATAAAGAATTCAGCTCGTTACTTTGTATTTAGCCGAATCTGATTCAGTTATCTAAAGTGAGGTACTACAATGAAAATAATGCAGGCATTGGTATTAACATTATTTTCTTTCTTGTTACAAAGCAATGTTTTTGGAATAAGTATTGTATACAACGGATTTGAATGTCTAAATGCCGTAGATACAAACGATCCTACGCCCAAAGGTACACCGGTACAGAGCAAATTTGAAGTCATACAAGATGCCGGTGACGGTATCTATCGTTTAAGCTTAACTGGCGGTATTCCTCGCTTTATCAATAATAATCATGATGTGTGCATCGATAATGCGACTGCGATCGGATATTCAGGAATTCCGGCAGTAGATGGTTTGCCGCAACCTCTTGAATCAATTAATGCAACCGCCTATTTTAACGGGCAGGAGCTGATGATTGTAGTCAGCTCGTTGTATACGGATTTAAGTGCCAGAAGGAATCCATTTTCATCATTTAACACAAGCCTTATCTTTACTTTCACTAATACACTCATATTTGAGTTTAATCCGCGAGCATCTTCATTCAGCTTGAAGAAAATGATCCGCAATCGGGGATTCACTAATACCAGTGGATCGACGAACTCAACAACACCATTTTTTGAAACAGTTTTGCCATCTTTTAACGATGAAGTGCAAGACAAGCCAAAAGTTCTAACGCCGTTAGCCAAGATCGAATTTTTATTGGATTAATCAATCCGCGCCGTGTGCAAGGCCAATTAGTGATCGGTTAATGTAATAAGTGAATTGGTATTATATGGCGTGACACTGCCAATTTGCGCTGAGGTATAACCAGCAGCGGAAAGCGCATGAAGACATTCATCGGTACACTCGGCGGGAATTCCGGCTAGTAACCCTCCCGCAGTTTGCGGATCGAATAATAGAGGATAATTTGGGTGTTGCCCAGCGTAGTATTGGCATTGGCTAGATTGCTTATTGGCGTCATAAAGTGTGCTTTGAATGCCTTGCAAGCTGCACTGTTGTGCGCCTTCCATGATTGGAATGGCATTCATTGATAGGGAGGCGCTGCATTGAGAGGCTAGTAACATCTCCTGCAAGTGTCCGAGTAGGCCAAATCCGGTTACATCAGTACAGCTGCGTGCTGTATATGAACATAAAATGGCTGCTGCGGCTTGATTACTTTGCAGCATATAGGCCAATGCCTGATCAAGCCATAAGCCTTGGCAGCGTGCAGCCATGTTAGCTGCGAGTAAAACACCGCTGCCGATAGGCTTGGTAAGAATTAAACTATCACCAGGTGTTAGTCCAGATTTTGTCAGGGCGTTGCTTGATGGGAGTATTCCGTTAACAGTTAGGCCGATAGCCATTTCGGGTCCTTCGCCGCTGTGCCCGCCAATCAGCACAGTATTTTCATCGTTCAAGGTTTTTAATACACCTCGCATTAAATGCAATAATGTTTCCTGCATAATAGGCTCGCTGCTGTAGGGGATAACTGCAGTCACTAATGCAGAATGGGGAATTCCACCCATTGCATAAATATCTCCTAAGCTATGAATTGCAGCGATACGGCCCAGCAAATAGGGATCATCGATAAAGCTTCTGAAGAAATCAACGGATTGTAACCAGCGGGTATTGGCAGGCAGATTAATAATCGCGGCATCATCTCCTGGCCCACTGCTGACATCCGGGTGAGGTTGAATATCCAGCTGAAACAGAACATTCTGTAGTATATTGCTGCTAACCTTTGCGCCACAACCGCCACATCGCATAGATTCAGTGACATTGCCTGAGTTATTTGCGTTAACCATAGGTTGCGGATTAAAACGTGACATGAACGTACGGTCAATGTGGTTCTTCCAGAGCCAAACCCATTTCCCGCGCGCAAATAATGGACCCCGAGAAGCGATCGCGTAACGCTCTCCTGTTGTTAATAAGCTTAAAAAGTGTCGTTGCGGTTTAAAAGGCACAAGCTGTCGATTTTCTAACTGAGCGACGATATTCTTTGCCAGGATCGGACCTTGGCGGACAGCATAAATGCCCGCTTTGGGTAGTGGTATAGGCATGAAAGCGGCGCTGTCACCAGCGGAAAATATATCCGGATGCGAAATGCTACGAAGGTATTGATCAACCTGAATGAAGCCCCGGTCGTCGCACTTAAGTCCGCTTTCTGCTAACCAAGGTTGCGCACCAGCATGTATAGCCCAGGCAGTAAAATCATAATTCAGCGTTGTATTATCATTTAACGCCAGTTGGTGTTCGGTAACGGAAGTGACATGTTTTTCGCAGACTATGCGAATACCTAATGTTTGCAAGTGATGTTTAAAAAATTCCTGCACGCGTTTATTGTGTGAACTGAGGATATGCTGATCAGCAGAAATCAGAGTAAAGTCTGCATGAATAGAAGTTGTATTGTAGAGCTTATAGTGCATAGCCAGCAGTATTTCTACACCGGCAGCCCCGCCGCCGATTACGACAATTCGCTTTGGTTGACGGGATGCTTGAGCTGATTCGAGCCATTGGTGCCAATTCTGTAGAAATTGTTTGATCGGTTTAATGGGGTGGCCATGTACCGTGGCGTTTTTAATTTCATTGAGTGCGGGTTGGGAACCAACATTGATAGACAATAAATCGTACCGAAGGGATGGGTATTGATGACAGTATATCTGCTTTGCGATCGGATCGATGTGTCGAACTTCACTGCAAACAAACTGCACGCCAGCCCATTGACACAGTTTCCGTAAATCAATGTGACAGTCTTCGAAGGTATAATGTCCGGCAATTAATCCAGGCAACATACCTGAATAAGGTGTGAGCGTATTATTGCTGATGAGCGTGACTCTGAGACCAGGGATTGGGTACATTCCCAATTTTTTGATAACGGCAATATGGCTGTGGCCGCCGCCAATTAAGCGTAAATCTTTTTTATGTGGCGTTAAGCCTATCATTAATTAACTTATTCCGATTGCGTTATGGTCAGAAAAATGTGATAGTTCACATCGCAACATTATAAGTTAGTCCATGACACTATAAATAAAATTAAAAGTATTTCTATAGTAGCTTCGAGGACTAATTAAGTAAGGGTAATGGAGTTAATTAAATTTGTCGTTAAAATGTGTTTCGTGCATATTAACGACTTCTCACAAATTCATCTTTATTTAGGGGGGGGTAGCAATGAAGTCTAGTGGAATTAGTACATTAAAAGCTTGTGCCGTTCTGTTATTATCGGCGGGACTGTTATTCGGGTGTAAACCGATTTTTGAGAAAAAACCAATTCCTAAGGATGGCGCCGCTGCACCTGCGGCAGCACCTGCTGCTGCGCCGGCGCCAGCCGCACCGCCTGCACCAGCACCAGAACCAGAACCAGCTGCACCGGTAACTAGCCTTGAAGAAGTAAAAAGTATCGAAAGTCTTGGATCTAGCTCAGCAGCACCGGTAATTGATGATGGGAACGATGTTGTGACAGTAACGCCTGCGATAATGCGTAAAGTTCAACAGGCGCTGGTAAATGCTGGGTTTAATCCTGGTCCGGTTGATGGAGTCAGTGGTGCTAAAACAGTGAATGCAATCGAAAGCTTCCAGAAACAAAATGGCATTCCAACAGGTAAAATTACTAAGAAAACGCTCCGTGCATTAGGTGTCGATTTCTAAAGAATTAAGAATGACTTGATTTTTTAATACACCAGGGGTCTTCGGCTCTTGGTGTATTTTTATTGATGCATATAAAATTCTAATGAATAGAGTATTTACCTGATTTGCGATACTGATGTTGATTGTTCAATTGCTTTAACTGATATAAAAAATATTTGCCATAGAAAGAGTCCTGTTCTATAGTTAATTATAGGAGTTGGAATTAAAGCTTCTTCAGGTAATTATAGATCCGAATGTATGTATCCATGTGTTGCGAATCTTTACCATAGCGTTTAAATTCCTCAGCATAAGATGAGTCTCGCGTAATAGAACTGACTGATTACGTACTTAGTAATGTTTCCCAGATTAAATTTTAGTTAATTAATTTTAACGAACTTTGTTTTATTATTTATTATGCTAAGTAATATTTGTCATTAACTTGTTTTTGAAGTATTTTTGGAGGTTTTTTCATGGGAGTTCCTTTACGTCAACAGATTGCGGTTGGCAGTTATCTAATCAAGCAAAAGTTGAAAGGGGTTAAGAAATATCCGCTGGTATTGATGTTAGAGCCATTGTTTCGTTGTAATCTGGCTTGTGCTGGATGTGGAAAAATTGCTCACCCCGAAGATGTTCTTGATCAGCGACTTTCTTACGAAGAATGTATGCAGGCAGTTGATGAATGTGGTGCGCCGATGGTTTCAATTCCAGGTGGCGAACCATTGATACATAAAGAAATGCCGCAAATTGTTGCAGGCATAATCAAACGTAAGAAATATGTTTACTTATGTACAAATGCGCTATTGTTAAAGAAAAAGATAGATGACTATACGCCATCACCTTATTTAACATTTTCGATCCATTTGGACGGGATGAAAGAACGGCATGATGCTTCAGTTTGTCAGGATGGTGTTTTTGATCGCGCGGTTGAGGCGATAAAGCTGGCATTAGAGAAGGGATTCAGGGTCACAGTAAACTGTACACTGTTTCAAGGTGAAACGCCCCAGGATGTGGCTGAATTCTTGGACTATGCGATGGAATTGGGTGTTGAAGCAGCAACGATTGCGCCAGGATTTAGCTACGAGAAAGCACCTCAACAAGATGTTTTTATAAAAAGCCAAGATACCAAGGTATTGTTTCGTGGTATTTTTGAATTAGGCAAAAAGCTCAAGCGAAAATGGAGATTGAATCACTCGGCGCTCTATTTGGATTATTTGGCAGGAAACCAGAATTATAAATGTACGCCATGGGGTAACCCAACACGCAATGTGTTTGGATGGCAGAAACCTTGTTACTTGCTGTCGGATGAAGGCTACGCAAAAACTTTCAAGGAACTGCTGGATGACACGCCATGGGAGAAATACGGTACTGTAAATAATCCAAAATGTGCCCAATGTATGGCGCATTGCGGCTATGAAGCTACAGCTGTTGAAGACACGCTTCAGCGCCCATGGAAAGCACTGGTAGCATCACTGAGAGGGCCAAGAACGACAGGCCCCATGGTGGCTGAGCCTACTCCAAAATGGACAAACGAAGAAAATAAAATACCCAAGAAACTTTCCGATATACCGGTGACATTGATTAACAAATAAACGAATATAAGATGTTGATATTGGTTTATAAAAGCTGCTACAAGTAAGAATAATGGTGGAATTGGTATTGTGTTTGGTGCTGTATGCTGGTGCTCATTAATACTGTTACCATGGTGTCCCTGGGGTGTCCGTGAGAAAATTGAGACACAAGACACCATAGACTTCGATGGAACACTGAGTGTATTACCGTATTAATTCCAGCCCGTAACGAGGATCCGTATATCCGGCATACGCTCAATGGCGTGAGAGCACAGAGCGAGGATGTGCGTATCATTGTGACCGATGAGACCATCGGTGGGATGACACTGCTGAACAAGCTAAGCGCTGTGGTGCGCTGTACTATCCGGTACAACGCCACCTGCAGGTTGGAGCGGGAAATTATGGGCGCTTGAACAGGGATTGCACGAGGTCAGAACACCCTATACGTTATTGCTGGATGCCGATATTGAGTTGACTCTCGGGATTGTTATTGAATTACAGCAAAAAGCGCGCAATGAAAATCTTGCGCTGGTATCATTGATGGCTGAGCCGCCTATGAAAAATTTCATAGAGCGTTTATTGATGCCTGCTTTTATATTCTTCTTTAAGTTGTTGTATCCTTTTGGGTTGGCAAATAAACCGGTATCACATGTTGCAGCGGCTGCAGGCGGGTGTATTTTAGTGGAAACACAAGCATTGCGTTTAATTGGAGCTTTTGCCAATCTACATAATGCATTGATTGACGACTGTACTTTGGCGACACACATCAAACGTGCAGGTTTGCGTACTTTTATTGGACTGAGTCATGCGGCGCGTACTGCCTATACTCAATTAAGATACTCGCTTATTTTACTTGTCAGCTGCACATTGATCATGACTTCCATGTTTTGGGCAGCACCACTAGGATTTTGCTGTTATCTTTTCAGGAAGCTTATTTTGTTAGCGCGCTAGCATGGATGGTTATGTTTTTTACCTATATGCCAACTTTAATTTATTATCAGCGTTCTCCGCTCTGGGGTTTGGCATTACCCATAATCGGTACAATATACCTCGCTATGACTTGGACATCAGCACTGCGGTATTGGCGTAGGGAACGCGCTTGTTGGAAAGATCGACGCTATGAAAGTAAAACGAACAATTAGATTGATCGGGTGGTGCCTGGTACTGGTGATGTTGTTACCAATTTCCATTGTGTTGAGTGCACCCATTTCAGAACCTGAAAACCCGGAAGAAGTTATACTAAAGTTACAATCTTCCTTACTTCAGGTAATGCGTGAAGGCGAGAAACTGGGTTATGAAGGGCGATTCAAATTCCTGGAGCCTGTTATTGATGAGTCTCATGATCTGGATCTGATTATTAAAACAATATTAGGTGCAACATACTGGTCGCAACTGGATAAAGGACAACAGGATTTGATCGCTGAGACATTCCGCAAGCTCAGTATTGCTACCTATGCTGGGCGGTTTAACCAGTATGAAGGAGAGCAGTTTCAGATTATAGAGCAGCGCGCTTTGCCACGCGAACAAACGTTAATTCGTAGCCGGTTAACTAAATCGGATGGCGGTACAGTAAATTTTGATTATGTGTTACACCAAACAGAAGGACGTTGGCGTATTGCCAATATCCTGTTTGATGGTGTGAGCGATCTTGCAATAAAACGCGGAGAGTATCGCGCTATTTTGCAGCGGGATGGCTTCCAGGCACTGATTGAAATGCTCAAGGAAAAAATTATTCTGACTCAGCAGAATTAATAATTCGGTAATTTCAATTTTTCCTGAAGGTACTCTTAAACGTGAAAAGTTCACACAGTAGTAGTTACCGGATTTTTGCACGTTGGGCCGAGTTCTCCTATCAAAATGCTACCTGGATTATTCTGCTCGTATTGCTATTGACTGCGCTGAGCACTGTTTATACAGTCAATAATCTTGGCGTTCATACCGATACGACGGACATGCTCTCCGAGGATGTTCCGTTTCGCGCCAATCATATCCGTTATAAAAAATCGTTTTCCCAATATGAAGATACGTTCTTGCTGGTATTGGATGCGCCGACACCTGAGCAAGCGCATCAGGCAGCTAAACGCTTCACTAACTATCTGCAAAAAGATAGTGCGCAATTTTCCAATACGTACTATCTAACCGGGGAACCTTTTTTTGAGCAGAATGGCCTCTTTTTCAGGAGCCTGTCTGAATTAGGCCGCATCACCGATTATTTGGCTGCAGCACAGCCGCTGATTGCGCGCATAGCAGAAAGTCCCACGCTCTATACATTTTCTTCTGTTCTCACGGAAGCTGTCGATGAGTTGCATGCGGGTCGTCAATTAGAACTGGAACCTGTATTTAATGGTGTCAGTGCAACACTGGATGCACGGCTTGCTGGCCAATCCCGTGCGTTATCCTGGCAAGCATTATTGGGTGGTGAAGCACAGAAAGAAACTTATCAGGAATTGATCATAGTACAGCCCAAGCTCGACTATTCTCAAATATTTGCTGCTGCAGAGCCGATCAACGCAATTCGTATTGCTTCCCAGGATATGGGGTTTACTCCGGATTCTGTTGAGAAATTGCGCATTACGGGTGAAGTCGCACTTGCTCACGATGAACTCCTCAGCGCAATGCACGGCGCCCAGGATGCTGGAATATTAGCGCTAGTGATGGTGGCTATGGTATTGCTCATTGCATTTCGTTCTGCCGGAGCAATAGTTACAGTGATACTGAGTCTGGTTCTCGGTTTATTGCTGACTGCTGCATTTGCCACCGCTGCCGTGGGGCATTTGAACCTGATTTCTATCGCATTTGCTGTTTTATATATTGGTCTTGGTGTTGATTACGCCATTCACTTTTTGTTGCGACACGAAGAACTCAGGAAGCCTGAGCAGTCTGTTTCAGAAGCATTATATAAAGCTGGTGGCGATATGGGGCAGGCACTGCTGATTTGTGCAATAACTACTGCGATTGGGTTTTATGCCTTTATGCCAACGGCTTATGAGGGCGTTGCAGAATTGGGTCTGATATCAGGAACAGGCATGCTGATCAGTTTCCTGGTTACGATGACGCTGATTCCTGCCATGCAAAGGTATTTTCCAACTCCAGTCAAAAAATCAGCAACTTCGATTCAATCAATCAATAGAGTTCTGGATCTTCCCAGGCACGCGCGTAAATTGGTATACAGTGTAACAATCATCGCAATTCTAGCTTCTGTCGTAGCTTTGCCGCACATCAAGTTCGATTATAATTTGCTGAATCTGAATAACCCGAATGCGGAATCGGTACAAACTTTCCAGGAATTATTGAAGAACACGGAAGACTCACCTTGGCATATTAATATTTTAGTTAGTAATGTTCAGGAAACAGGACACATCGCGCAACGCTTGAGAGCCTTGCCGGAAGTAGAAAAAGTAATCAGTATGCTTGATCTGGTACCGCAAGAACAGGAGGCAAAAAGTCTGTTGATTGAGGAAATGGCAATGACGCTCGGCCCCATTTCTTTTTCTTCCACGGCATTTCTGATTCAAGACCACCATACTGTTCCAGAACAGCGAATGGCGCTGGAAAAGTTAAATGCTGCATTAGACCGGTTTATCAGCGAGAAACCTGGGCATCCTTCCGAGACTTCTGCCCGTGCGTTGCGTGCATCACTGTCGAATCTACTGGCTGAGCTGGATAAGCGTACGATACAAAATGACCAAGGGGGAGAACAATTATTACGTGCGGTTAATCATGATCTACTCAGTTTGCTGCCTGGTTCAATTAAACGGCTGCAATTGGCATTGGCAGCACAGTCGTTTACGCAAGAAGCATTACCGGCATCAGTGAGCGCACACTGGCATACGAGTGATGATGTATATCGCATCGCGGTGTATCCGTCTGAAAATATTAATGACAATGACGCATTGCGTAGATTTGTGCATGCCGTGCAAAAGATAGCTCCCACTGCGACCGGTGTACCGGTAATCAGTCTTGAAGCGGGTGAAGCGGTAGTGAATGCGTTCATTCATGCTTTTTCGCTGGCGTTGCTGGGCGTCATAATTACACTGTGGATGATGCTCAGAAGTGTTTCAGCGACAATGCTGGTATTAATACCGCTCTTATTGGCGGCTCTATTCACAGGTGCCTGCACGGTTCTGCTAGGGCTGCCGTTCAATTTTGCCAATATTATTGCTTTGCCGCTGTTACTGGGTATTGGCATCGACAGTAGTTTGCATATGGTCCACAGGAGCCGTAGCACCGGCGTGGTTTATGAAAATTTATTGAATACCAGTACAGCGCGCGCCATTTTTTATAGCGCACTAACAACGCTGGTGGGGTTTGGTAGCCTGGTGTTTTCGACACATCAGGGCACCGCCAGTATGGGTTTGCTTCTGACCTTTGGTTTGTTTCTAACACTGGTTTGTGTGCTGATAATCCTGCCGGTTTTGTTGCATTCAACCAGTAAAAATAAAGAAATCGTTGCTTAATTCTTTATTCCGGTTTTATCACTTCAATGCGCGTTAAAGCCGCAGCAAAGAAACCGTCAGTCTGATGCAGTTGCGGGGAGAGCTGCAAGAATGCACCGGTATCCAGCGGTATCTTTTGTTGCGCCAGTAGCTCGGCGCAATTTAACAAGCTGAATTGTGGGTGTGTGTTTAGAAAATCGTGCACTACTTGTTGATTTTCTTCCGGCAAGAAACTACATGTTGCATACACCAGCCGCCCCCCTGGTTTGAGCAAGCTGGCGGCAGCGGAAAGAATAGCGGCTTGTTTTGTTTTAAGTTCCTCAATACTTTGCGGGGATTGACGCCATTTTAAATCCGGATTGCGGCGCAATGTTCCGAGACCACTACACGGCGCATCCACCAGTACACGGTCTATTTTTCCAGCCAGCCGTTTAACTTTGATGTCGTTCTCATTCGCGATGCGTTGCGCATGCAGATTGGACAAACCTGAGCGCTTGAAGCGTGGTTTCAGGTTATTCAATCTTTTTTCAGAGATATCAAAAGCATAAAGACGTCCTTTTGAATTCATCAAGGCGCCCAGTAGTAGCGATTTGCCACCCGCTCCCGCGCAGAAGTCGACAACCATTTCCCCTCGCTTAGGTGCGAGCAAGTATCCGAGTAATTGACTACCTTCATCCTGTACTTCTATTTTTCCGGATAAAAAGAGTTCATGGCGATTGATCGCAGGTTTCCCGGTAAGCCGGATTCCGCATGGAGAATAAGGTGTTTCCTGTGCTTCAATTCCTTCCTGGCTGAGCGTTTCGAACACTTGATTACGTTTTGCAAGAATGGTATTGACCCGTAGATCAAGCGGTGCGGATTTTTGTAAGGAAAATCCCAAGTTGAGAATGTCAGCATCCGACATGAATTGCTTTAATTTCTCTACCAGCCATTCGGGAAACTCTGCCTGAATCGCCAGTGGTAGCGTATCTAATTTGATGGCTTTGATTTCTGTTAACCATTTTGTTTCAGATTCGCTGATAAACAATGTCAATTCACGCAAATTCATGCCATTAAATTTTACTAGATAGGCTAAAACCAGTGAGCGAGGCGTGATGCGTTCTGTCAGGCTTTCAAGAAAAAAACGGTGGCGTAATATGCCAAAGACTGTTTCTGCAATGAAAGCGCGATCTTGTCCACCCAGCAGCGGGTTTTCCCGGAAGAAGTGCCGTAGAATTCCGTCGGCGGGATATTCCAAAGGAAGTACAGTTCGTAGAGCGACTACTACTGCGTCTAGCTGAAAGGGCGTTAATTGCATTGATTTCCTGATGTATGTTTGATCGACTAAGGGAACATTGATTAAGTTTGTCCGTGGTGCGTGTTTCTTAAATCGATATGATTAATGATCGGCTTTATAGCTAATGTTAATTCCGGTGACTATTTTATCGATTTCACGGCCATTTTCTTCTACGGATACGATGCGAACGGGCAACATGTGATTGTTTGTTGCAAGCCATAGTTTTCTTTTCACTTTGGCATTCTTATTTTCTTGCCGGGTTAATACGATCGTGTCTATTTCGCCGATGGGCGTGTGGAGAATTTCCTTAGACACCGCATAGTGCGCTAATTGCAGGCTATGCCCATCGGTGACATGCTTCTCCACATACTGTTTAGGGAGTGACGCAAACATAAAGTTGTACGATAAGCTGAGGCGATCCAAAGTACCTTCGGGTAATCTTTTCTGTTCCTCTTGTCCTTTATGTTGCAGTGTTATGACATGTTTTCCCCAATTAAAAACAGCCACACTGGGATCTTTTTTCCCACGCCTCTCATAAGCGCGAGTGGGTCGTAGTCCCTGTTTAGTAATGGTTCCTTCGCTATGGCGTACGATGCTATTGGGCTCTATGATTTTAAAAACACCAGTAGCTTGCGCTTCGCTGTTAATCGTATAGCTATGTGCACCATTGACATGTTTGATTTCCATCACTTCATTAATTTCTCCCTGACCGATATCCGTTGTAACAGCGTAACTGATTTCAATGCGCGACGGTATATCCGTAGCAAATACTGAGAAGCTGAGTATCCACAGCAGAACAATCGATGCTAGAAATTTCATTCGGGTAATCCTGGCGAATAAAGTGCTATTTCACGGACACTGGAATCTATCACTTCAACGCGATTTTCATTCAACCTGATCTGATCTTCCATAAACCAGCGTACGGCTTGGGGGTAAATACGGTGTTCCTGCTGTAAAACCCGGGCTGCCAGCATTTCCTCAGTATCTTCAGGTAAAACAGGGATGGCAGCCTGAATTACGATCGGACCGTGATCTAACTGCACAGTGACAAAATGTACGGTACAGCCATGTATTTTGATCCCTTCTTGTAGTGCTCTTGCATGCGTTCCTAAACCTGGAAATGCGGGTAATAATGAAGGATGAATATTCATTAACCGGCCTTGATAACGTTGTACAAAGCGATCGCTTAGTATACGCATGAAGCCAGCCAGTGCAATCAATTTGGGTTGGCAAGCGTCAATTTTCTCTGCCAATACCGTATCAAATGATTGCCGGTCTGGAAAAGTACGGTGATCGATGACGATGGTTTCAGCACCATATTTTCGGGCGATTTCCAACCCTGTTGCGTTGGGATTGTTACTGATTACCGTGATGCGATCTACCTGAAATCCGGCTTCCAATAGCGCCTGCATATTACTGCCGCGGCCGGAGATTAGAATGACCAGTGATTTCATGATGCCGTTGGAAGACTGACCATTTAGACTAAAACGGTCGCCGCCTGATTGTTTATACGCGGTTTAATTTCACCGATCTGCCAGACGGTTTCGCCGGAGGCACGCAAACTCCGCAGTGCATTTTCTGCATGATCAAGCGCTACTACGACCACCATGCCAATGCCGCAATTAAATACACGCGCCATCTCATGGTCCGCAACATTCCCTTGTTGTTTCAGCCAGTGAAATAGCGGCGGCATTTCCCAGGCGTCTTTCTGCAACACGGCCATGACTTGATCCGGCAGAATACGCGGCACATTTTCGACTAATCCGCCGCCGGTAATGTGCGCCAGACCTTTAACAGGGAGTTGTTTGATCAGTTCAAGTAACGGTTTTACGTAAATGCGCGTTGGCATCATAATAGTGTCAGCGAGCGTTTTGCCATGGAAGTCCGCAGATAAATCGACGCGGTTATTTTCAATAATCTTGCGAATCAACGAATACCCATTGGAATGTGCGCCGCTCGATGCGAGACCCAGAACAACATCGCCTGCTTGTATCGTGGCACCGCTTATTATCCGGTCTTTCTCAACAATACCGACAGCAAATCCGGCAAGATCATATTCATCGTGCGGATACATACCCGGCATTTCAGCCGTCTCGCCGCCAATCAATGCACAACCCGCCAGTTCACATCCTTTGGCAACACCACTGATCACCGCAGTCGCGGTTTCCACATTTAATTTGCCGCAAGCGAAATAATCCAGGAAAAATAAAGGCTCCGCACCTTGTACCAGTATATCGTTAACACTCATTGCCACCAGATCAATGCCAATGCTGTCGTGCTGATTGAGTTGAAAAGCCAGTTTAAGCTTAGTACCCACACCATCCGTGCCGGAAACCAGAACGGGATTCTGATATTTTTTGGAAATTTCAAACAATGCACCAAAACCGCCAATCCCAGTAAGCACTTCTGGGCGTAAAGTCCGTTTCGCAAACGGTTTGATATTCTCAACCAACCGGTCCCCTGCAGCAATGTCTACACCGGCATCACGATAGGAGAGTTGTGTTGTATTAGGGTGATCAGAATTGGATGAAGTCAAGTCAAGTTCTCACACGGTCACAAAATGAATGCTGCTTATAAAATATAATTTTACCGCAAATGAGTACTCCATATACTGTGGATTGTAAAATCAATAGGGATGATATCTTGCTGCTTTTAAGCAATGCTGTATCGACTTCTTTGATTGCTTTGATTATGGTGGGAGGGAGAGGGTATGTTTTTTGGTGGCATATTCCTTAATATCACTACAGTACGGGTTACTAAGCTGAATTGGTATTTGATGATTTCCTTGATAATCTCAGCTGTTGAGGTAGAACACATCTAGAATCAGCTAAGAATGCTTAATACACTCTTTGTTCGTTATGGTTTTCACATCTGCCCACTAGCGTGGCATTGGTTGACTGAATTTAGAGAAAATAAATAAGCCACAGAGTAGTCCCGCTCTGTGGCTTATAGTAAGTATAATAACTAAATCAATCTATTATAATTTCCTGTGACGTGCTGAAAAACCAATCAAGCCTAAGCCAGCCAGCAACATTGCGTATGTTTCTGGTTCTGGAACCGCAGAAATATAGGAGTCGACTGTGTAGGTGCCGCATTTCAAACCAACGACAGTACCTTTGATTTCATAATAGTAGCTGCCTGGCCCGAGGTTACCAAAATCTGCGCCCACTGATGTGGAATCAAATGAAAACGAACCTAAAGAAAGGTCATTGGTGTAATTACCATCAATACTGGTTTCCTTCCAAAACTGCAAGGAAGCGCCATTAATATTATATTTTGAAAAATCATTTGTGACTGCAATCGACACAAGATCATTCCACCCAGTCAAATTAAATGTGAACACGTGATCGAACGAACCAGTATTTGGCAGAAAAGCTACACTAGCGTGTTCAGCGGGGTCGTCGTGGATACCCCAATTGGCCTTAACAGTCGGAGCAGCGTGAGTAACACTACTTGCCATTAAAGCAGCAGCTGCCAGTAATTCTAGTTTAAAAGTATTCTTCATTTTAAGATCTCCAGTGGTTTTAAAAAAACTATTTAGATCATCATTAATTACAAGAATAAAAAATAACATCAATAGCTATTGATTATCTATAACTGCTAATTTGGCCACAGTTCGCATTGTAAGCTTGTTATTTTTTTTATCTATAGGAGATTAATCCTTTTTTATTAGTACATTAGTAATGATTCTGGGAGTACATTTCTAGGAGTGTCGATGTGCAGAGCATTGAATTGCTTATACTTCAGAGGAAAGGCCTTCTATTATTGGCGGATTCAAAAATTAACAGCAACGCAACAGTGAATGTTTTGTAGCAGGCTTGGCAAATTGCCAATTATGTATAATGCAGGAGTTGATTTCTCACAATAAAGCATTCTACCAAGCAGAAGAATCTTGAATTCAAGGCAATAGCAGTTTTGTCGTGCAAAGTATCGCTTCATCGATTGAGTTTTCCATTCCTTTCCATCAGAATTCCATCGAAGTATCTGAGCCATTTTCTGGTCAAGTGACAGTAATCAATCACACAATCAGTGCGTATTTTTAACAGCAAGAAAAAACTGATGAGGGTATGATCAACGCTAATTTTTGTTGCTGCGATACCGCCGTTGAATGGTATTTATTTTTTCTTTCCGGGAACCCGTAGACTCTAGCCTCCAGCTTTGCTAGCGGCATTTTTTCAAATGTAGAGGTCGTTCATGTCTTTTAGTATAGCCAACCTGTTATCACAACATCGTACGGATAAATTTGATTTGCACGAGCGATATCTGAATGCTCAGATGGTCAGGGTTTTGAAAACGATTGGTTATGACCGGAATTATGAGCGCGCTGTTGGGCAGTATCTGTATGACGAACAGGGTAACGAATATCTGGATCTGTTGAGCGGTTTCGGTGTTTATGCATTTGGCCGCAATCACCTGACCATTGTCAGTGCTTTGAAAGAAGTATTGTCGCTCGAGATGCCCGATTTGGTGCAGATGGATGTGTCGATTTTGAGTGGTTTACTGGCGAAAGAGATTTTGACCACGACACCGGACAATCTGGAACGGGTTTTCTTTTGTAATTCGGGCACGGAAGCGGTTGAAGCGGCGATAAAGTTTGCGCGGTACGTGACCAAGCGCAATCGCATTATTTGTTGTGATCATGCTTACCATGGTTTGACGATGGGGGCTTTATCGCTGAACGGCGAGCAGATTTTCAAAGATGGTTTTGGCCCATTATTGCAAGACTGCGGTTCGGTTCGATTCAATGATCTTGCCGCTTTGGAACAGGCACTCAGTAGCCGCAATGTGGCGGCGTTTGTGGTGGAGCCGATTCAGGGCAAAGGCGTGAATATCCCGGATGATAACTACCTTCCGGAAGTCGAGCGATTATGCAAGAAATACGGCACATTGTTTGTTGCGGATGAAATTCAAACCGGCCTTGGACGCACGGGTAAATTCTGGGCGATTGAGCATTGGGGTGTAAAGCCGGACATGATTTGCATGGCTAAGGCGCTTTCCGGCGGTTTTGTTCCGGTCGGCGCGGTGGCTATGACGCAGCAGATTATGGATAGCGTGTTTAATCGTATGGATCGCGCTGTCGTGCATGGCTCCACCTTTTCCAAGAATAATATGGCGATGGCCGCTGGTCTGGCCAGCCTGGAAGTGATAAAGGCAGAAAAGCTGGTTGAGAACAGTGCGAAAATGGGTGCTGAAATAATTAGCAGAATAAATGCACTAACCGGTCAATTTGAATTTCTAAAAGAAGCGCGCGGCAAAGGCTCAATGATTGCGGTTGAGTTCAAATCACCGAATAGCCTGACACTCAAAGCTGCCTGGATGATGCTGGAAGCAGCCAACAAGGGTTTATTCTGTCAGATGATCACCATTCCGCTATTTAAAGAGCACAGAATCTTGACCCAAGTGGCAGGGCATGGCATGAACGTGGTTAAGATACTGCCACCGCTGATACTGACTGAAAAAGACATCAATCACATCATTAGCGCCTTTACCAAGACAATTGCGGATACGCATCAAGTACCGGGTTCTATTTGGGAATTGGGTAAGAATCTCGCGGGCCATGCGTTAAAAGCAAAAGCGGGTTAGAACAATATGAGTACTGAACGCTCCGACGATATCCATTATCTCTGGTGGTTGATGCTGGCTTGCGTGACGGGCGGGTTGATTTACTTGTTGAGTCCGATATTAACCCCGTTTCTGCTGGCTGCAGTGATTGCCTATATCTGTAATCCCATGGTGACTTTTTTGGCTGGAAAAAAGCTATCGCGCACAGTGGGTGCGGTACTGGTGATGTTTTTGTTGCTCGGTGTTTTTGCAGCGCTGATTTTGATCATGGTACCTTTATTTGAGGAAGAAGCGAGGCGGGTGCTGGACAAGATGCCGGTTTATCTGGATATGTTCAAGAATCATGTGGTTCCCTGGCTGGAAACAAGATTCAACATTAGTTTGCAGCCGGATATGAATGTGCTGAAGCAGGCCATTTCAGAACACTGGAAGAGTGCGGGGGGGGTGGCTGCAAAGGTGTTGCCATCATTGACCAGCGGCGGGATGGCGGTCGTGGAATTTGTGGTTAATCTGTTACTGGTGCCCGTGGTATTGTTTTATATGCTGCGTGATTGGGATATGTTGCTCAAACTGGCCGATGAAATGATCCCGCGTTATTGGCATCATCAGGTTTCTCTTTTAACACGAGAGACGGATCGGATTCTGGCGGAATTTCTACGCGGGCAATTATCCGTCATTGTACTGATGAGTATTTGCTACATCACGGGTCTCTGGCTGGTGGGATTGGAATTCGCATTACCGATTGGATTGGTAGCGGGTATTCTGGTGTTTGTACCGTATCTCGGCATGATCGTTGGTTTGACGCTGGCAACTTTTGCCGCATTGATGCAATTCCAGGGCTGGAGCGGTGTAATTCCGGTATGGGTTGTGTTTGGCGTTGGTCAATTGCTCGAAGGCATGTTGATTACCCCCTGGCTGGTGGGTGATCGGATCGGGTTGCATCCGGTCATGGTGATATTTGCGTTATTGGCATTTGGCCAATTGTTCGGTTTCTTTGGTATTTTGCTGGCGCTGCCGGTCAGTGCCGTGTTGCTGGTTTGGCTTCGCCATCTTCACCAGCGCTATCTGGGGAGCAATCTCTATAATTCATAGTCCCATTCATTTGCGAAGCGAGGCTATGAATATTGAGCGATTACAATGAAACAGTTGCTGCTGGACATTAAACCACCGCCACTGTCTACGCTGGAAAATTTTCTGCCAGGGCGGAACGCTGAATTGCTGCACATGCTGACAAATATCCTGTCCAAGCATGAAAAAGAACGCTTTGTTTACCTCTGGGGCGGTCTGGGTTGTGGCAAAAGCCATTTATTACAGGCAACGGTTGCAGCCTATACACAAAGAAACTCAAAAGCGGTATATTTCTCCGCTAAAAAACCATGCGAATTTTCTGTCGATAGCGATATAGATTGTGTCGCAGTTGACGATATTGACTGTCTGAATGCAGCAGCCCAGATCGGATTATTTAATCTCTATAACCAGTTGCGCGATGAAAGTCAGGCATTTCTGCTGGTCAGCGGCGCGGCTGCGCCGGCGTACTTGAATATGCGGCAGGATTTGGTGACGCGTTTGGGATGGGGGCTGGTGTATCAGGTGCATGAATTAACGGAAGAAGAAAAAATACAGGCGATGAAAAGTCATGCCGTTGATTGTGGCTTCGATTTATCACAAGAAATTTGTCTTTATTTGTTACGGCATGGACGGCGTGATTTGCCGTCGTTAATGATGACACTGGATGCACTGGATCGGTATTCTCTGGCCAATCAGCGTCAAATTACCATACCTTTATTACGAGAATTATTACAGGTGGCTTCATGAATTTAGCACTATTTGATTTGGATAATACACTGATTGCCGGAGATAGCGATTTCCAATGGGCGCAATTTTTGATCGAAAAAAAAGCATTGGATCGTGAGCTGCACGAAGCCAAGAACATAGAATTTTACGAGCAATACAAAGCGGGAACGCTGGATATTCATGAATTCCTGGATTTTCAGTTAAAGCCGCTGGCGCGTCATTCACGTGTTCAACTGGAAGCCTGGCGCAGCGAATTTATGTGTAAAAAGATTATGCCGCTGATTGCGCCGGGAACGCGCCAGTTGATTGAGCGGCATATGCTGGATGATGATCTGTGCATCATCATCACCGCAACCAACAGTTTTGTCACAGCGCCGATTGCACAAGCATTAGGTATCAGCCATTTGATTGCGACCGAACCGGAAGAAAAAGATGGTGAGTTTACCGGTAAGGTGTCAGGTACACCTTCTTTCAGGGAAGGAAAGGTTGAACGACTGGAAAACTGGCTGGATGCGCATAATTTAACTTGGTTATCCTTCCTGCGCAGCTGGTTTTATAGTGATTCACTCAACGATTTACCCTTGCTCAGCAAAGTCACGCACCCGGTCGCGGTAGACCCGGATGCTACGTTGAGAAGCCACGCAGAAAGAAATAACTGGCCGATTATTAGTTTGCGTTGAGGGGGTGGATTGGCGGTTCAGGGAAACGCCTTTGTCAGGCTGATAAGAGGGGGATGTCATGATGTGCCCCTTTGTTGCTCGAGCTACTTGCAGATTGATTCTACAATTCGATTGAGCCAGTAACCGGGTTTTCTGCTTTGATGCATTACAGCAATTACATAGATTTTTTCGTTTGATTGTCTGTAAATTACTGCAAATGGAAAACGGGTAAGGATATAACGCCGGAACCCTTTTCTGAATTGGGGCCATACGCCAGGAAGTTCGGCAATGGCTTCATAAGCGCTTTCAAGCTCATTGATAAAATCACCGCCCAATCCTTGTGCCTGCGATTCATACCAGACGACCGATTCACGTATATCGCGTGCAACTTCAGGATGAAAGTAAACGTTTGTCACGACTCACGGTTCAATTTCAGCTTTATTTCTTCCCAGCTAACCGGTTTCACCGCACCGGATTCAAGTTGCGCGAACCGGCGTTCTGCGATTTGAATCCACGCTTCATCAACATGTTCCTCGTTGGCATCATCCAAACTTGAAATCAAGCAATGCGCAAGCGTAGCTTTTTCATGGGACGACAATGTCTTGATATTTTCCAGAATCCATTTCATCTTATCGGGCATGATAAATTCTCCGAAATCTTCATTAACATGCAGTTTATCATTGAATGATGAGTTGGATTCCGGTATTGATATTTGAGAAATCTATCCCGGATGATGCTTACTTATCCGGGCTACTTGCTAAGAGGTAGTGTGATGGTAAGATGTGATTGTTCGCAGTGGGTGATGTTGGGCTTTCTTCGGCAGCCCAACCTACCGTGCTGGCAGATTATTAGTTTGCGTTGAGGGGACGAATTGGCGGTTCAGGGAAACGCCTTTGTCAGGCTGATAAGAGGGAGATGTCATGATGTCAAAACCTGATCCTGGTCTTTGTTCTTTCGTAACTTGATTCCGTATATGTGCCGATGCCTGATGCCATGTTTATTTCCTGAGATCTATACTGCCCTCATAAATTTGCTCATAAACCGTGTATGGTAAAACGACCGTATCTAGTACGCCGGATAACACTAAATCTACTAACATAAGCTCTGGTGCGGCTCCCATCCATAGCGTAGGGCTAGACGGTTTCCCGCGTAAAGTGCAAATGTTATAGGAAATACCGCTATAAATTCGCGGAATTGTCTCGCAAGGTGATTTGACGTGGCTTAGATTGCGCCGTGGAATGGAGTCGTCACGAAGAACGGTGTTGACGGTTCCACAGCCGAAGAGTAAGCAAGTTATTGCAAGCGTAACTGTGAACCAAAGTTTTTTCTTCATAAGTAAATACCGCGAAAACTAGGGTCAGGTCGCGAATCAAGAATTCAATGAACCGATAGAGTCAAACTCGACTGATCCTGCTGCCACTGAGCAGTCCTAATCCAATCTCAATCAATAAATGGATTCTCAATTACCAATCCATCAATTTTCTGACCGTGCTGCAAGTCTTCCGTGTATAAACGCGTGCAGCCGGATTCGAGAGCTGCGGCAACTATCAAAGCATCGTAAAAACTGAAGCCATAGCGCGATTGAAGATCCAGGCCGCGCCGGTAAAGTGCCAGGCTGGGCATGATTCGCCATAAGGGCATCAAGATCTGTTCCAGAAATCGCTGGGCGTTTTCTGCGCTCATGGGAGATGGCAGTTTGCGCGTCACAACGTTGAGTGTCTCCTAGACAACTTGATGGCTGATGCAAGTGCTGCGAGTTTCCAGCGCTTTCTGAATCAGTTGTTCTGCAATAGTACGTTTGTACTCATCAGTTTCGTCGAACAGGTAGATGAAAACATTGGTGTCGATAAATTCACCGCTCATTCATTTCGTCTCGCGTGAATTTGCAACCGCCTGTACGTACTTGTCCACGTAATTCCTCGATTAATGCCATTGCAGACTCGGTTTGATACTCCTGTCGCACATAATCTGCCAGCCAGCGGCGGAATTGCTCGTTGAGGGTGGTCTGTTCGACGCGAGCCCGTTCACGAGCGGCTTCAATCAGTTTATCGTCTGCACTTAAGGTGATATTTTTCATCCATTGTATCCTTCCTTGAAATAGTGTGCACGATAATAGTGTACGCTATTTATGCTGGATGAATCAGCAGCAGGCACAAAAAAAGGGTCTTGACATCATTCCTCCCTAAAAACGCCGATGCATAATCATCGGCGAATTATTCAGCGCTTCCCTAATCTTCCCGTCTTAGTTGCGGAAATAGAATCACGTCGCGGATACTCGGACTGTCGGTCAACAGCATGATCAGGCGGTCAATACCGATGCCTTCTCCTGCAGTCGGTGGCAAGCCATATTCCAGTGCGCGGATATAGTCCGCATCGTAATGCATCGCCTCGGCATCACCGGCCTCTTTGGCATTGGCTTGCTCCTGAAAGCGCGCTGCTTGATCTTCCGAATCGTTTAATTCCGAAAATCCATTGGCAATTTCACGTCCGGCGATATACAGCTCAAAACGGTCGGTGATTTCAGGGTTACTGTCGTTGCGACGTGCCAGGGGTGAGACTTCTGCCGGATAATCGACAATAAATGTGGGTTCAAACAATAAATGCTCCGTGGTTTCATCAAACAATGAAAGCTGTAAGCCGCCGATACCATCGTGTGAATTGTAGTGAATGTTCAATGCTTGTAGTTTATTGATCAGGAAATCACGATCCTGCAATTGCGCATCGGAATATTCCGGATGAAATTTCTGAATCGCCTGGGAAATGGTTAAACGCATAAATGGTTTTGCCAGATCGATTGCTTTGCCTTGGTAAGTGATCTGCGTGGTTCCCAGAACCTTTTCAGCCACACTGGCGAACATTTTTTCGGTGAAATCCATGAGATAAGCATAGTCCTGATAGGCTTCATAGAATTCCACCATGGTAAATTCCGGATTATGCCGCGTGGAAATCCCTTCGTTACGGAAATTGCGGTTAATTTCAAAAACTTTTTCCATGCCGCCGACAACCAGCCGTTTCAGATAAAGCTCCGGCGCGATGCGTAAATAGAGCGCCATGTCCAATGCATTATGATGCGTGGAGAAAGGCCGCGCCGAGGCTCCGCCGGGAATAGGGTGCATCATTGGGGTTTCAACTTCCAGATAATCTCGTGTCACAAAGAATTCACGAATTGCCTGTATCACTTTGGAACGTATCGTAAACACTTTACGAGCTTCTTCATTCGTGATCAGATCCAAGTAGCGCATACGGTATTTCTGTTCCTGATCGGTCAGCCCATGAAATTTTTCCGGCAGCGGGCGCAGCGATTTTGTCAATAATTGTAAATCCGTTACGCGGATCGAGAGTTCGCCGGTCTTGGTTTTAAATAACGTGCCTTGCGCACCGAAGATGTCGCCCAGATCATGGTGCTTGAACGCGGTATGCACCGCTTCGCCGGTATGATCATCCGAGATATACAACTGAATGCGCCCACTCATGTCTTGAATCGTAGCAAAGCTGGCTTTCCCCATGACGCGCTTTAACACCATGCGTCCCGCCACTTTTGCAACAGTTGGTTGTTCCTCCAGTTTTTCTTTTGTGAATTCGTCGAATTGCTGATGTAATGCTGCGGCCAGATGCTCGCGCCGGAAGGTATTCGGGAAAGCGTTGCCTGCGTGCCGCAATTCGGTCAGTTTGGCGCGACGTTCAGCAATGATTTGATTTTCATCCTGGAGGGGGGCTGATGGATTTTCCTGGGTCATGTTCTAGTTTATGAAGGTAAGGAATAGAGTAAATTGATGATTTGTCATTTGATCGCTCATTATACGCTGCAAGCGCTGGATTTCGTGACAGAGTGTGTTAATTCCTGAACGGTTCATTAAGTTGTCATGGATCTTAGCGTGACACCTCGACCCTGTTGCGGCCAATATTCTTGCCTTGGTAAAGCGCCCCGCCAGATAATCGGGTAAAAAAAATTGAATTATGTTCGAAAATTTCTCGAAATGGTCATTTCAAAATATTTTACATAATAGGGACATATGTCCTGGAATAATTGCAAATTTAAGGATTAATGACATCTTTTTATTAAAGGCTAATTCAGTTAAATTGTTTATGCTTCGCAAAAAATATGCATATGAACTATTTTTAGTTTGATACTTTTGGGAGATGATTAAGGATTTTAAGTTGTGCCTTATCATGCAATTTCGACCGGCGGAATTGGCAGTGATACGATGACGGGCGGAGGTCAGGTCGATACATTTGTATTTAATACCGATTTGCGTGTGACAGGTATCGATACCATTACCGATTTTGCATCGGGAACCGATAAGATTCAGCTTTCCACGAGTATTTTTACTGCCTTTACCGCAGGTGGAAGTGTCGGTACAATTGCTTCCAGTCTTGGTAACAATGGCAGCAACATCGTGTATGAAAGCTCGACGTGCGCTTTGTATTACGATGCGAATGGCGGCTCACATAATGATGCGCAGCAGATCGCGATCATCGGCACATCCCGCGGCGCTACAGACTGCTGATTTTATTATTGTGTAGTGGTATAGCTTTTTCTTGTAACTGATGCGTGGTGTGAGAGTGAAATTAAGCTTGCAGCTATCACTGGATAACCTTGAAAATGACCAGTTTTCATTGTTGTTAATGGGGACTGGTTTCTCTTAATCCTTTCTTAATGCAGACTTTCCTATGGATAGTGCATCTGACTTGTGCAGCGTAATGTGCTTCTGTTGCTGAATGTTTGAAACAGCAGCGAGTTAATGCTTCAGGTATTCGGGTCATTTGTGTGAACGGCAAAATTTATATTGGGAAATTACATTCTTTATGAGTGGCGGATTTAAAATATAAGCTTTAAGGTTCATCCAGCAAGTGCGTACTTGGTAGTCAGATACATGTTGAAAAAAAGTGAATTAAAGGTGTGTGCAAAAGTAAAATCATATATTCCGATCCAGTGCGCAAAAGAAAATAAAGAGGGGCAAATGCATTCGGGTTCTGCTATTTCTGAACGGCGCCAGCATCAGCGGCAACAGGATCGACGTAATTTAACAGTTCTGCGGGTTCAGGTACGGTATGACAGACGACTCCATGACCGGCGTGATCTATTTGCTTTTCATAAACAAGCGCGCAATTCGCATATTGAATCTGTAAATGCGCGGTTTGACTCGGTGTGTTCATTGACTGAATTCGATGGCTCGCTTTGTTTGTGGGTCGTTACCGAGAGAGTTGATTTAATTAGCCGGTTGCAAGCCTATTCAGAAAGATTGTCCGCTATTAGTATTCATCCTTACAGCTCCAACCAATTGAAGGGGCGATATGATGAATTGGGAGATTCCAGTCAGGATTTAGTGTTGATCGATACCGCTTTATCCGATGCTGTTATCATCGATCAGATGCAAGAAATAAGAAGAAGCCCGGCATTAGTGAAGATAATCTTGCTGTACGATAGAACCTTGCCTGATCTAGTCAAGGAAATTGTCGAATACAGCGTATCAGGACTTTTGCTGACCGGGATAAATCAGGAATTATTTTTGAAGGCGATCCACGCGGTTCATAAGGGAGAATATTGGTTTCCCCGTCAATTAATAAACCGGATACTGGTTTTTTTAAATAGTCAACAGAATCACTCTGCCATCGCTATCGGTAACAACCACAGTCAAGGGATAACTGCCCTCACTCAAATAGGTGTCAGCGATTAGAGTGCTGTTGCCAGTTTGTGAAGGTGACAGCGTCAAACCAGGTGATGCCAATGACCCGTTGACTACACCACCGTCATAATTGAGCGTGAAGGTGGTGTTGCTACAACCGCTGATGTCCTTATTGGTTACGCTGACAGTGAAATTAGCGCTGTTTCCAGAAGACATGGCGAGTGTGGCGGGTGAGATGGATACGGCCGGTGTAGCCGTTGCACAGCCGTAACTAACCTGTACCGCTGCGTAACCGCCGCCTTGTGAAATTTGCGTGAATGAAATGCCATTGCTGGTGTCGGTGAAGGTTTCCCCGTCAATGAGCGTCATGATATGGGTCGTGTACCCGTAGCCCGATCCTACGTAGCGATGGATATTGATGCCCTTGGTATAAGTAGTCGACAATTGATTGTAATTGCCGATCGCCTGGCGGTAAGAGAGGTAATACAGATCGCTGGTATTCGGTTTGGCAATTTTAAGCATAAACGGTGCACCATTGACACTGGATGGATCGAGTCCAATGGCGGCCAGGTTAAAAGTACCGCTTGATGTTACCGTTGATATGGCGCCGGGAATACTCGCATACCAACCCATTTGATCCATGTACGCGGCATTGAACAATCGCCAGCTGCTTCCTGCTGATCCCATTGGATCAGATACATCACCATAGACATTGTTAATGGTATTGTCGTTTTCTGGATCGTTGCCTGCGTGTGCCATGTTGAGGTTGTGTCCCAGTTCATGCGCAAAAATCGTTCCTGATGATCCAGCAATCCAGGCGCGACAGAAGGTGCCGCAGCCAACGTTAGCAATTCCATTCCAAGAGCATGCAGGTAATGAAGTGGGCAGTACAAAAACGCGATGTCGATACAATGAAAGATCAATTCCGGCATTTTGTGCTGCTAGTTCTGCAGCATAGGCCCAGCTATAGTAATCGCAAGTTGAATTATCGTAATTGATGGCAAACGGCCCAAATACATCGGGATTGCCGTCGCCGTCTGTATCTGACGGGAAGCTAACTTTCCCCAGAGAAGCTTCACGGTAAAGGCCGTCAACCGAACGCACATCGGTAAACATTTTCCCGGCAACTTGAACCGGGGTGGTATAAGGTCCGGTTTTGGCATTAATTAAATCCACCAAGATGACAACGGCCTTGCGTTCGTCGACAGCTAACGAATATGCTACTGAAGATGAATCGGTCGTGGTGGAATAATCGCCTATGCTACTTCCTTTGCCATTGGCGGAACTCTGCTCTTCCAGACTCTCGACACGAAATTTGTGTCCGTTGAGTTGGCCTTTAACTCGAATACGCTGACCACTGCGCAGATGGTCAGGTGGTGAGCGATCGAAATGAAGTTGGTACCAATCTATTCCATTGTCATCACGGAGAAAATAATCGTTTTCTAAATGGATATGATTGTCGAAATCGTCTTTGTGAATGACATCCAAATCACCTGTTATTTCATCAGAAGGTGCGGAGAAACTATTGAAAGATGCGGAAATGAGAATGACTGTGATAAGAATCAGGATGCGATCAAATGGTGAGTAATGCAGTGATTTGTTTTGGTTGCGTCTAAACAAAGATGCGTTAGGCATGGTAATTTCCCTGTAAAAATTTCTAAATTAATTACTGGATAACTTGACTTCACATTGAGCGAAGCAAGTATTGAAGTGGTCCTTTCGGAATCTTTCCTGGGAACTTGAATTAGGGGGTATTACGAGTTATTTAAAAATAGGACCGCAAAAACTAGGGATTAGATAGCGCGAAATACAGTGATATGGGGTAATTCTTATTGCAGCAAATAAATTCCAAGTGATAATACTTTCAGATAAGAGTTTGGTGTATTGCGGCGGATAGGTAACGTTCTCTTAAGGAAGCTCTGAACAAGTATCATTTCGAGCAAGATCGAGGAATCTATTGCATTGATTATTAAAGATTCCTCACTGCGTTCGGAATGACAAATGCGAATTATTCAGAATTTCCTTAATCATCTGCTTTGGCGACTTCAACTCGGTTTCTCCCTTTATGCTTGGCCAAATAGAGTGCTTCATCGGCGCGCCGTAATAACTGATTCTCGTCCAGCGTTTCTTGTTCTGTGCCGATGGCCACGCCCAAGCTGATTGTGACGGGAACCAGTGTCTGATTGGCATTAACTTCCTGACAGGCAATGGCATGACGGAATCTTTCCGCAGCTTTTAAAGCACCAGCTTGATCATAGGGAGAGATAATCGCCAGAAACTCTTCGCCACCATAACGTCCAATGTATTCATGAGAGCGGGCCGATTGGGTCAGGCGGCTGGCAATTTCGCATAACACCGCATCACCCGTGAGATGGCCGCAGGTATCATTGATGGTTTTGAAGTGATCAATATCAATCATGATCACCGCAATTCCAATTCCACCTCGTCTGGCACGCAAGATTTGTTTATGCAAGATATCAAATATGGCAGGGCGGTTGAGCAATCCGGTTAAGGCGTCATGTGTGACGCGTTGTTGCAATGATTTTTTCTGCGCGATGAGTTGCTTGTTTAGCTTTATTCCTTTGTATAATTGAGTTTTCTCAAGGATGATCGCCAATTGGCTGGCGATTTGCAGGGATAAGTCCTTATGCAGGTTTTTGTAAATGCTTTTCTTGCGGCAAGAAAAGAAAACAAACCCAATTGTTTTTCCCGCGGCGACCAAAGGGCAAATGAGGCAGGAGCGAATGCCTTCTTTAATAATTGCTTGCGCAAGCCTGGATTCTGGGTGTTTTTCCAAATGTGTGGTTAAATCATCAATGATTAGCATTTCGTTGATGTCGATGATTGCTTGCAAACCCCTGTCAGACATAGGGATTGAGAGGCCAGAAATTAATTCTGTCTTGTCATAATCGGCACGCGACCAATGCAATTTAAGCTTGTTGCTATCCTTCTCAAGTAAAGCCAAGCTAATCCGGTCATATGGCAAATGTACCTGAAAGGATTCATAAATGTGGTTAAGTACATCGATCAGCTGTAGATTGAGGTTGCACTCAACCATAATCCGGTAGAGAGATTGGCTTCTTTCTGACTGTTTCTTGAGGTAAGCAGATAGTTTTTTGAGGGACTTACCCAAATGACCAATTTTATCATCACCGATCGGGATATCCGGTGTGAAATCGCCGCGTGCCATCGCTTCGGCTGCTTTACACAAGGCTGAGATTCGATCATTTTTTTTCATGTCTTTGCCACCGATCAAAATAATGTTGCACATTAAATCAAGACATTTACTTATCAGTATACGCTGACCACTACATCAGGCTTTGAGTATTCCTTAGATTATTAATTCATAAAAATAAATATAACGCATTGAATAATGGAGTGGTTGAATAAATAGACAGAACAATCACTTGGAGGTATTTTCATGTGAATATGCAACAACACAGGGCATTAACGCACTGTCAATGCTAGAATTCTTAAATTGTTGTTTACGAAACCGGGGCAGGATAAAAGCGAGATGATTGGGATTTTAGTTCTCACACATGAAGATTTAGGGGATCATATGATTCGTTGCGCAAGCCATGTAGTAGGCATGAAGCCGCCGCAACTGCTGCATTTGAGTGTTTTTCCACAGGATGATCCCGATGCCATATTCACCCGAGCGCGCGCATTGATAAAGCAACTGGATAGCGGTGATGGGGTGCTGGTACTGAGTGATATGTGTGGCGCAACACCCTGCAACATTGCCAGCCGGTTAATGCAACCCGGGAAAGTGGAATGTATCGCGGGTGTCAATTTGCCTATGCTGGTGCGTGTGCTGACTTATCGTAGTGAGCCGCTTCCTGTGGTGATCGAGAAAGGACTGAGTGGTGGCCAGTGCGGTGTCATGCATATTGGTGCGGAGCCTTGCCATGCAGACTAAAGAAGTGGAAATTGTCAACAAACTGGGATTGCATGCGCGCGCGTCTTCAAAACTGACGAAACTGGCCAGTCAATTCAAATGCGAAGTCTGGGCGACAAAGAATAATCGCCGCGTAAATGCAAAAAGTATCATGGGGGTTATGACGCTGGCGGCCAATAAAGGGTCGCGCATACAGATCGAAACAACCGGTGACGATGAGGTTGAGGCGCTGGCGGCATTGGTGGCATTGGTTGAAGACTATTTTGGTGAAGGCGAATGAGCTTTATCCTGCAAGGTATTGGCGTATCGGAAGGCATTGCCATCGGGCATGCACATTTGGCTGCACCGGCTGCTTTAGAGGTGATGCATTATCTGGTTCCTAAAAATCAGATGGACAAAGAGATTGCGCGCCTGGATAGTGCTTTTGCTGTCGTTCGTGAAGAATTTGAGGCGCTGCAAAGATCTGTCGCCGATGGTCATGCGCGCGCGGAGTTTAGTGCATTCCTGGATCTGCATCTGATGATCTTGGATGATCCGACACTTTCGGAAGCGACCCATAGCATGATTGTGCAGACCCAGTGCAATGCGGAATGGGCGTTGACGCAGCAGATGCAAGTGCTACTGGCGCAGTTTGAAGAAATCGAGGATGCTTATTTGCGCGAACGCAAAGCCGATGTGGTGCAAGTTGTCGAGCGTGTGCTCAAAGCGATGCTGGGACATCCCGGTTATTTGCCGGTGGCATCGAGACTTACCGGCGATAGTATTCTGGTGGCGCATGATCTCAGTCCTGCCGATGTCATGCAGTACAAACAGCATCAGTTTACCGCCTTTCTAACCGATTTGGGCAGTCAGACCTCGCATACCGCGATTGTTGCGCGTAGTCTCAATATCCCTTCTATCGTGGCGTTGCATCAAGCGCATCAGTTAATTCTGGAGAACGATCGTCTGATTGTGGATGGCACGCATGGCATTGTCATTGTCAATCCGGATAAGTATGTCCTGGATGAATACCGTTTGCGGCAAGGCCAGTTGGAGCTGGAGAAAAAAAAGCTGCAGCGCATTAAGAGCGTTGTCGCGGTAACATTAGATGGCACGCCGATCGATTTATACGCCAACATCGAACTGCCGGAAGATATTGAGCAAGTCAAAACCAGTGGCGCCACCGGCATCGGTTTGTTCCGCAGCGAGTTTCTGTTTCTCAATCGGGATGACTTGCCGGGCGAAGAGGAACAATTTGAGGCTTACCGGACTGTTGCAGTCAAAATGCATAAACAGCCGGTTACTATTCGTACCTTTGATCTGGGGGCGGATAAAAGTCTGAAAGGTGCCGTGCAAGTTGCGGCTAACCCGGCGTTAGGGTTGCGGGCTATCCGGTTGAGCCTGGCGGAGCCGAGAATGTTTCATACGCAACTACGCGCTATTTTACGCGCATCTCAATACGGCGATGTGCGTATCTTGGTGCCGATGCTGTCCAATGTGGCGGAAATTGATCAAACCTTACATCTGATTGAGTATGCGAAACAGACCTTGCGCGATGAAAAAATTCATTTTGATGAACACATTAAAGTCGGCGGGATGATTGAGATCCCAGCGGCTGCGTTGAGTCTGAATCTCTTTATGCGAAAGCTGGATTTTTTGTCCATTGGTACCAATGACCTGATTCAATATACCCTGGCTGTTGACCGGATCGATGATGCGGTGGCGCATCTTTATGATCCGTTTCATCCAGCCATATTGTGGCTGGTTTCGCATATTATTCAGAGTGCCAATCACGCCAAAGTGCCGGTGTCGATTTGTGGTGAGATGGCTGGTGATAAGCAGTTTACCCGTCTACTGCTGGGTTTCGGGCTGCAGCAATTCTCCATGTACCCGGCGCAATTGCTGACAGTGAAAAACCAGATATTAAAAAGCCATTTGCCTGATATTATTCCGCTGACACAAAAGATTATGAAAACGGATCAACCGGAAAAGATGGCAGCATTGCTGGCTAAGTTGAATGATTAGAAAAGCTCTGAAAGAGCCAATTGCGATCAGGGTGAACTAGCCGATGGGTTTATCAGAGTTTTCCCTAGTGTCTGCCAGTTTTTTTGACGATATAATTGTCAACAGGATATTTAGTCGTTTTTTCGGGATTTTCCTTATATAAATGCAAGATTCAAAATCAGTTGGTGTTGTGACACCGCAATATGTAACCATTGACAAGCCATTACAGTTGAAAAGCGGATTGATGCTGGATAGCTATCATCTGGTCTATGAAACCTACGGGCAACTGAATGCAGCACGATCCAATGCGGTACTAATTTGTCATGCGCTTTCGGGTAATCACCACGTGGCCGGTGTGTATGCGGATAAAGAGAAAAGCTACGGCTGGTGGGATAATATGGTGGGTCCGGGCAAGCCGATTGATACCAATCGCTTCTTTGTGATGGGTATGAATAATCTGGGCGGTTGCCACGGCTCTACCGGCCCTGCCAGTATTGATACGAAAACCGGAAAGCACTACGGCGCGAGTTTTCCGATTGTTACCGTGGAAGATTGGGTGGAAACCCAGGTGCAATTGGCCGAGCACTTGGGGATTGAGCAGTTTGCCGCGGTAGTCGGCGGCAGTCTGGGCGGGATGCAGGCAATGCAGTGGACGCTGGATTATCCGGAAAAAGTGCGCCATGCGCTGGTGGTTGCTGCTGCGGCCAAATTGACGGCACAAAATATTGCGTTTAACGATGTAGCGCGCCAGGCGATTATGACCGATCAGGAATTTTACGGCGGGAATTACTACGCTTACGATACCTTGCCGAGGCGCGGCCTGCGGTTGGCTCGCATGTTGGGACATATCACTTATCTGTCTGACGATTCGATGGCGGCGAAATTTGGGCGCAGCTTGCGTAATGGAGATCTTTCTTTCGGCTTTGATGTTGAGTTTGAGATTGAATCCTACCTGCGCTATCAGGGCGACAAATTTGCGGATCTGTTCGATGCCAATAGCTATCTGCTGATGACCAAGGCGCTGGATTATTTTGATCCGGCGAATACTTACGGTGGCGATTTAAGCGCGGCTTTCCAGGTTGCCAAAGCGGATTACCTGATTTTATCGTTTACATCCGATTGGCGTTTTTCGCCGGAACGTTCCCGGGAGATTGTCAAAGCGCTACTGGATAACAAGATTAATGTGAGCTATGCAGAGATCACCTCCAGCCATGGCCATGACTCGTTTCTGATGGAAACGCAGTATTACCATCAACTGGTACGGGCGTATATGGACAATGTTTCAACCTGAGTGGATAAGCTTTAATTAACCATGACTGATACAACAGCACCATCAACCATCGCATTACGTCCGGATTTCGCCGCCATTGCTCAATGGATTAAACCGGGTGCAAAGATTCTGGACTTAGGCTGCGGCGACGGTTCATTGCTGCGCCACTTGCGCGATACGCGGAATGTTTTTGGCTATGGCGTGGAAATTGACGACGATAATCTGCTCAGTTGCTTTCGTAATGGCATTAATGTGATTCAGAATGACCTGGAAACAGGGTTATCCAGCTTTGAATCGGCCTCGTTTGATTATGTCATTTTGTCCCAAACTTTGCAGGCCATGCGCCACACTGAAGGTATCATTCAGGAAATGCTGCGGGTGGGTAAGGAGGGTATCGTCTCATTTCCCAATTTCGGCTACTGGAGAAACCGTATGCAGGTTATTTCCGGGCATATGCCTGTGTCAAAAACTTTGCCGTACCATTGGTATGACACGCCCAATATTCATTTATGCACGTTGGGTGATTTTGAAGCGCTGTGCCAACAATGTGACGCACGTATTCTCGAACGTAGGGTGATGAACGGCGATCATCCGGTCAATTTCCTGCCGAATTTGATGGGGATGCTGGCGTTTTACCGCTTTGAGCGGCGGGAGTGATCGAATTTCCTGACAAATTAACTGTTTAGGAGCGATTCGATGGGATTTCTTCGGGATGCGCCACGGAGACTCCCATGCATTCAAGCGCTTTTAGCTCGGTGATAGTGAAACCTGCTTTTTGTCTTGCTTCATAATCAAATGGACCGGATATCTGTCGTGTAAAGTATTGGCTGATCAATTCTCGAAAAGTCTGCTCTGAATCTAATCCGCGTTGCTGACAAAAATATTTAAACCAACGCGATCCGATCGCTACATGTTCGACTTCATCATGCAAAATGATCGCTAACACTGCGACCGTTTTCTCGTCACCGACCTGACGCAATCGTTTGATAATGCCGGGTGTCACATCCAATCCTCTGGCTTCGAGCACACGCGGCACCAGCGCCATGCGCACCATCGGATCAAACGCTGTGCGCTTAGCCATATCCCACAAACCATTATGTGCCGTGAATTCTCCATAATCAGTGCCCAGCTCATTCAGGCGTGTGCGCAATAACTGAAAGTGATAGGCCTCCTCTTCCGCCACTTTTATCCAATCGCTGTAGAACTGTTCAGGTAGATTACGGAAACGATATACGGCGTCCCAGGCCAGATTAATGGCGTTGAATTCGATATGCGCCATTGCATGGACCAGGGCGGAAAGGCCCTCTTTGGTACCCAGACCGCGTTTGGGTACCTTATCCGGCGTCACCAGAACAGGCTTGGCCGGATGCCCAGGTTCGCCAATTGGTTCAGGTCCGTCTTTGCAGTCTAAGGATAATAAGCCGTCACGCCATGCCTGTGCCGTTTGCTGGGCCAAACGCAATTTTTCTTCGATTTCACAGGTGATCAGGCAACGCGCGGCAGTTTCAAATAGGGATTCCATAAGCCTGATCTGATTAGAGTAATTTTATGGCCCCATTCTCCCGTGTTTCCCACCGAAAAGCGAATGAACCGACTGCCATGCTGAATGCGAAGTTGGGAAAAACAGAAACTGACCTTAGATGAGAGGATTATTGTATTCTTGCAGTATTCCTATTCATCAGCTAAATACCTCCATGCATAACATACCGAATGATTCGATGCTTCATGTTGCCTTGCCGGAAGGTCAGCCCATATTGCGCGTGGTGCCGATGCCATCGGATACCAACTATGCCGGCGATATTTTCGGTGGCTGGATTATGTCGCAAGTGGACATGGCGGGCAGCATCCCGGCTATCCGGCGCGCACGCGGTCGGGTCGCAACGGTGGCCGTCAATTCTTTTGTATTTAAGCAACCCGTGTTTGTCGGCGATATCGTCAGCCTCTATGCCGAAATTATTAAAGTGGGTCATACTTCGATTACCGTCGATGTCTCGGTATACGCTCAGCGTGGCGTGCGGGAAGGCGGGGAAGAGATCTGCATCAAAGTCACCGAGGCCGTACTGACTTATGTCGCTATCGATAACAACCGGCGGCCTAAAGTGGTGCCACAGGATTGATTGGACGCGTTGAAAGTAAGCTAACCGGTGATTAAATCGAGCGCAGATTGCTACCAATTCTTTATCCGCACACCGCAATCGCTTGCCAAATCGAAAGTGCCCCTGTAAGTTAACAAGCTATCATTTCATAACAGGCCAGAAAGATGCTGAATCTACCCCAGCGCACGCATATTTATCAGAATCACCATTTTGACAGCACGCGCTGGGATTATTTTGAATCGCGCGCTGATGATATCGTCATTGCAACATCCTACAAAGCTGGTACGACGTGGACGCAAGCGATTGTTGCGCATCTGCTTTTTCCGGACGGGAATTTCCCTGCGCCGCCTACGCAAATGTCGCCGTGGCTGGACATGCGGATTATTCCGCTCGAAGTGGTTCTGAACAACTTGAAGGCGCAGCAGCATCGCCGCTTTATCAAGACGCATTTGCCGCTCGATGGCGTGCCTTATAATGAAAAGGTTAAATACCTCTATATCGCCCGCGATGCGCGTGATGTTTTCATGTCATTGTGGAATCACTATACCGGCATGAAGGAAGAAATGCTGATACTCCTGAATAGGCTGCCGGGCCGCGTAGGAGATGAACTCCCGCCACCACCGGATGATATCCATAGCTTCTGGCAGAATTGGATAACCCGTGGCTCGTTTGCGTGGGAAACCGACGGCTGGCCGTACTGGTCGCATCTTTCCAATGTTCAATCCTGGTGGAATTTCCGTCACCTGCCCAACATTCAGTTGTTCCACTACAGCGACATGCTCGCGGACACCGAGCGTGAGGTTCGCCGCATCGCTGCATTTCTGGAGATTGATGTGCCCGAGCAAGCATGGGACGGCATTATCAAAGCGATATCCTTTAAAGAGATGAAACGCCAGGGTGAGCTGTATGCACCGGGGGGCGGTCAATTTTGGAAGGGCGGCGCGGAGACTTTTATGCACAAAGGCACCAATAACCGCTGGCGCGACGTACTGTCTGACGAGGAATTGGCATTTTATGATACCGCTTGCGGGCGTGCATTGACTCCGGATTGCCGAGCATGGCTTGAGAATGGTGGGACGATTTGACGGGGTTTTTGATTGACCGATAAGTTAGCTATTATAGGGACTGGTTGTATTTCTACGGAGCACTCATGAAAACTGAAAGTTTGAACGAGCTTCGTTCCGAAGCGCTCATGTTACCGGAAGCAGAGCGTGCCGAGTTGGCGCATGCTTTGGTTAAAAGTCTGGATGCGCCCGATGATGCGGATGTATTGGAGGCTTGTGATAAGGAAATTCTGCGCCGCCTTGCTGAGATTGATGCGGGCACCGCGAAGTTGATTGATCGAGATGAATTTCGACGACGAATGCAGGCACGGATTGGTGGCTGATCGTGCGTCTGATAAAGCTTCTTGTTGAGGCCGCTAACACAGACATTGAGCCGCGCTACTGCGAAAACGACAGGAAACATTGTGTGCTTTTTCGATACAGATATGAATGACCCGTTCAGTGGTTTAGTCTCTGCCGCGAGTAGTAGGGTGCCAATAAGCGAAGCGCATTGCACCGGAATTTACATTTGGCGCAATAAGAGCCATGCCCTACCTTGGTTTTGATTTAGATTATCTCTCGATTGATGCGCCTCCTTATATCGACACATCCTACCGTGCTATAGTGGTTTATCGAATTTTTAAGCTGCGTCGGTATTCTCGCAATAGGTTGACACAAGTAAGATCATTACGAATATGAATATTGGGTGGTTGATGCCCAGAGATATCGTGCAAATCATTTTTGATAACCTGAACATCGCTTTCCGATAACCCATACGCAGTTGCATAAACGGGTGAGCTGATCGCAGTTGCCGGTTTGTTGCTACCATAAAGAAGCTCAAGATTTTGTTCTGCAAATGCAAATCCTAGAAAAACAACACGTTCTGCAGAACGGATCGTGGATCTAATTTCGATGATGTCGCTATGCGCATCGTCAGTTCCCTCGGTGAATGTTTTTAGCCCGCGTGCCATAGAAACTAGCTGCTCAGTAATTTCTACTCCTCCAAAATTAACAGCAGAATTACTTACCCATGGCAATGGGCCAAGATATCCGTATGGGTGGTAAATTTTTAAGTTTTCCAGCAACTTTGCAACTTGTTCGGGGCTGATCTGAGGATAAAGGCATCGGAGTGAATGATGTAGATAATGTTCTATACATCGATCATAGTTGAAAGTAATGATTGCAATTCGGGATGACCTATCCGGTATATCTTCCAATTGACATCCATCCACAATTAAATGGAAAAACGAGTTATACCAGGTCTCTTCGAGTTCTTTAAAGTTAATTGTATTATTAATATTTTGATTATCAACCCGCATTTCTGATCCTGACTCAGCACTTAGAATGCAGTAAGCAATTCCAAGTTTTCCGCAGATGGTAATTTCCGAATCATGTCTATGCGCATTAATGAAATGGTCGATGGATGGAGCTACTTGCATACCATTAGCAATACTTATACAAGCGCTGTGGTAAGAATTTATATTTTGCTGTTGACGATCAGCTTGTCTCTGGCATATTTGCCAGAGAGCTTTTTCGATTGATTCATTTTCACAGCTCATCTGCTGATGAACGCCTCCAAGTCGAGTTTTCAGTGCCGCAGCTATTCGACCTTTTAGCTCATAACCAGTTGGAAGCCCTGCTTCCTTGCTAGCACCGGCTCCTACGACGAATACCAATGAATCATTTGGTTTTGCCACTTTATTTCCCATTAGCCTCAAGAATTGTAATTTTTGAGTTCGCAAGTTGCGATAGCCAAATGAAAGGTATTTTCGAATCTGGATTTGTTGTTAACCGATCCAACAACCGCCGCTTACTCTCTCCCGTAACCACCAACACAATTTGCTCGCTTTCCGCCAGCAGTTTCAATGAAAGACTGACGCGCAGCGATGGCGCAATCGGCGGTGCGATCGCAACGCAGTGATGAGTATCAGTTAAATCAGGATTCATCCCTGGAAACAATGAAGCAATATGTCCATCTTCTCCCAGCCCCAATACCGTCAAACTCAATGGTAGCGGCAGCTTATCCAGTCGTTGGTGAATTTCTTCGATGGCAACAAAAGGATTGTCGTGCCGGGTTTTTAGACCCACGAAACGTGTGGTTGCGGGGAGGTGATTCATCAAGTGCTGTTTTGCTAGATGTTCGTTCGATTGTTCATCAGTAACATCAACCCAACGCTCATCACTGAGCGTGACGGTGATTCGATCCCAAGGTAGCCCACATTTTGCCAGTGCGGGCAGGTAATAGCGTGGCGTGTTGCCGCCGGGGACGACCAGTGTGGCGTGTTGTTTTTGGGCTAGCGTATTTTGCAGTGAGGTTGCGGCAAAGTCGGCAAAGGCCTGACTCAGTTGCTCGATATTCGGGAAGGCATGGCGTTGCATCGGGAAGCTGAGGCGCTTACGCGACTAACCCGCATAAATCGGGAACGATTTTGACATGCTCGGGGAAAGGGTTCGGGTCACCGGGAAAGACGCGGCCCAGGAAAGCGGTGTTGTTGGCTTGCGCACCTTCCAAATCCGCCATGGCATCGCCAATCATCAGTACCGATTCCGGTTTCAGCGCGTGTTTGGATAAAATTTCCGCGATGATCGTTTTCTTGAGCGCCGGTGCGCCACGCACTTCGGTGAAGTAGGGGGCTAATCCGCGGCGTTCGACGATGACTTTGAGTTCCGTTTCCGGTGTGCCGGAGGCGATGAATAAAGGGATTCTTCCGGATTGCTGGCGGATCAGTTCGACTGCGCCGGGCACCGCTTCGGCGGCAATGACAGCTTCGACGACCAGCTCGGAAAAGCGGATATCCAGTTGTTTCTCTTCCGTTTCCGTCAGTGGCGGCTTTGAAAGAAAGTGTTCCTGGAAGTGACGGAATTTGCGGTAGCGCGACATGCCGCCGTTCTGGCTGTGAAATTGCACTACTGCTGCGACGATGTCTTCGCCGTAAGGACGGTAAAGTTCCGCGAACGCCTGTGTTTTGATTTTTCCGGATTCCACTACGATGCCGTCAAAATCGAAAATGATCGCCTGCCAGCCGGAATTGTTCATGATTAGGCGCGGTTGTCCGAGGTGGCTGGGGTGGCGTCGTCGTTTTCATCGCCGTGATGCAGATCTTGGTGAATTTCCCGCAGGCAATCGAGTATGCCTTGTCCCAGATCGACGTGTTCATTCAGAACCAGCTTACGGCCAACGCGGGGTTGAAACGCGTAGGGCGTAATTTCGTAGTGGTGCACGGTGTTGGCTTCGTCAAAATGCAATTCAACCGGCCACGGTAGGATTTCCGAGATCATTGTCATGACATCTTTGATGCGCAATCTTTCCTGGCCAGTCAGAATCATGTGGCGGTTGGCAAATTCCGGCGCCAATATTTGTACGCTCATGCGCGCGGCATCT
Organism: Nitrosomonas ureae; assembly: GCA_945872825.1. Lineage (GTDB taxonomy): Bacteria > Pseudomonadota > Gammaproteobacteria > Burkholderiales > Nitrosomonadaceae > Nitrosomonas > Nitrosomonas ureae_D. The sequence goes on from CAMCBD010000001.1 coordinate 64,887, forward strand.
TCCACATGGATATATTCCCGCATGGCGTCACCGCTGCCTTTGTAGGTAATGGAGTGGTGGGCGACGGCTTCGTGCAGCATGCGATAGATGCCGTTGCGTTTATCAGAGCGCCGGCCATACAACGAGCCGTAGCGCAGAATGCTGTAATCCAGACCGTAGCGTTCATGGTAGGTTTCGGTGAAACGTTCCGCTGCCTGCTTACTGGCGCGATAGAAAGAACCGGATTCGGAGTAGACATAAATGCTGCTGGCGAACACAAAACGGCGGGCTCCGGCAATGCGCGCGGCTTCCAAGGCATGCATGTTGCCTAACACGTTGATGGTTGCAGTGGGGATGGGCTTGTCGTTGGCTTCATCAATATCCGCAATCGCGGCAAAGTTATACACGATGGATGTTCCCTTGGCAGCCTCGATCACTTGGTCGAGATTCATGATGTCGCCAAGGATCATTTCCTGATTATTTTTAAGATAGGGCGAGGGGCTGCGGTCAAATAACCGTACCCGGTAACCTGCAGCCGATAATGCATCGGCGACATGGCTGCCCAAAAAACCGCTGGCGCCAAATACAACAACCGTTTCATTCACCATAGTGTTATCCGTTATTGATTAGACCTGCTTTGATTAAACCTTGCAGTAGATTCTCAGCCGCTTCAATTTCCATCAGTTGGCGTGATTCCCGGGCAAGAGAGCCGACATGCGACGTCAGGATGACATTGCCGCTTTCGATTAATGGGCCATGATAAGGTTCTTGCTCGAACACATCCAAGGCGGCGGCGCTGACTTTGCCTGCTTGTAATGCGGCCAAAAGTGCATTTTCATCGACCAATCCGCCGCGCGCGGCATTGATGATAATCGCTTCAGGTTTTAGGGTTGCGAATGCCTTGGCATTCAGCAGATGATGTGTATCCGGTCCATAAGGTAGATGTAGGGTAATAATGTCCGCAGTCGCCAGTAATTGTTCCAGGGATATCAATGCGACATCGGCAGGCACCTGACTTGCAAACGGGTCGTGTGCGATCACTGTGGCTTCAAAAGCCTGGCACAGACGTGCAACACGCCGCCCGATATGTCCCATGCCAATGATGCCGACGGTTTGCGCGGCAAGCAGACGGCCTTGCGTGCGCGGCCATTCGCCTTTGCGCACCGATTGATCAATCTGGTGGATTTGCCGCAGCAGGGTCAATATCAAGCCCAGTGTCAGTTCGGCTACCGCTTGTGCGGGTGCTTCCGGCGTGTTAAAAACCGTAATGCCATGCTTTTTTGCCGCAGCCAAGTCGACACTGTCCAACCCGGCACCACAGCGCGAGATGACTTTCAGATTGCTGGCAGACTGAAATACGCGCTCGGTCAGTGGTTCAATCCCGGCGATCAGGCCGGTTGCGCCTTCCTGCAGTAATTCAATAATTTCATCCTCGGTGAGTTTGCGCCGGTGCGGATTGGTGGTTACTTGCATGCCGTTTTGCAGGAGTTGCTGAATCGGCGGGTTATTGTCAATGTCGAAAGAAGAAGTGGATATGGCAAATGAACTCATGACGTTTTAAGTGTTACGCGAATACTTTGTAAGTGAGTGCGGCAGATGGAATCCAGAATGCGAATATCCAGACCATAGCCAAGAAAATTAAAACCGGCTTGAATGCGTTGTTGCAGTGCTTCCGGATCCGGTTCGATGACATGAATGCCGCCGGGTTTGTTGGCGCGGCGGCCAGCTTCCAGAACTTGTGCGATGGCCGCTTGCACATCCGGGTGATTGAGATCGCCAGGGCGTCCCATTGAACCGGATAAATCATACGGGCCGATGATATAGGCGTCGATACCTGGCACAGCCAGAATGCTATCAATGGTTTTGACCGCATCGACATGTTCGATCATCACGACGATCACCGCATTTTCATCCAGCCATTGCCGGTAAGCCTGGAAGCTGTTGCCATAGCCCTGAGCGCGCGCAAGGCCGACGCCGCGTTGTCCGCGTGGCGGGTAATACACGCCATCGACTGCGGCTTTGGCGTCAGCGGCGGATTTGATCATCGGCACCATCACACCGGTTGCCCCAGCGTCCATGACGCGTTTGATCTGATCGGGGTGATTTGAGGTCAAACGCACGATGGCCGGGCATTGTTTGGCGTCCAGCACCTGGATGATGGATTGCACTTCGCTGAGTTCCAGCACGCTGTGTTCCATGTCCAGCACCAGCCAGTCAAATCCCGCTGCCGCCATGATTTCGGCAATCGATGGATGCCCCAGTGTGACCCATGAGCCAATGGTTAATTCGGACCGGCTCAATCTTGATTTTAGTGACATGATTATTCCTAGTAGCGGGTGAGCAGCGGATCTGATTCCATCAGTTTCTCGACGCGTGCGAGATCCGCTGTGGTATCCACCGCCTGGGTATTATATTCGGTGTGCACCATTTTAACCTGGAAGCCATGTTCGAGCAGGCGCAGCATGTCGACCGATTCCAATTGCTCAAGTGGTGTAGGTGTTAAATGGGTGTATTGAAACAGCGTCGCGCGGCGAAACGGGATAATACATACTTGCTTATACGCGGCGGTATCGGCAAAGCCGCTTTTGGCCAATGACGGGATCGGGCGGCGCGACATGTACAGGGCGTCGCCTTGTTGATTCATCACTACTTTGATGGTATTGACGTCCAGATAATCGGCTTCGTGATCAATTTTGCGCACCAGATTGACACAACCCAATTGCGGATCATGTTTAAACGGTGCCACGGCGGTATCGATCATGTTCGGGTGTGTCATCGGTTCGTCACCTTGCACCATGACAATCAGATCCGCTTCCAGTTGGGTAACGGCTTCGGCTACGCGATCGCTGGCGCGTTCGTGCGTATCGGCGGTCATAATCACCTGTGCGCCAAAACCTTCCGCGATTTGCCGGATTTCTTCATCGCAGGTTGCAATGTAGGTGGCATCAAGCGATTTGCTCATGGCGACGCGCTTATAGATATGTTCAATCATCGGGCGGCCCAATATTTTTGCGATGGGTTTGCCGGGGAAACGTGATGAACCCATGCGGGCGGGTATTACAGCGATTGTTCTCATTGAATTGTCGTGTGGTTGGTTAATATTTATGCGTATAAAAAACTACACTCAGAAACTACTTGCTGATTATCAGGTTTTTCTTGTTTCTTGGGCAATACTTATTGTTAAATTTAACGGTTTTCTTGCACGCAATGATTTTATCCCGAAGCGGATAGGGCTACGTTGCTGGTAATTGAATAATTGCAAGAGTAGAATGAGCGCGCTTCACAGAGTCTTCTGTTTAAACTGGGAAAATAATAGAGATGCTGCCTGTCCTGAATATTTCTGAAACCCTATCATGGCTATGAAAGCCCTTTTCTTTCTTCGACATTATAACGATATTGATCATGTTACCCCGATCATTTACAAGTGGATTGGATCGGGGAACCAATGTGATGTGGTACTGATTGGTTCAACACAATTCCGTCGTGATTTTCGCATTAAATATTTAAGCCAACTCGAAGGTGTGCGTGTCGCGCATATGAAGGAGCTGTTTCCGCTGGCTGAGTATTTAAAGTGGCGCTTGCAAATGCTGATGTTGACGCGCAATGTCCGGCGCATAAAAATTCTTGGCCGGCTGGCGGAGAAACTTGCCGGTCGTTTTGATGAAAAACAGCGCGAGCCGTTGTGGCGGCATACCGCTGAATTCCTATTGAACAGATGTTTTGGCGATGCGGGCAAGGGGGTTGTGGCGTTTGACTGGATTGAGCGGAATTCGGTGATTTGTGTGGAATGGGTTGAAGTAGTGGTAGCGATGGCAAAAGAAAGAGGTCTCGGTACGGTTTCCTTGCCACATGGTGACAGCCCGCATGCCAGTCAATTGATTCGCCGTGGTGAAAGACACTTGCAACCCGACATCACGTTTTCGGCAGCGAAGATATTTGATCGGGTAGTGGTGCCTAACGAGTTATGCTCCATTCGTTTCCGTCCATTTCTGGAAGGCAACCAGCTTGCCGTATTAGGCTCACCGCGATATTGCGAAGAGTGGCTAAAAATACTTGCCGGATTGATGCCGCCTTCACCACTCGTCCGCTCGGATAGCCGACTTAAAATTGTCATGTTCCTCAGAAAATCCAACTTTACGACATTTTGGGAAGAAGTCGGTGAAGTGGTTCATATGATTGCCGAATTTCCCGGTGTGGAATTGATCATCAAACCGCATACGCGGAGCGGCTGGAAGCAATCGCTGACCAAAGACAGTTCGATCAAGCAATTGCCTAATGTGCGTGTTGCGAGCGATGATGCGCATTCGGTGCATTTGATGAATTGGTCTGATGTGATTATCGATTTGGCTACTTCGGTGGTATTCGAAGCCGTCAGGGCAAAAAAGCCGGTATTGGCAGCGGATTACTTAATCGCAGCCCGTTCAGCGGTGGCTTATTTCATGCCGGAAACAGAGATGAGATGCCGCGATGATGTGTATGAGAAAATCAATTATTTTTTAACCAATGGTTGTGACTCTTTCTATATTGAAGAACACCGGCAGCGCTTTCTAAAGGAAATGCTGGATTTTCCGGATGCCGACGTACTGCCCCGTTATGTCGCGTTACTTGAACAATCAGCAAGTTGAACTGCTCTTTTCTCTGCCTTATAAGAATCAAGACTTACCCCACTAACTTCGAAAAGTGATCATGATGCTGGCCAAAGATATATTAAACGAGTTGATTGTGGCAGCATATAAACTAAAAGGAGGGTATGCGGATGTGCAAGTTAGAGATCAGCGTATTTTAATTTCAGTCGATCACTTGCGCACGCTGAATCGTGCGAGAACGTATTCGATCAAAGAGCCGGATACATTGGATTGGCTGGATAACTTTGAACCCAATTCCTGCTATTTTGATATTGGCGCCAATATCGGTCAATATTCCTTATATCCAGCCAAAAAATATGGCGACAAGATTCGGGTTTTTGCGTTTGAACCGCAAAGCAATAATTACTACGCACTCAACAAGAATATTTATTTTAATAACCTCAGAGAAAATATTTTATCGTATTGTGTTGCGGTTTCCGGAAAAAGTGAATTTTCCAAATTGTATATCCCCAAATTTATCCCGGGCGGGAATCGATCGCAATTTGGAAAAGCAGAAGACGTTGAGAACTTAAAAATGTCCGCGACGCACATTCAAGGAATGTTCGGTGTGACATTAGATGATTTATGCAGTAAGTGGGGATTCCCTTATCCGAACTATATCAAGATCGATGTCGATGGCATCGAAATTTCCATTCTCAAAGGCGCGGAGTCTGTATTGGCGCACCCTGCGTTGCGGTCTGTCATTATCGAGTTAGGCACTGATGAGGAACAAGCGAAAGCGATTGCGCTAATGCAACAGGCGGGTCTTGAAGTGAAACAGCGATCAACCCGGAACTGGGGAGAAGCGTATCTGATCTTTGAACGGATCTAACCTGCCAGTGCTTATTTGCATCTCTTCATGTTTTTGACGTAATCGGATGGTTGCAAGACCGTTTACCTACAATTTATGAATACACCCGTTGCGCCATCCGTTGATGTCATCATGCCTGTCTATAATGCGCCAGAGTTGACGAAGCGGTGTATTGATTCTGCTGTCACTTATCTGGGTCAGTCAATTGGGACTATTTATGTTCAAGATGATGCATCAGATACAGAAACTTGTGTGATGCTTGATCACTTGCGTTACCGACAGCTTTATGTTTTTCACGCGCCTGAAAACCAGGGATTTGGCAAATCGGTCAATGATGCGGCTGCACGCTCAGATGCCGATTTGGTGCTCGTGCTTAATTCAGATACCGAAATTCACGAAAACTTCTTGCCGTTATTGTGTGAAGCTTTAGCAGCTGATCCTGAATTAGCGGTTATCAGTCCAACACAAGATAATTTTTCCACGTCTACACTGGACCGTTATCAACGGCGGACAGGTGGTTATGTTGCTACGTATCGCTTCCAGGGGTATGCTTTTTTAATCCGGCGTACACTATTTGTCGCAATGGGTGGATTTGATGCGCAATTTGGCCGAGGCTATTTTGAGGATACAGACTTGGGACGCCGATTGATTCAGCACGGATGGCGTATGGGTGTGCATCCGGATGCCTGCATCCACCATGCTGGCGGTGCATCATTTGGACGTGGCCGGTCGTATCGGTTATTGGCGCAACGTAACCGTGCATTATATCTTTCGCGTTATCCTGAAGCGCGTCGCAATATTCTGCTGGTTTCTGGCCACTGCACATTGGCTGATTTATCCGCGCAGCTGGCAGATTCGATTGAACAGGTATTGCGACAGGGTGGCGGCATTCATTGGCTGACATCCTCGCCATTACCTCAGTTATCTTGTCTGCAGATGCGGAACGGTCCAGCAAGCATCAAAATGATAATCAAATTGATGCTGCGCGGCCGGTCTCGCGCGGATAAGCGCATATCTGCGGTGTGGATTTTGCCAGGTACACCTGTATTGTTGCGGATTCTATTGGCACTCTTTGTGCGTGTGCGCAAACTGGAAATGCGGAAATGGGAAGCGGAGCAGTTTGAATCTGCCAAACGTTTGTCAGACTCGCAGCAGAATTTTTCAGCGAAGCCCGTTCTGAAGCAAGAGATTACTAAACAGAATTCAGAATAATTGCAATGTCCAACTTCAAATTTAAAACGGTTTATTGAGAACAGCCCTCTATTGGTTTTATGCCAGCTAATATTACGCGTCAAGAATTGTTGATAAGGTTTGCGCTAGCTCTCATCTGCCTGGGATTCTGGCGAAGCGAGGTGAATTTTGTTTCTTTTCCGTTGCTCGGAATAGCCTGGGTGTTAGACGGTGGTTTGCATCGATTGAATCAGGCGATCAAAGAACCCTTTGTACAAGCGATTCTTTTGTTATGCACGCTGTTGCTCTTAGGGTTGTTATGGAGTGAGCTGCTGGGAAACGGGCGAGTGAAATGGTTAAAGTACTTTATTTTATTGATTTTCATCCCGTTCTACTCGCTGTTGAATAGAGAGCGCTTGCCCTGGGCGATAGGTGGGCTGGCGACAGGCTACTTGGGTGTTCTGTCTGTGGGGATTTATCAGTGGAATACCCTGGGAATCCAGGGTATTCCACTCGTGGGAATGTCTTATCTAAGTTTTTCAGCCATGCTTGGGGTTGGTGCAATTGTAGCAATTGGTTTTGCTGACATGCATCAATCCAAGAAACTAGGGATATTGTTGTGGAGTGTGGCGATTGCGTTAATATTTATTCAATTTCATCAGAATGGAAGAATTCTGCTGCTCGCAACGCTCATCGCTGTATTGCTTATGGCATTCTTGCGCTACAAAATAGAAATCAGAAAATTCATAGGTATTTTAATCGCTGTGTTGATAGTTACCGCGATTTTTGCTTATAGCAGCCCTGTTTTTCAGGATAGGCTGATTCAGGCTAAAAGTAACATCGAATTGTTACAGCAAGGTAATTACAGTTCTAGTTTAGGATATCGTCTTGCCATGTGGGATGTCGGGCTGCACGCTATCGCTGAGCGTCCCCTGTCAGGTTATGGAACAGGTTCGCCTGAGCGCTATTTCGACAATGCAATTTTGACGTACAAGAATGGCATTTATAAGGATTTGCCGGAATTTCAGAAAACCTCCCATTATCATAATGACTGGATCGAGATTGGCATGCATGTCGGTGTTCCTGGTATGCTGGCTTTACTGTTTCTGTACTGGGGCTGGTACCAGGCATTTAAGAGAAGCCGCTTAGCGATATTGGGTGCAGGACTGGTTAGTTATATTATTCTGGCTGGGTTTACCGATGCTTTTATTATTTTCAGCAGGACGCCGATTCTTTTGCTGTTGATCACGGGGATTACCATGAGCTGGCACAGGCAAGAACTAGGGAGGATTTAAGCATATTATGCAACCAGACCGAATTGGCACTGAAACAAACTCTGATTGTTATCTGTGCGGTAAACAGGGAAAGATAGTGTATCGTAATTTAGTAGACCGGATTTTTGGCGCGCCAGGGGAATGGACATTCAAAAAATGCACAGATGCCGATTGCGGTGTTGTCTGGTTAGATCCCAGGCCGACGATTGACGAAGTTGGCAAAGCTTACCAAAATTATTACACACATGATCAAACTAATCAGGCACAACAAACGCGGTTGGCACGTATTGTTCGCAGCATTCTGCATACCCTGAGCATTAATTTACTGGGATTACGTAGCGAGCGCCGGCGTTATAAATGTATGTATCTGAGTCAAACCGCACCAGGCCGTTTATTGGAGGTGGGCTGTGGCAACGGAAAGCGATTGGCGCGAATGCGGGCTTTGGGCTGGGATGTCACAGGGCAGGAGATTGATCCGGTGGCCTCCGAATATGTACGTAAGAAGGATATTCCCGTGCATTTAGGGCCACTTGAAACCATGGATGTCGCCGGAGAATTTGATGTCGTGATCCTGAGCCATGTTATTGAACATGTGCATGATCCGGTTACTTTGTTAATGATGTGTCACCACCAACTCAAAGCGAATGGCTTATTGGTATTGCTGACACCGAATGCTGAAAGTTATGGCCATCGTAAGTTCGGTGCGGCTTGGCGTGGCCTTGAATCGCCTCGGCATATTCATCTATTTACCTGTAAAACACTGATTCGGCTTGCTCAAAAGGCTGGGTTTAGTCATCAGCACTCTTGGACGACGCCGATCGGTGCGTATGGAATTGGTCAGGGCAGCCCACCATCAGTGGAAGCAGAAAAAGAGGGGTATCAGTTTATTACAACTCGTGATGTATTAAGAGGATTCTGGTTTCAATTAACTGCATACTTCTTTTTTCGAGCCGATAAAAATTCTGGTGAGGAATGCGTGCTGATGGCAACAAAGTGAACAATTTTGTTTTGATTCGCTATTGCTAGGGAGGAAGTGTGGACGATTTTCAATCTCCGGTTATTGGTGATGTAATCGAGTTGATACCTGTTAATCCGGCAATTGAGGGCTATATGCGCAGTTTATTAGTGCGAACTGACCATGCTATTCTCGTAAAAATGGAAGAATTTGCACGGTTGCGAAACTTTCCAATTGTTAATCGCTTAGTTGGCGTTTTTCTTGAAACGCAAGCGAGAATGATTAACGCAAAGCGGGTATTTGAATTTGGCAGTGGTTACGGTTATTCGGCTTATTGGTTTGCAAGAGCTGTTGGTGCTGATGGGTATGTTATTTGCAGTGACGCTGATGCAACGAATATGGCAACGTATAGAATTTTGTGTGGATAGGGCGCAGGATGTTTTTGCACGGACTGATGGTTTATTTGATATTTGTTATAACGATGTGGATAAAAGGCTATTATCCGGAGATCTGGCAAATGGCCAAGCATCGGATACGTCCCGGCGGGCTATATATTGCTGACAATGTGTTGTGGCATGGCCGTGTAGCCATGAAGAATTGCCAGAATGTTGAGTATGATTCAACAGAAGCGATTGTAGAACATAATCGGCTGATTTTTTCTGACCCGGATTTTGATACATTTATTAATCCGACGCGCGATGGTGTCATCGTTGCGAGAAAGAAATAATACGAGCCATACTCAAGAAATGGTAACGAACTGTTCGGGTCTTCCGGCAGTATAATTCTCATGGCAGTTTAATGGATTAATTGGTATAGTTAATATCTCCCATTTGTAATAGAGCGGGCTGTTACAGTGCGCTTGTTGTTGTAATCCATATTTTTTCAAGGAAATAATAATATGCAAATTCATGTTTATGATACTTATGTTAAAGCTAAAGATGGGCATACGATGCATTTTGATGTATTCACTGCCGTGAAAGATGATCAAAAAGCTGTTGAATATGCAAAGCAGTGGCTTTCTACAATTGGCGAAGGAGACGCAACGGTCACCAGTAAAGAATGTAGCTTCTGTCATAGCCAGAGCGCACCTGCAAATGTGACTGATGAGATCAACAAGAATGGTTTTTACATTTACAAGATGGAAGGTTTTTAATTATTATTTGCTGATTGTAAGAAATTTAGATTGAAGATGCTGCATCTTGACTCTGACCATTAACTGAAATCGTATCGACCATCATATTCAAGGTTTCCGAAATGAAGCATAAATTTAGAAAGTTAATAATAGCTGGTGCTGTTTTTACGTTGTGTAACTCGGTTCAAGCCGCAGAGCCCAAATTGATTGGCGAACACGGTGATTGGACGGCCTATATGTTTATAGAAAACAATAACAAAGTTTGCTATATGGTGAGTAAACCAAAAAAATCAGAAGGGAATTACTCAAAGCGTGGCGATGTGTTTGCTTTAGTTACGCACCGTCCTGCTGAGAAAAGTAAAAATGTTTTTAGTTATATTGCCGGGTATGCATACAAACCTGGTACTGAAGCGACAGTAACAGTAAATAATCAAAGTTTTCGTCTTTTTACTCAGGATGACTCAGCTTGGGCTTCTGATGAAGCAACCGATAATAAAATAACGGATGGTATAAAGCGTGGGAATTCATTGGTAATTAAGGGTGCATCAGCGCGCGGTACGGAAACAACCGATACTTTCGGATTGAGTGGGTCATCAGCAGCACATAAGGCAATTTCATCTGAATGTGGCGTGAAATAAGTTAATTTTTTGGGTTTATACGGAATCTCGAATTTTCCTTGAATTAATAATAACTGGAAAGTCTATGAGTGATAGGATAGTTATTTATCAGAAGCCTACCTGTAGTAAATGTAGAGCGACATTATCTTTGCTTAAAGAGAGTGGTGCAGAATTTGAATCAATTAATTATTATGAGACTCTCTTAACAACGGACAAAATTCGAGAATTGATTCAGAAGCTCGGTATACCGGTACGCGATCTTTTACGAAAAGACGAGCCATCGGCGGGAAACTTAAGTGCGGCGACAGACGATGAAATCATCAAAGCGATGGTGGAGAATCCAGACTTGATTCAACGTCCTATTGTCGTGCGTGGTAGCAAAGCCAGATTATGCCGACCACCTGAGAATGTCATGGAGTTGCTCAAGTAAAAGAAGGTGTAGAAAAACCGTGTCTTTAAACGTTAGATTCCGTACAGTGATAGCAATAGCTACAAATGTACGGAATCCTATTCTGAACTGTGTGGACTATACAGCAGTCTCTTTCGGTGTATCCGATGAAGTGGAATTCTGCTCTGGCCGAGTTAGATTTTTACTACTGCTACTGCTACTGCGAGCAGGTAGCTTTTCACGGATACGTGCTGATTTTCCAGCGCGATCTCTAAGATAATAAAGTTTTGCGCGGCAAACCGCACCTCTCCGTTTGATTTCTATACTCGCTATCAATGGCGAATATGTTTGAAAAGTACGTTCTACGCCTTCTCCGCTTGAAATTTTACGAACTGTAAATGCTGAATTAAGGCCACGGTTACGTTTGGCTATCACAACACCTTCATAAGCCTGGACACGTTTACGATCGCCTTCAACAACATTGACATTAACAATTACTGTGTCTCCTGGGGAGAAATCAGGTATTTCTTTGTTAAGGCGTTTTATTTCTTCTGCTTCCAATTGTTCAATTAAGTTCATATCTTCTTCCCCTATTTGTCGATCTTACCTAGATTTACAGGATTGTTTGAATTCTTCCAAAAGTTTTTCTTCTTCAACTGTCATGCCATGTGCAAATTTTAACTCAATTAAATCAGGTCGTTTTAACCATGTTTTGCCGAGTGCTTGTTGTAAGCGCCAACGACGAATATGTGCATGGTTGCCTGACATTAGTACTTCTGGTACATAGCTACCTTTATATACCTCAGGGCGAGTATAGTGTGGACAATCCAATAGCCCATCAACAAATGAATCCTGATTTGCGGATTCCGGATCACCCAATGTGCCAGGAATTTGTCTGACGATACAATCAATCAGTACCATTGCAGCCAACTCGCCACCTGAAACAACATAATCACCTATAGAAATTTCCATATCTACTTGACGTATGATTAAGCGTTCATCTATGCCTTCGTAGCGTCCGCAGAGCAGTATTAACCCCGGGAGTGTGCTAAGCTGTTTAACCGTTTCGTGGTCAAGCCGTTTTCCCTGAGGCGTCAAATAGGCGGTCTGAGTTTTTCCGATACCCAATGCATTTTGTCTCGCCTTAGCCTGAGTGATGGCATCTTCTAGTGGCTGTGCCAACATGACCATTCCAGGTCCCCCGCCATAAGGGCTATCATCTACCGTGCGATGATTGTCGTGGGTAAAGTCACGCGGATTCCAAGTATTCAGTCGAAAGATAGCGTTCCTATTCGCCTTTCCTGTTACACCATATTGCGTAATGGCATTGAACATTTCCGGAAATAATGTGATGACATCGCATTCAAACGCCATTGCTTGTCACTTTTTAATAGTTTATACCCCAATCAACTACGATCCGAGAAAGCTTCAAATCAACTTTTATGATAAATTGCTCGATAAAGGGGATGAGCGTTTCTTTTCCTTCTTGATTTATATGCTGTACGCGTAATACATCATTCGCACCCGTTTCAATCAAACCTACCACCTTACCAAGTTCTTCGCCTTTTATATTGACCACTTCAGTACCAACCAAATCTGACCAATAGTAACCACTGTCTCCATCTTCTGGTAAATCTGGCAATTGGCTGCGCGGAACTGCTACTTGCATTCCTTTGAGCTTCAAAGCTTGCGTGCGGTCAGTGCATTCCTTTAATTTTGCGTTTAATATGTTACCGTTAATATGCCAAGTATCAACTTGGGCTTCCTGCCATTCATCATTTTCTTTTCTTAGCCACCATGTTGGATATTCCAGTAATCCGTCAATATACTCAGTGTAAGGATTGATTTTTATCCAACCATGAATTCCAAAAGGGCCGATAATATGACCCATTATCGCCATAGGTATTGCCGATTTATCTGTTTTAGCTATTTGCCGGAACTTCTTTGTTGGTAACAAATTGTTTGACCAGCCGGGTTGCTGTTGTTGATAGCTGCGCACCCTGGGATTGCCAATAAGCGACCCGATCCAGTTGAACTCGCAATGATTCTTCTCCACCGGTAGCTCTTGGGTTATAGAAACCAACGCGCTCTATAAATCGGCCATCACGTGCATAGCGGGAATTTGCCACAACCATATTAAAAAACGGACGTTTCTTTGCACCACCTCTTGCCAATCTGATAATAACCATATTTTTGCCTATAAGCCTGTCTATAATAATTATGAAGCTTGAATCGAAATAACTTTTAATTTTACAGTAGTTTCTGTAATTCTGACAAGTGATAAAATAACCATAGTCATTACGGCTACAAGCTTTTAGCCGATGAAGATTAATAAACGCTTTAAGTATACGCTTCTACAGTGGGATTGATAAATTGCTTCCAAAGTTTTCTAAAGATTTTATTATTCATGAATCAAGCCAGTGTGTTTCATGCGGCTTATGTTTGCCGCACTGCCCAACTTATCGATTGCTGAAATCAGAAGCAGATTCTCCGCGTGGGCGCATTGCTTTGATGAATGGGGTTGTTAATAGACGTATTCCTTTGAATGCGCGATTTATTCTACATATGGATCGTTGTCTAACGTGCCGGGCTTGCGAAGCTGTTTGTCCGAATAATGTTCCCTTTGGTGAGTTGATTGATGAAACGCGTGCGCTGATTGCAGATCAGTCAGAATCTGTGGTAGCCATTCAGAAGTCAGGTTCGCGTAGTGTGCTGGAAAGGCTATTGCTTACCCGGCCCGTGCGCTTAGATCGCCTGCGTCGATTGTTCTATTTCATACAGAAAAGCAGTTGGTTACGATGGCTGCAAAAACTGAGTCCGTTGGAGAAAAATAAATTATTTAAATTTATTTTGCAGCTTCCATTGGTTAAGCTTCCCCTTACAGCGTCAGCGTCTGTGACTGGGATGCGCGCTTCGGGTAATCGGTGGCAGGAAATTTATCCAGCGGAAGGCGAAAGGCGGGGTGAAGTCGGCTTGTTTTTGGGATGTGTGGCACGGATAACGGATGTTGCAACATTAAATTCGAGCATTTATGTGTTGAATCGTTTGGGCTATACCGTCCATGTTCCGCCGGATCAAACTTGCTGTGGTGCCCTGCATCAGCATAGTGGCGCGTTGAAGCAAGCGGCATCATTAGCGCAGCAAAATAAATCAGTTTTTTCCGGGCTTAAGGTGAATACAATTATCAGTACCGCATCGGGATGTGGTGTGCAGTTGCTTGAGTCCGGAGTGGCGGATGAACATACTCAGATCGTAGACATCAACCGATTTTTGACTGCAACTGAAGGATGGGAAAGTGTGGAAATAGCGTCATTGCCACAAAAAATTCTGGTGCATGATCCATGCAGCTTGCGTAATGTATTAAGAGATCAAGTATATCCGCACAAATTGATTGCACGTATCCCTGGTGCACAAGTAGTATCTTTATCAGGGAATGATCAATGCTGTGGTGCTGCGGGGACTTATTTCATAGATCAGCCGGAAATTGCGAGTAGGCTACTGGAATCCAAGCTATCTGCCGCGATGGAAAGCGGTGCTCGATATCTAGTGACTTCAAACATCGGTTGCGCAATGCATATAGCTAATGGATTATACGAGAGAGGAATAGAGGTAGAAGTATTGCACCCAGTTACATTACTGGCAAGGCAAATGGGTTTGGAATTATAATGAAAACCCGATTTTGTTGGATTCAGGCAGGTTGAAATTTAAGTGTACCTGAATATATACATATCGGCCTATAATGGATGCTCAATTCTATCGGTTTACGAAGTGAAGACTATGATTAATATTGATAAGCTTATCATTGGTTTTGATGGTGCCTTACGTACTTTGCTGACGCCAGCGCAAACTTTGCGGTCTGTTCCGGGTAGTGATTTGCCAGAAGCTGAATTGACGGATATAGAGAAACGGCTATCGTGTGCATTAATGCGCGTGAATCACGTGGGTGAAGTCTGTGCGCAAGCGTTGTATCAAGGACAGGGATTAACGGCACGTAATGAGACAGTACAGCAAACACTGATGCAGGCTGCACGTGAAGAAACAGAGCATTTGGCGTGGACTGAGCGCCGTATCGCTGAACTGGGTGGACGTAAAAGCTTACTCAACCCACTCTGGTATGGCGGATCGTTTGCTATTGGCGTTGTGGCCGGAATGCTGGGAGATAAGTGGAATTTAGGATTCCTGGCCGAGACGGAACACCAAGTTGGAGCGCATCTGGCCGGTCATTTGCAGCTTTTGCCGCATAATGACGAGAAAAGCCGGGCCATTGTGACGCAAATGAAAATTGATGAAGCCAGTCATGCGACCATGGCATTGTCATATGGCGGCGCAGAACTGCCGCTACCAGTAAAGTTCACGATGAAACTTGGATCGAAAGTAATGACTCAAACAGCATATTGGGTTTGAGCGTAACAGACATAATATTTATAATCTATTGGGCAATAAAAAGAAATCAGAGCGATCAAGCAATAAGTGAAGAAAACTTCTGCAATGAAAAATATTAATCTGACACACCATTTTTTAATCGCTATGCCAACAATGGTGGACTCTGTATTTTCCAAGACTTTGACGTATATTTGTGAGCACAATGAACAAGGCGCGCTCGGTATCGTCATTAATCGACCCACTGATCTGACACTATTCAATCTTTTTAGACAACTTGGTATCTCGCAAACGGATTCTCTCGCAGAATCAACGCCTGTGCTTTTTGGTGGACCTGTGCAACTAGATTGCGGATTTGTATTACATTATCCGGTCGGCAAATGGCAATCTACACTGGTTGTCAATCAAGAAGTAGGTCTAACTACGTCACTGGATATCTTAAAAGCCATAGCAAATGCCGAGGGACCCGATCAAGTGCTGATTGCGATGGGTTATGCTAGCTGGGCTGCGGGTCAAATTGAACATGAATTAGGGCAGAATGCATGGTTAACAGTACCTGCATCGGCGGATGTGTTATTTGATATGCCGTCCGAAGAAAGACTACCTGCTGCAATGCAGTTACTGGGTATTACTAATTGTGCGAATCTATCCAATGAAATTGGGCATGCGTAGATATCATTGCGAATGACAGAAAATTTCGTGGATGTGCAGTCGAAGTATCAGTCACTTGAGCAGCTTCCACAGGGGGTTGTATTAGCTTTTGATTTTGGGAAGAGTCGTATTGGCGTGGCGATTGGCAATAATACGCTGGGTATTGCGAATCCACTCGTGACGATCGATAACGAAGTGACAGAACGACGATTTGCTATAATTGCACAATTGATCGAAACCTGGCAGCCGGTTTTATTGGTGGTTGGTTTGCCCATGAGTAGTGATGAGTCGACGCATGAGCTGACACAGCTTAGCCAACGCTTTGCACGACGGTTGGCAGGGCGTTTTAACATCAAAGTCATCTTGCAAGATGAACGCTATACTAGCCAAACGGCTAGTATAGCGTTACGCGAAGCGGGGATTACTGGAAGAAAACAAAAATCAGTGCTGGATCAAGTTGCCGCACAACAAATACTCCAATCATTTTTTGACGAACAGCATGCAATTACCAGACGCTGAGATTTTATTCAAAAGTCTCGCAAAAAAAATACGATCTGATGGGGGTAAAGATTTCGCACTTGTGGGTATTCACACAGGTGGCGTGTGGCTGGCAGAACGTCTGCATCAGGAGCTAGGGATTGCACAGCCGCTAGGGACACTGGATGTGTCTTTTTACCGCGATGATTTCGATAAAATCGGTTTACATTCACAGGTTAAACCATCGGAAATACCTTTTGAAGTGGAGGGGGTGAATATTATATTGGTTGATGATGTGCTGCATACCGGGAGAACAATTCGTGCGGCAATCAATGAGTTATTTGATTATGGCCGCCCTGCTTCAATTAGTTTGGCCACTTTGGTTGACCGGGGCGGCAGGGAATTACCGATTGCTGCGCAATATATCGGCATAGCGCTTGAACTGCCAGTTGATAAAATGCTGGAATTGAAACGGGAAGAGAGCGGAAAGTTAAGTTTAAATTTGTATGATAAGTGCCTTCCAGAATGATCAATAGAAATCCGCAACTGGATGAGAATGGTGTGCTGCAGCATTTGCTGACAACGGAAGGATTGCCGGCTTCTATTTTGCTGCATATATTGGATACCGCCGAATCATTTGTGGGTGTCACCGAACGTGATGTCAAAAAAATCCCATTATTGCGTGGAAAATCGATTTTCAATCTTTTTTTTGAACCCAGTACACGTACACGAACGACTTTTGA
Organism: Nitrosomonas ureae; assembly: GCA_945872825.1. GTDB lineage: Bacteria > Pseudomonadota > Gammaproteobacteria > Burkholderiales > Nitrosomonadaceae > Nitrosomonas > Nitrosomonas ureae_D. The sequence goes on from CAMCBD010000001.1 coordinate 82,089, forward strand.
AATTGCGGCCAAACGTTTGTCGGCAGATGTCATCAATCTCAATATTGCAGTTTCTGCGCAATCCAAGGGTGAAACATTGCTGGATACGGTCAACAATCTTTCCGCGATGAATGCGGACATGTTTATTGTGCGGCATACACAGAGTGGTGCTGCTCATTTGATTGCCAAGCATGTCCGGTCAGATATTCATGTGATTAATGCCGGTGATGGGAGCCATGCACACCCGACACAAGCTTTGCTGGATATGTTTACAATCCGGCGCTATAAGCGTGATTTTCATAACTTGCGTGTGGCTATTGTCGGCGACATCCTGCATTCCAGAGTAGCACGCTCCCAGATCCATGCATTGACTACACTGGGTGTGCCGGAAGTACGCGTGATTGCGCCTAAAACTTTGTTGCCAAGAATGGTGGAGCGCCTGGGTGTACACGTTTATCACGATATGGCGAAGGGACTGAAAGATGTTGATGTGGTGATGATGCTGCGTTTGCAAAATGAACGTATGAAAGGCGCGAACTTACCCAGCCCGGAGGAATTCTTTAAATACTATGGTCTTACTCCGGAGAAATTATCTCTCGCCCGACGTGACGCGATCGTCATGCATCCTGGTCCGATGAATCGCGGTGTGGAGATTGACTCTGCGGTCGCGGATGGTAAGCAGTCGGTAATTTTGCCCCAAGTTACATTCGGTATAGCGGTGCGGATGGCTGTGATGTCAATTTTGGCTGGTAATCAGGTCTAAAGGTGTCATTATGAAAATCCATATTAAAAATGGACGGCTGATTGACCCAAAGCAGGGTGTGGATACTATTCAGGATATTTTTATTGCGAAAGGTAAAATCATTGCAACAGGTACGGCTCCTAATGAATTTCAACCCAGTCGAGTCATTGATGCAGAATCGTTAATCGTGTGCCCAGGTTTGGTTGATTTATCTGTACGCTTGCGTGAGCCTGGACTGGAATATAAGGCGACTCTTGAATCCGAAATGGAGGCAGCGGTTGCCGGAGGGGTAACAAGTTTTGCTTGTCCGCCGGATACGGATCCTCCGTTAGATGAGCCGGGTCTGGTAGAAATGCTGAAGCATCGTGCCAAGAATCTTAATCAAGCGCATGTTTATCCCATCGGTGCGCTCACCCAAGGATTACGCGGAGAACGTTTGACCGAAATGGCCGAATTAAACGATGCGGGATGTGTTGTTTTTGGCCAGCCGGATGGTTTGTTACCTAATTTGCGGGTGCTCATGCAGGCGATGCGGTATGCCTCTACCTTTGGCTTTAGCGTGTGGCTGCGGCCACAAGAAATTAGCTTGACCAATGACGGTGTTGCACATGATGGTGAAGTGGCAACACGGCTGGGTCTGCCCACAGTGCCTGTCTGTGCGGAGACAATAGCCATATCTAATATTATTTTGTTGGCTAAAGAAACAGGGGTCAGGGTGCATTTGTGCCGGATTTCCAGTGCGGAAGGGTTAACAATGGTTCGTGCTGCTAAGCAGCAGGGTTTACCGATGACTTGTGATGTGACGATTAATCATCTGCATTTATCTGATATGGATATTGGTTTTTTTGATTCGAATTGTCATCTGATGCCGCCATTGCGTGGTTTGAGTGATCGCAATGCGCTGCGCAATGGCTTATTAGATGGTACGATTGATGCGATTTGTTCTGATCATGCGCCGGTAGATGAGGATGCCAAATTGCTGCCGTTTGGTCAGTCTGAGATTGGTGCAACAGGCGTGGAATTATTGCTGCCATTAACTTTAAAATGGGGTAATGAAATGCGCTTGCCTTTGCTTAAAGTTTTGGCAAAAATCACATCCGATCCGGCAGAAATACTGGGAATTGATGCAGGGCATCTATCTGTCGGGAGTGCTGCGGATATCTGTATTTTTGATCCTGGATATTATTGGAAAGTGACAGCATCAGCCATTCTAAGTCAAGGGAAAAACACGCCTTTTATGGGCATGGAGTTACCGGGTGGTGTTAAATATACCTTGGTGAATGGTCATATTGTTTATGAACGCTGAATGAAGCGATATCTTGTTTCTCGATGAGAAGTGACACAACGCAATTTGTTTTTAACTGATTAATTGGAGCAACATGTCAAACCCATTACTTGATTTTTCTGGACTGCCGCATTTTGCAGAAATAAAGGATGAACATATTACGCCAGCCATCGATGTGTTGCTGAAAGAGAATCGTGTGGTAGTTGAAAAAGTGCGTGGAGATAATCAGCCACCTACTTGGCAAAATTTTGTACAACCCATGGTAGATGCGAATGAACGATTGTCACGTGCTTGGGGGCAGGTATCGCATTTAAATGCGGTGATGAATAGCCCGCAGCTACGGGAAATCTATAATGAGAATCTTCCGATGATTACTCAGTTTTATGCCGAATTGTCTCAAGATTTGCTGTTATTTGAAAAATTTAAGCGGTTACGTGGAAGCGTGGAATTCGCTCAACTGACTCTAACGCGAAAAAAGATTATAGAAAATGAATTGAGAGATTTTCGTTTAGGCGGTGCGGAATTGCCATCTGATAAAAAACAGCGATTCTTACAAATCCAAGAAGAACTCTCGAGCTTCTCTTCAAAATTCAATGATAATTTGTTGGATGCCACGAATGCTTATTCATTATTCATTGAGGATGCAGAAACCGTAGCGGGTATTCCGGCTGATGTCTTACAGACAGCCAAGGAATTGGCTGCAGCAGATTCCAAAGCCGGCTGGAAATTTACTCTGCATATGCCATCGTATCTTCCTGTGCTGCAATATGCCGACAATCGCGATTTCCGCGAAAAGATGTACCGTGCGTATGCCACGCGTGCCAGTGAGTTTGACGATCATACTGGGACGAATAAGGATAATATGCCACTCATTAACAAGATATTGGAGCTGCGCCGAGAAGCGGCACAGATGCTGGGCTATCAGAATTATGCTGAAGTTTCATTGGCAACAAAAATGGCGACTTCCCCGCAGCAGGTTTTGGATTTTCTAAGAAAGTTAGCGGTTAAGGCAAAACCATACGCTGAACGGGATCTACAAGCGCTCCAGCAATTTGCAGCTGAGAAACTCGATCTGCCAGAACTTGAAGCTTGGGATTTAGCTTATGTCAGTGAAAAATTGCGTGAAGAACGCTATGCTTTTTCTGATCAAGAAATCAAACAATATTTCCCAGAGGATAAAGTGCTGGCCGGGATGTTTAAACTGGTGGAAAAGCTATATGGCATCCGTATCGTTTCCGCAGCGGCTTCATGCAATATTCAGTGCTGGGATCCAGATGTGAAGTTTTTTGATATATATGATGCCAATGGACAATTAATTGGCCAATTTTATTTGGATCTCTATGCACGCCCTACTAAGCGGGGGGGGGGCCTGGATGGACGATGCCGTTACACGCCGGCGAATTGAAAATCAGCAAACAGCAAATCATGTCATACAGATACCTGTTGCATATCTCACTTGTAATTTCTCAGCACCTGTAACTATTAATCAACAGAGCCGCCCGGCTTTATTTACGCATAATGAAGTGATTGTGTTATTTCATGAATTTGGTCATGGTTTGCATCACTTGCTGACACAAGTTGAAGATTTGGGTGTGTCAGGTATTAACGGTGTTGAATGGGATGCAGTAGAGCTGCCCAGTCAGTTTATGGAGAATTTTTGTTGGGAATGGGATGTGTTGACTGGAATGACGCAGCATATTGACACAGGTGAACCGCTACCCAGAACCTTATTTGATAAAATGCTGAAAGCCAAGAATTTTCAGAGTGGGTTACAGATGTTGCGACAGATTGAGTTTGCACTTTTTGATATGTACGTGCATTTTGATTTCAAGCCAAATGGTGTCAAGACTGTGTTGCAGTTACTGAATGATATCCGCAGAGATGTTGCTGTGATTATTCCACCCGACTTTAATCGTTTTCCAAATAGTTTTGCGCATATTTTTGCGGGAGGCTATGCGGCAGGCTATTACAGTTATAAGTGGGCAGAGGTATTATCAGCAGATGCCTATAGTATGTTTGAAGAAACCGCTTCCGATGGTGTTGTCAATGCCGCGACTGGTTCACATTTTCTTGAAGAGATTCTTGCGGTCGGAGGGAGCCGTTCGGCACTGGAGTCGTTTATCGCATTCCGGGGGCGTGAACCAGAGTTAGATGCGTTGCTGCGCCATAATGGGATGGAAACTGCCTGAACAGGAAGAACTGCAGGGTGATGTTGCTGACTGAATAATCTTATAAAGTACTCAGAGTATTTGTCGTATATTCAAGACCTGATATTTGATTTGTTAAAGGCTTTTTAATTTTTTCGTGTAGTATCAATTTATAGCTGCTCTGAACAAATGACCTTTGTGATGGTGCGTATTGAACCATTTTTATAAATGTGGCAAGATCCATTGAATTTTTACTAGAATAAATAAGAATATGATTAATATTATTCGTTTCAAAGTTGCTGCTTGTCTGGTGTTAGGTTTATTTTTAACTGGTTGTGCTTCAACGAAAACAAATAACCAGAATGGCCCTTATGATCCTCTGGAACCCATGAATCGCGCCGTTTTTAATTTTAATGAAATGGTGTATGACAATGTTTTTGATCCAGTTGCCAGAGGTTATAAGAAGGTTACTCCCGATCCTATCGAATTGGTGGTCGGAAATTTTTTCTCTAATCTAAACGATGTGGTAGTGATAACTAACTCTGTTCTTCAATTGAATTATAAGAGTGCACTTGCCAGCAGTACACGATTATTGATTAATACCACTTTTGGTATATTTGGCTTGATTGATATTGCCAGTGATATCAGTGCAGCAAGCGATATTAATCTGAATAAACGAAATGAAGATTTTGGTCAGACACTGGGACACTATGGTATCGGCAGTGGACCCTATATCGTACTGCCTTTGTTGGGACCAAGTTCTGCACGTGATACGTTTGGACTTGCAGTTGATAGCTTCTTTATGGATCCTGTTACACAAGGGGTAACAGGGATTTTTATGAAAGATGTTGATTATATTAATGCGGTGGCTCTTCGTCTGCCAGTTGCTACGGTAAGGACAATCAATGCGCGCGCACAGTTTCTTGATGACGATAAAACTCTTGAAGAGGCTGCATTGGATAAGTACGAATTCACGCGCGATGCCTATTTACAAAGACGTACTAGCTTAGTGAACAACAGTAGTGAGGCTAAATAAAAAATACGGAAGTTTATTTTGGTCTTCAACTATTGCTAACTTTTGAAGTAACTGGCATAGCATTTCCTTATTATAGGCATTGTTATTGGCCGATTAAATAAAGCACATTGATTGATGGAGAATTTTTCCTAAATCAATGTGCATATTTTTTATCAATTCAGATAAAGAAAGTGAGAATAGATGAAAAGATTCCAGTGTAATATATGCGAATTTGTTTATGATGGGTCAACTGGTGATCCAGAGTACGGTATTAAAGTAGGCACATGATGGGAAGATATTCTGGAAGATTGGGTCTGTCCTGAGTGCGGAGTGAGTAAAACTGATTTTGAAATGGTGGAGATCTAATGGTAAATCCGGTGGTTATTGTAGGAAGTGGATTGGCCGGTTATGCGGTGGCGCGTGAGCTACGTAAACTGAATACCGAGCTTCCCATCGTTATGGTATCTGCCGATCACGGCGGTTTTTATTCCAAACCTATGTTGTCAAATGCTTTATCATCCGGTAAAACTCCTGAATCTATTTTGAATAGCGATGCTGTTCAGATGGCATCACAACTAAAAATTACCATTCGCCCGCATTGCCGTGTGACTGCTATTGATCAACATGGGTGTGCAGTGATATTAGCTGGCGGTGAGAAAGTATTATATGATCAACTGGTTCTGGCATTAGGTGCTGATCAAGTGAGTTTGCCATTATCGGGAGATGGTGTGGCAAAAATACTAACTGTTAACGATCTCGATGATTATAAAAAGTTTCGTGACGCACTGGCTGGGAAAAAAAGAATCAGTATTATTGGTGCAGGTTTGATAGGTTGTGAATTTGCCAATGATCTGGCAACTACTGGTTACCATGTCGATGTGATAGATATTAGCGCTCAACCGCTGGGCCGTCTTTTGCCATCTGCGGGTGGTGCTTTTATACAGCAGAAGTTGGAAGCATCGGGTGTGGTTTTCCATTTAAATGCTACAACACAATCGGTTAATCAAGTGCGAGAACGTTTATGCGTAACGTTTGCTAATGATACATCAATCGAGACCGATATTGTGTTGTCAGCTGTAGGATTGCGTCCGCGCACGCAACTTGCTGCAGCAGCGGGTATTCCGGTTAATCGGGGTATTCTGGTTAATCGCTTGCTACAAACTCAGTTTAGTAATATTTATGCTTTGGGTGATTGTGCGGAAGTTGAAGGAAAAGTATTACCTTTTGTGATGCCGATTACGCATGCAGCTCGAGCTTTAGCGGCAACACTCTCAGGCAATCCAACCCCGGTCCTGTACCCGGCGATGCCAGTAATCGTAAAAACACTGTCATGCCCCACAGTTGTTTCACCGCCGGATTTTAGTATCAAGGGGGAGTGGCATGTTGATGCTGACAAAGACGGTGTAAAAGCACTTTATCAGGATGAAACCGGGAATTTATTAGGTTATGCATTATTGGGTGCGGCGACTAAGGAAAAACATAACCTTACAACCCAGTTGCCTCCAGTATTGATGTGAAAAATATTTTCTGTTTTTGACAATCAGATTCTCTAATTGACTATTAATATAAATACAGAATATTTGTAATGATGAAATTTCTATTTGATCTTTTCCCGGTTATTTTATTTTTCTTGGCTTTTAAGCTGTATGATATTTTTATTGCAACTGCTGTTGCTATAGTGGCGGCGATTGTGCAGATTGGCTGGCTTTGGTTCCGCCGTCGTCAAGTGGATAAAATGATGTGGATAAATCTGGCTATTATCGTAGTTTTTGGTGGCGCTACATTAATATCCCAAGATGAAACATTTATTAAATGGAAACCGACAGTACTGTATTGGCTCATTGCAACTGTTTTGCTGTTATCGAATCTAATTTTCAACAAAAACTTAATTCAGGCAATGCTAGAAAAACAGATTGTTGTGTCATCGTTTGTTTGGAATAGACTCAATCTGAGTTGGATCGGTTTCTTTCTAACAATGGGCTGTATCAATCTTTATGTCGCATTCAGTTATTCGATAGATACATGGGTTACATTTAAATTATTTGGTGCTACAGGATTAATGCTTGCTTTTATAATAGTGCAAATGATGATGCTCGGGAAATATCTAAAGGATATGCCGCCAGCATTGATTGAAAATGTGACTGTCAATGAGCAAGATAACGTGGGGAAAATAGAAAATAAAGCGAGTAACGAGAGATGATGCTGTACGTCATAAATGGTGAGGATATACCGAATAGCCTGGAAAAAAGAATGGCAGTGCGTCCAGAACACTTAAAAAGAATTCAAGCATTACAAGAGGAGGGCCGGCTAATTCTAGCAGGTCCTTACCCCTTGATCGATAGCCAAGACCCAGGATCGGCAGGTTTCTCAGGCAGTCTGATTGTGGCAGAGTTTGAATCCCTGGAGGCAGCACAAGCTTGGGCGGATGCAGATCCTTATGTTAGCTCAGGCGTTTATCGGAAAGTGACTGTTAAACCTTTTAAAAAGGTATTGCCTGCATAGGACGATTGTAACTGTACTTCTCTCAATAGTTTCAAGTTGTTTCAATGTAAATGGTGGTATGTAAAGATTCACGTCTATTCAGTTAAGGCGTATACTTTCTTTCGGCAATATATTCTGGCGAATATAAATTTTATCCAAATCTCAAAAAAGGAAATTCCATGCGTTTGACGAAATTTTCACAAGTAATGATAGTTAGTATTCTGGGCTTGACCGCCCTGTCAGCTCAAGCTCAGTCGAAAGGCATCGTGGCTAAGGTGAATGGTGTGGCGATCCCGCAATCGCGCCTGGAATTGATGGTGAAAGCAAATGTTGCGCAGGGCCAGCCAGATGGTCCGGAAATGAGAAAGGCTTTGCGTGAAAATCTAATCGCAGAAGAGATTCTCGCGCAAGAAGCGACCAAAAAGAAACTGGATAAGGATCCAGAAGTGATTGCGCAACTTGAATTGTCTCGCCAAGCAGTCCTAGTCAGAGCATTCCAAGCGGACTACATAAAGAGTAATGCAGTTAATGATGATACTTTACGTAAAGAATATGAAGTTCTGAAAGTACAGATGGGTGATAAAGAGTATAAAGCGCGACATATTCTAGTGGAAAGCGAAAGTGTCGCCCGGGATATTATTGCTAGTCTCAAGAAAGGTGCTAATTTTGCTAAAATCGCTGAGGAAAAATCTATAGATGATGGCAGTAAGGAAAATGGCGGTGAACTTAACTGGAGTCCACCAGCAGCTTATGTCAGACCTTTTTCTGAAGCACTGGTGAAATTATCGAAAGGTGGATTGACAGAGCAACCCGTGCAGACTTCTTTCGGCTGGCATGTAATCCAATTAATGGATATACGAGCAATGGAAGTCCCTGCGTTTGAAGAAGTAAAACAGAATATACAGCAACGGGTATTACAACGTGAATTCGCGACGGTTGTGCAAGATTTACGCAGTAAAGCAAAAGTAGAATAAAACTGCTCTAGCATCTTGCGTTTCTACTCGAGTAGATCGGATTGTAGAGTTGTGTTTTATAATGAAACAATCCTTTCTACTCGTGGTGCTAATGCACACAGAAGCTCATAGCTGGTTGTTTCAGCGTTTTGAGCTACTTCATCAACAGATATTTCCTTGCCCCAGAGAATAACCGGGCTATTTAGCCCTGCATTTTCAATACCCGTCAAGTCTACAGCGAGCATGTCCATAGATACTCTACCCAGTAATCGGCTACGTTGATTATTTATCAATACTGGTGTATTTGTCGGTGCGTGACGTGGGTAGCCATCTGCATAGCCGCATGCAACGATACCGATGCGCATTGGATGATCAGCCTGGAAAAGACCGTGATAACCGACTCTATCTCCGGTTTTTAAGTCATGTATCGCAATGATTTTACTTGATAGTGTCATAACTGGTTGCAGATTAAGTTCTAATGCCGTTTTGTCCGGAAATGGCGAAGCACCGTACAGCATGATACCGGGGCGCACCCAGTCGAAATGGGTTTCAGGGTAGCGAATGGTCGCTGCTGAGTTTGCGAGTGAGCGCGGATAATTATACGCTTTAGTAACTGCCTCAAAGCATTCCAACTGCTGCGTCACATTTTCTTCCTCCGCAGGATCATCAGCGCAGGCAAAATGTGTCATCAATGTGATTCGATTCGTATATTGATTCCCGGTCAGCCGCATGATTGTCTGTGGAAATTGTTCAGGCACTAATCCCAAACGATTCATGCCGGTATTGATTTTTATGAATAAATCCAGTTTGTGATATTTGGAATCTGACAACATAGCAATTTGCTCAGGATGGTGAATAACGGCACTGAGTTGGTACTGTTCAAATAGTGCTAATTCTTCTGTAGAGAAGAAGCCCTCCAGAAGTAGGATAGGCTGTCGATAACCGGCGTCACGTAAACATATCGCGGCATCCAGTTCCAGGAGTGCAAATCCATCGACATCTTTTAGAGCGCTGGCAGTTTGGAGTAATCCATGGCCATAGGCATTTGCTTTAACTACGGCCATGATGCGTGCGCGTGGAGCATATTGACGCACTATAGCCAAGTTATGTGTTAAAGCAGAAAGATCTATAAAAGCTTGGGTAGGGCGTGGCATTAATTTTATGTTCAGAGTAAGCAGATACGAGTATGATTCGCAGGTTTTTTATAATAATCTAAATTCGGTGTACTGATTAAGTTTTCATGTAGTGATAGTTTAATTATCCAGTCGGCATGATATGCTAATCTTGCGTTGGTATTCGAATTATTGATTACTGGAAAAGTCATATCAGTAATTTTTGCCCATGCGGCTGAAAAAAAGAATGACTTAGTAACTGACGGTTTTAGAAAAATAAACTTACAAGGAAATAGATTGGAACGCGGTTTTTACACCATTATGGCGGCGCAATTTTTCTCTTCATTGGCAGATAATGCGTTGCTGGTTGTGGCGATTGCATTATTGATTGACCTGCATGCACCCGCCTATTTAACACCTATGCTGAAGTTTGTTTTTGTGCTGTTCTACGTCATTCTCGCTCCTTTTGTCGGCGCATTTGCTGATTCTATGCCAAAAGGGCGCGTTATGTTTATTAGTAACACCATTAAAATTCTGGGCTGCGGATTATTATTTATCGCTGCGCATCAATATTCTGCTATGGCTGCTTATGCGGTTGTAGGTTTAGGTGCAGCAGCCTATTCACCAGCAAAATATGGCATCTTGACGGAATTATTGCCGCCAGAGAAACTGGTGATCGCGAATGGATGGATTGAAGGATTAACGGTGGCATCCATCGTATTAGGCACTGTAATGGGTGGTATTCTGATTACACCGGCTGTTGCAAGTATATTAATGGAATTCGACTTTCCTGTTATTGACACGGGAATTGATAGCGCATTGGAAAGCAGTATTCTTTTGATAGCCATAATTTATGCTGTTGCAGCATTATTTAACCTGTACATTCCAAATACAGGCGTTGATCACCGTATTCCAAAGAAAAATCCATTTTATCTGATACATGAATTTTCCCATTGTATAAAACTGCTGTGGACGGACAAGCTTGGACAAATATCGCTTGCAGTGACGACTTTGTTCTGGGGAGCAGGTGCTACGCTACAGTTTATCGTATTGAAATGGGCGGAAGTGGCGCTGAACTACCCACTCAATCAAGCTGCGCAACTACAGGGCGTGGTTGCCGTGGGAATTGCTGTCGGCGCTGTTATGGCGGCTCGGTGGGTTTCGTTGAGGCATTCAGTAAAAGTGATTCCACTGGGTATTGCAATGGGTATTGTTGTGATGGCTATGATTCTAGTAAAAGATTTGTGGATCGCAATTGTTTTGCTGATGTTGATTGGCGGATTAGCCGGATTCTTCGTTGTGCCAATGAATGCTTTGTTGCAACATCGCGGACATATTTTGATGGGAGCAGGGCATTCCATCGCAGTACAGAATTTTAATGAGAATTTAAGTATTCTGACAATGTTGTCACTGTATGCCGTGCTGATATTACTGGAAGTGCATATCTATACGGTTATCGTTGCTTTTGGATTATTTGTATCGGTTATGATGGCTTTGATCAGAAGATGGCATCTGCTCAATCAAAGTAAAGAAGATTCACTGCATTTGATTGGCGCAAGAAAGATACACTAATTAATAACTGGTAGATCCCGACTCTGCCGGGGGGCTCCCAAAGATCTATCTTTTTGTATTTGCCGATAGCTCAATGGAGCTCCATGTACTAACGAATACATACCAGAATTATGGATATCGGGAAGTGCATGCTGGGGTGCGTTGTGCCATGAACCAACGGAGTAAACAGGAACGTTTGTGCCGCTATAACACCCGCCGCGCGATTGCGGATGAACGCCTGGCAAATAGATGGGCAAGTGGTGTTAACGCTGAAAATACCTTATCGGGATGGCACGACCCACATCGGTCGCTACTGGAATTCATGCAACGGCTGACTGCTTTAGTTCCCTGGCTAAGGCTCAACCTTACTCGTTTCTATGGTGTGCTTGCACCGAATGCCAAACTGCGCGCTGAGATTATTCCTGGCAGCAAGAAAAACAAAAGTAATGCATCCGATAGGAATGACGCTGCGCCGCATTCCTCGGCCACTGTGCGTATCAGTTGGGCGCGTTTGCTCACGGGGGTGTTTGAGATCGACATTGAGCACTGCCCTCATTGTGGCGGGAATATGAAAATCATCGCCATCATTCTGGAGAGAGCCGCAATTACTAAAATTCCAAACCATCTCGGCTTGCTTGCTCGAGCGCCACCACGATCAGATGTTTTTGTGATCGTTCAGCAGCCAATTTGTCTAAACATCCGATTTGCATATTATGAACTTTAGCAAAAAAGTGCGTTTATTTTTCCTATACGCATGGTTTGTTTGATTAGGATCAATATTTCATATGCCAAAGTACCGAATACTATTCAGTATATATATTGAGAGCGGGGAATAAAAAGTATGAAGTCATGTCATTGGTTGTGTATGCCTGTATTAGGTATATCGTGTCAAGCATAAGCGCAAGCGTGGAGTCACAAGCATGCACAAGCAAGCATGGGGTCAGGTCCAGAATAAAGAATCTAACGATAGTGGATAGGAAAAATAAACGCTCTTTTTCATAAAAGATGAAGCTACTGGAAAACGAATGGATTGTCGAATACACTGACAATCAATCAGAAATTTACAAAATCAGTATTGGTAAAATAAGTCATAAATATTCATTAAATAAACAGCTTATGTTAGTGACTTCATAGTTGATTGAGCAAAACATAAATCTTTCCAAGCTTTTGCTTTTTCTGGGAGAGAACGCAATAAATAGGCAGGGTGGTAAGTGACAATCAGGGGTATGCCTGAATAGTCATGTAATTTTCCACGCAAGCTGGATATGCTGTCTTCACACTGAAGCAGATTTTGTGCAGCAACCTTTCCTAATGCAACAATAAGTTTGGGTTTGATCAGAGCAATTTGCCTCGTCAGATAAGGTTCGCATTGATGAGCTTCATTGGCATTGGGGTTTCTATTATTGGGCGGGCGGCATTTTACGATATTGGTGATATAGACTTGTTGGTCACGGTTTAACTTAATAGCTGCCAACATTTGATCGAGTAGTTTGCCAGCCGGCCCAACAAAAGGTTTACCGGTTGCATCTTCTGTGGCTCCTGGTCCTTCACCGACAAAGAGCCAATCCGCATTTTCATCACCGACACCAAATACTGTTTGAGTACGTGTCTGGTTTAACGGGCAGGCGGTACACTGGGATACCGCTAATCTGAGTTGCTCCCAATTCATTTGATGGATTTCCTGGCACTGTTGTGAGTCTTGCGCAGGATCAAGCGGAGATATCAAATTTCTGATTTCGGATGATTGTGATTCAAGCGACAGATTCTGTTTCCGGGTGCCTGATTTCTGCTGCCATACCGGCAGCAGATTCAATTCTTTGAGTATTTGTCTGCGCCGCGTATTCATAGCATCAGTTGCATGACAAGCGCATCTTCACGTCCGCACATTGCCGGGTAATAACCTTTGCGCGTTACAATGTGCTGGAAACCCACTTGTTTATAGAGCTGTGCGGCGCCGTGATTAGATTCTCGTACATCCAGGAATATCGATTTTGCATTTTCTTCTCTGGCATATTGAATAAAATGCTGGAGTAGTTTTTTACCCCAACCTTTTTTTTGCCAGTTTGCGGCAATGCCAATGGTGAGAATATGCGCTTCTTCAGGACTCATCATCATGATTCCATAACCGAAAAGTACATCTTCCTGTTCCAGAACCTGACACACATAATCGGCCTTGATTGAATCGGAGAAATTTCCCAGTGACCAGGGAAAAAGAAAAATTTCTCGCTCGATCAGGATGACACGATCAAGATCTGATGGGTACATTTTTCTGAATTCGATTGCTTGTTGCAATGTGCTATTCATCGCTCATTTTCCTTCAATGCTACTTTGTTGCGGATATAGACGGGTGTTGCATTAGCTGGATCAGTATTAGAGCCATCAGTAAATTTTGGCAATGCAAGTTGTGCTATCTCCCCAGCTTGGGGGTGGAGCTTGTAATGAATCTGGTGAATATTTTCACTATACAGCGCCGATAACTCTTTGTGATAGACATCAAAACCACTACCACACCCAATCCATCTATTACCCGGTATCGAGGGCGCATGCTGCGGTAAACAGAGTGTCGGCGGACTGATAATTTTCCAGTCAAAATTTGCTACTTTCTGATAAGCGGCATGATAAATCTCACTCATACGGGCATCAAGAGCCACAATGATTTTCTGTTCATCAATCTGTTGTGCCACTGCTTCAAGCGTGCTAATTCCTATAACCGGTAGATTGGTTGCATACGCCAAACCTTGAGCGACACCGCACGCTATGCGCAGACCAGTAAAAGAACCTGGACCTGCGCCAAAAGCGATACCATCGAATTGTTGCAATGCAAGTCTTGCCTCTTCCAGTTGTTCTTGAACCATAGTCAGGAGAATTTCAGAGTGGCGGCGTTCAGCAAGAATTTCCTTGTTGAATATTTTGCCATCGAGGTACAGTGCAACAGAACAGAATTCAGTAGAAGTTTCGAGGGCGAGAATTTTCAAAATAGTTGGGTGACGAGCGTTTTAATTTAAATGTGATCAAGTATCTTTGAGTTGAGAGCTATTGATATAGAATGAATTCTTCGATCAGTATCAGCTTATTTCAAGTTCCACTGACTCAGTGGAATATAATCAACACCGCTTTCAGTTTGCTTGGATTGAATAAGAGACCACTCATTCACTTCCCATTTGATTGGGATAGGTAGATCGATTTCTGCAGAATAAGTTGCTTTCCGGATTAGCGTAACATGTGGTTTGTAAATGTATCTATCAAATAGGAACCCAGCTTCTGACAGCGCAATCTTCAGTGAATCAACGAGAAAGAACAGTTCGCTAGGGAATTGATTTGCCCGGATATAAGTAATTTGATTGCGTCTCCAGTAGCAGATTTTGTCTAAACTTAGCTCAAATTTTTTTGCTGATATGTTTTTCATGGTCTGCTGAAGTATTGCAATACGGTTCGTACTGACATCTCCTAGAAATAGCAACGTAAGATGAAAATTCTGTGTTCGGACTTTACGGCCGCCGCAAGTAGGTTCCAGTATTTCAGCTTGATGAGCCAATTGCTTTTGTACAAACTCATTAGGGAAAATGGCAAAAAATACCCGAATAGGTTTTATTTTTGTGTCGGTACCTTTTTCAGTCGATCTCATTTTTTGTGCGGTTAATTAAGCATACAACTTCTGCCACAATACCTTCTTTGCGGCCAATCGCGCCCAAATTCTCGGCTGTCTTAGCTTTAATGTTGATGTTACTTGTATGCGTTTTCAGATCCTGCGCAATATTTGCAATCATCGCGGGGATATGAGGCGCCATTTTTGGTGCTTGAGTAATAATGGTCGCATCAATATTGATAATGGTATAGCTATTATTTTCCAGTAAGCTGTATACATTGCGTAATAGCACGCGGCTATCGATGTTTTTATAGCGCGGATCAGAATCGGAAAAATGCTTGCCAATGTCTCCCAATGCTGCAGCACCAATAAGTGCATCACAAATTGCATGCAGCAACACATCCGCATCAGAATGGCCGAGCAATCCTTTTTCGTAAGGGATCGTTACTCCGCCGATGATCAGCGGACGGCCTTCAACCAATTGATGTACATCAAAACCTTGTCCTATTCTTATTGTACTCACGGATTATTCCTTTTCTGTATTATCAGTTCTGCTAAAGCCAGATCTTGAGGGTAGGTTACTTTAAAATTGTAAGCATCACCAAGCACGAGTTTTGGATAAAATCCTAAGGCCTCAACAGCACTGGCATCATCTGTCACATTAATGTTCGTCGTGCTACGGAGTGCTTGAGTGAGCAGGTCATGGCGAAACATTTGCGGGGTCTGTGCTTGCCATAAATTTTCTCTGGATTCAGTATGTGCCACACGATTCTCAGTGTTACTGCGTTTTAAAGTATCAGCTACAGGCACTGCTAATAACCCACCCACTTTGTCTATGGCTAATTCATTGATTAATTTATCCAATAGAATTGAAGTTAAACAGGGGCGAGCAGCGTCATGCACCAATATCCAATCATTCGTATCGACCAGATTTTTTTGTTTTGCTGCAGTAAGGCCATTAAGTACACTATCTGCCCGAGTTAAACCGCCACAGCTAAGCACGACCAGTTTTTCTGAAAACTCAGACCAATCATACTTAAACCATTCGGTATCACTTGGCGCAAGTACAATGAATACGCCAGCAATGAACTGGTTCTGGCATAGCGTATGTATTGCATGATAAATCATAGGTCTGTTATTCAATGATAGATATTGTTTGGGAAGCTCATTGCCCATACGTGAGCCTGAGCCTGCTGCTGGAATCAATGCAAAAAACTTTGACATTATTGAGTTTATGAAAAAATTGATTAAGAAAGCGGGTTGGAATGTTAAGAATGCATGAATCGCACGCAATATTAGCTAACGATTATAATTTTTTTACTGATCGATGGTTTGAAAAGTTGAGCCATAGGCCTAAAATTTCTTCTGATTGCGAAGGAATAATGTGGCTTACGAAAGTTAACAACAGGTGCCGATGACCTCAGTGCACGAATAGGTATAATTAGAAATTAAATTTCAGGTGAAAAATATGGAAGCAGAACAAATTAATACAGTTGCAAATCATCTTCAGGATCTGGGCAATCGAGCCAATGAATTACGGGGGTTTCTTTGACTTCGATACTAAACAAACCCGGCTGAGCGAATTAACCCGGCTTCTTGAGGATCCTGCGATTTGGAATGATAGTAAACGTACCCAAGAAATAGGTCGAGAGAAAAAATTACTGGAAAATACCGTTTTTACATTGGAATCGATGGAACAACAATTGCATGATGCACAAGAATTATTTCAGATGGCGAAGGATGAAGTGGATGTGGCTACTCTTGAGAGTATAGCGATTGATGTTAATAACGTGGAAAAAGTAATAGCAAATTTGGAGTTCCGGCGGATGTTTTCTGATCCAATGGATCCAAATAATTGTTTTGTGGATATTCAATCGGGCTCTGGAGGAACGGAGGCGCAGGATTGGGCAGCCATGCTGGAACGCATGTATCTGCGCTACTGCGAGAGGCAAGGATTAAATGTTGAAATTCTGGAAGAATCAATTGGAGATATTGCTGGTATTAAAAGTGCCACTTTAAAAGTAACTGGTGATTATGCGTATGGATATTTGCGGACAGAAACCGGTGTGCATCGCTTGGTAAGAAAATCACCATTTGATTCGGGTAATCGCCGCCATACTTCTTTTGCGAGTGTTTTTGTATATCCTGAAGTGGATGACACCATCGAGATTGAAATTAATCCGGCAGATTTAAGAATAGATACATTCCGCGCATCAGGTGCAGGGGGGCAGCATATCAATAAAACCGATTCCGCTATCCGCATTACGCACAATCCAACAGGAATAGTTGTGCAATGTCAGAGTGGACGATCACAGCATCGCAATAAAGCCGATGCGCTTGTTATGTTGAAATCAAGATTATATGAGGCAGAGCTACGTAAGCGTAATGAAGAGAAGCAAGCAATAGAAGAGACTAAAACAGATATTGGTTGGGGTCACCAAATTCGATCCTATGTTTTGGATCAGTCACGTATTAAGGATTTACGAACAAATATAGAAATTGGGAATACGCAAAGTGTACTAGATGGAGATCTTAGTCACTTTATTGAAGCAAGTCTTAAACAAGGCGTTAAATAAAAAGCCGCACAAGTAAAGATGAGTAATTGTATTTAAGAGCATTTCATGGAATGCTTAATAAGCCCAATTCGACTTATGACTTATTTGAATTATGTGTAAATATGTCTTGACCAGCATTTCGGAGTCTGTATAATTCGCCTCTCGCTACCAAGCAACATATTAAAAAGTAGCAACGTTCTTTAAAAAATTACAATCGATAGGTGTGGGTACTTAGTGAGGAAAAGGATTTGAAATAGAATCCTAAGAAATATTAAGTACTCGCAAGAAAAATAGATATTGGTTTTTAATCAACATCAAAATAGTCAAGCGAGAGTTTTAACAGAATTAAACTTAAGAGTTTGATCCTGGCTCAGATTGAACGCTGGCGGCATGCTTTACACATGCAAGTCGAACGGCAGCACGGGTGCTTGCACCTGGTGGCGAGTGGCGGACGGGTGAGTAATACATCGGAACGTGTCCTGAAGTGGGGGATAACGCATCGAAAGATGTGCTAATACCGCATATTCTCTGAGGAGGAAAGTAGGGGATCGAAAGACCTTATGCTTTTGGAGCGGCCGATGTCTGATTAGCTAGTTGGTAAGGTAATGGCTTACCAAGGCGACGATCAGTAGTTGGTCTGAGAGGACGGCCAGCCACACTGGGACTGAGACACGGCCCAGACTCCTACGGGAGGCAGCAGTGGGGAATTTTGGACAATGGGCGCAAGCCTGATCCAGCAATGCCGCGTGAGTGAAGAAGGCCTTCGGGTTGTAAAGCTCTTTCAGTCGAGAAGAAAAGGTTGTGACTAATAATCATAACTCATGACGGTATCGACAGAAGAAGCACCGGCTAACTACGTGCCAGCAGCCGCGGTAATACGTAGGGTGCGAGCG
The DNA here is from genome assembly GCA_945872825.1 of Nitrosomonas ureae. Lineage (GTDB taxonomy): Bacteria > Pseudomonadota > Gammaproteobacteria > Burkholderiales > Nitrosomonadaceae > Nitrosomonas > Nitrosomonas ureae_D. Next base: position 100,388 of record CAMCBD010000001.1, read on the forward strand.
TTAATCGGAATTACTGGGCGTAAAGGGTGCGCAGGCGGTTCTGTAAGTCAGATGTGAAATCCCCGGGCTTAACCTGGGAACTGCGTTTGAAACTACAGGACTAGAGTGTGGCAGAGGGGGGTGGAATTCCATGTGTAGCAGTGAAATGCGTAGAGATATGGAAGAACATCGATGGCGAAGGCAGCCCCCTGGGTTAACACTGACGCTCATGCACGAAAGCGTGGGGAGCAAACAGGATTAGATACCCTGGTAGTCCACGCCCTAAACTATGTCAACTGGTTGTCGGGGGAGCAATCCCTTGGTAACGAAGCTAACGCGTGAAGTTGACCGCCTGGGGAGTACGGCCGCAAGGTTAAAACTCAAAGGAATTGACGGGGACCCGCACAAGCGGTGGATTATGTGGATTAATTCGATGCAACGCGAAAAACCTTACCTACCCTT
>CAMCBD010000002.1 GCA_945872825.1 Nitrosomonas ureae
TCTGAACAACTGTCATTTCGAGCGTAGCGAGAAATCTACGGTGTTGATTGCTTAAGATTCCTCACTGTGTTCGGAATGACAAATGTGGGTTACTCAGTGCTTTTGGGATAAAATCAATACCGCAAATCTTTTGGGATGAATAGCAGTAATGTTGTGACCACTTCATTTGGGATGTGTGTAGATAGCGTGCGAACCATTAGCGTCTCGACGTTGAATCCGCGAGTGACGTTAACGCAGTTAACACTAATGCAGGAAATATGATTTTTATGAAACGCTTTGCTCCGAGGCACTCGGAACAAAGCGTTTTTACGGTGTGTTACTTAGGACGAGCGGATTGATAACCGGCTTTGGCACTGCTATTGGTGCGGAAAGAGTTGCCACGGTTTTCCTGATCGAATGGGCGGCCACGGCGAGCGTTTACGTTTCTGGGCCACACTCGGCGCGCCATTGAAACCACTGCTCTGAGGGCGTTGTTTGATACGGGGTTCCAGGCCAGGGATAATATGCGATGCAATGCGTTGCCCGGTATAGCGTTCAATTTTTGTCAGATGCGCGCTATCTCTGTTGGATGCAAAGGAGACTGCGATACCTGCAGCGCCTGCCCGGCCAGTACGGCCAATGCGGTGTACGTAGTCTTCCGCAAATTTAGGTAAGTCAAAATTGATCACATGCGTAATATCAGCGATATCAATACCCCTGGCAGCTACATCCGTTGCCACCAGAACACGTAATCCGCCACTGCGAAGTTTGGTGAGTGTGCGGGTGCGTTCGCGTTGATTCATGTCGCCATGTAACGCAGCTGCTGCGTAACCTTGCGCATAGAGGTTGTCGGCCAATGTATCCGCGTCACGTTTGGTTGCTGTGAAAACGATAGCTTGTTTGAGGGCTTCGTCACGTAACACATGATTTAATAAACGATTCTTGTGCGACATATCGTCCACATAATGTAGTCGCTGCTCAATATTATCGAGCCTTGCTTTCTGAGAAGCCACTTGAATTCGTTTTGGAGATTTTAAAAGTTTCGCTGCAACCTTATCAATCGCGCCATCCAAAGTGGCAGAAAACAATAAGGTTTGTCGCGTGGCCGGTGTGGCGGCTGCAATCGTTTCAACATCATCGATAAAACCCATATCCAACATGCGATCTGCTTCATCCAATACGAGCATTTCTAATCGTTTGAAATCAATCCGGCCACGCTGTATATGGTCAATCAGACGTCCCGGTGTGGCGACTAAAATATCGACAGGTTGCGATAAAAGTTTGTTTTGCAATGGATAAGGCATGCCACCCAGTATGCTGACGACTTTTGTACGTGGGAGGTATTTGCCGTATTTCAGGGCTGCTTCGGAGACTTGGAGTGCAAGTTCACGCGTCGGGGTCAGTACTAAAACGCGTGGACCGCGGCCAGGTGTTTTTGCGGGTGTAGCCAGGAGATGCAGTGCTGGCAACATGAAGGCGGCTGTTTTGCCGGTCCCTGTTTGTGCAGATGCCATGATATCGTGGCCTGCTAGTAATTCAGGTATGGCTTGTTTCTGAATCGGAGTAGGGGTTGTGTACCCTGCGTCTTGAATTGCTTTAATAATAGATGGGTTTAAGTTTAGATCTTCAAAAGACACGTCGTTTTCCTAAAAAGTGAGAATTGGACGCACGAGCCAGGAGAACGCCATAAATGGTGCATAGCCTTGCTAGCGCATTAATAAAGCATCGCCGCTAACCAAGATTGCTGCACATTTTCCGGAGAAACTTGAAAAATTGAAGAGAGGCCAGGAACGATGAAACCAGATAAACTTGAGTGGACTAAAAACAGCTCCAATCAACCTTAGTCGAACAGTCTACTTGATTATGTAATTACTTGCAATTTATTTGCGCTACTCCATTATTGGTGTGTATGGATTCTTTACCCCACACAGAGTAATTGAGACATGAAACATGCATCAAACCAAATATGGAAATTACTGGATGATGGCTTTGGCGAACTTCCTTTTTCCTACTTGAATTACGACGGATTCTCCTCGCGCTATTTTGGTCGACTTGTCTTCTACTTTTTCGCCATTTATTTTAACGGCGCCCTGATCAATCATGCGGAGCGCTTCACTGGTACTGGCAGTTAACCCTGTCAGCTTTAATATTTGCACCAAAGGCATTTCATTATCTTGCGTTTGAATGATTTTTTCCGGTATCTCATCAGGTAACGTGCCATGTTTAAAGCGTGCTTCAAAGTCGGCAAGTGCTTCCACAGCATCACGTTGACTATGAAAACGTGTGACAATTTCCTGTGCGAGCTTTACCTTAATATCCCGTGGATTGCATCCTTCCTGTACTTCTTCGCGCCATTTTTGGATGGTTTGCAAAGATTCAAAAGATAACAATTCGAGGTAACGCCACATGAGCTGATCCGATACGGACATCAGCTTGCCAAAAATCTCTTTTGGGCTTTCAGTGATACCGACATAATTATTCAAAGATTTGGACATTTTATTGACGCCATCCAATCCTTCCAGCAACGGCATTGTGAGTACGCATTGTTGCGACTGCCCAAAATGCTTTTGCAGTTCGCGCCCCATCAGCAGGTTGAATTTTTGATCAGTACCGCCTAATTCAAGATCTGCCTTGAGCGCTACAGAGTCATAGCCCTGGATTAAGGGGTAGAGAAATTCATGAATGGCGATCGCTTGATTATTGCGATAGCGTTTGTCAAAATCATCTCGTTCCAGCATGCGTGCGACCGTGTGTGTAGCAGCCAATTTGATAAGATCGGCGGCATTCAGTTTGTCCATCCAGGATGAATTGAACACTACTTCCGTGTGCTCAGGTTTTAATATTTTAAAAACCTGTGTGGTATAAGATTTGGCGTTTTCAGCAACTTGCTCGCGGGTCAGTGGCGGGCGAGTAGTGTTTTTCCCGCTCGGATCACCAATCATGCCCGTGAAATCACCAATCAGAAACAAGATGTGATGCCCCATATCCTGTAACTGGCGTAGTTTGTTGAGCAAAACAGTATGACCCAAGTGCAGATCTGGAGCAGTTGGATCAAATCCGGCTTTGATGCGCAAGGCATGTCCGGAAATAAGCTTACTTTCCAGCTCTGTTTCAACTAATAGTTCGTGGCTTCCGCGTTTTATAATTTCAAGCTGGGATTTTATTGATTTATTCACGGTGGCGGTAAGTTAAGGATTTTTATTAATATTTTAATATATGGAGATATTTTACTAGGACATTCTTAGTCGTACTCTAGTACAAATTGACTATTTTCATGTTAGACTCGCGCCTGTCTGTAAATGATACAAATGACTGGAGGTACTTCATAGATGCTATATTCACTTCTTAGCAGTAAACAAAGGATTCTAGCTCAAAACTCATCAAAACTAACAAAAAAAACAATTCGCTGGCTGGTGGCTTTATCCAGCATACCACTATTTGGTATAGTCACTGCGTTTGGAATTTCACCCAATACGCGCTCATTTGAAGAAATTCAAGTAGAAGAAGAAGTCCTAGATCTGTCTATTCCAGATGTTCTTTCCGAGACTCAAACCAACCACACTTTCTGGCGCCAGGAAAACATTCGGCGTGGTGATACCATTGCAGCGATTTTAAATCGGCTTGATGTCAGTAATCAGGACTCGACTGAATTTTTACAGGCAGCACGGGGAAGCCGTGCGATGCGTCAACTTAAGCCAGGTAAAACCATCTATGTGCAGACTACGGCCGATGGCGAGTTATTGACACTGCGCTATTTCTTTGGCAACGAAGAACTGTTTCTGATGGAAAAAACAGATGATGTATTCAAAATGACTGAGCAATCGATTGAGCTCGATACTCAGATTCATATGAAATCCGGAGTAATCAACAGTTCTTTGTTTGCCGCGACCGATAACGCGGGTATACCCAACAATATTGCCATGCAGCTGACTGAAATATTTGCATCGGAAATCGATTTTTATCGGGATTTGCGCCAGGGTGATCGTTTTACAGTCGTTTATGAAACATTTTCGAATGATAATGGTAAGCGCGCTAAAACAGGCCGTGTATTAGCAGTTGAGTTCATCAACAAGGGAAAATCCCATCAAGCAATCTATTTCAAATCATCTAACGGTGCCGATGGCTATTACACGCCTGAAGGAGAAAGCTTGCGCAAGGCATTTTTGCTTTCGCCACTTGCTTTCTCGCGCGTCAGCTCAGGTTTTACGAATGCACGTTTTCATCCAATCCTTAGGGAATGGCGTGCGCATAGGGGCATTGATTATGCTGCACCTACCGGAACGCCTGTAAGAGCAACGGCAAATGGGATCATTTCATTCTCCGGTTCACAGAAAGGGTATGGCAATTTGGTTGTTCTCAAGCATAATGGTAAGTATGAATCAGCGTATGGCCATTTGTCCCGCTTTGCGAGTGGAATGGGCAAAGGTAAACGGGTTAGCCAGGGAGATGTTATTGGTTACGTTGGCTCGACCGGTATGGCAACGGGGCCGCATTTGCATTATGAATTGCGTGTTGATGGTGCGCAGCGTGATCCGACAAAAGTTGTTCTGCCAACTGCGCCACCGATCACTAAGCGTGATTTGAATACTTTCCAGAAGGAAACTCACTCGTTGGTCGCGCGTTTAAATATTATGCGCAACATCCAACTCGCATCATTAGAATAATAGGCATATACATGCCGTGTAATTGGTGGTTTTCTAACTGAGAATCGCCAATTGCACTGATGGAAATCAGTATTGAAACCTTTCCCAAAGCACTGAAGGATAGTTGAAATCAGTTCGCTCTATATAGGCATCATGTCGGGCACAAGTTTGGATGGTGTTGATGCCGTTCTGGTTGATTTTTGTAATGCTAAGCCTGTTTTACTGAAAACTTTCTTTTGCCCTTATCATGATAAATTGCGTGAGCAATTATTGTCATTACATCTACCCGGTCATGATGAACTCAATCGTGCCGCAATTCTTAGTAACCAGTTGTCCTGTCTGTATGCACGAGCTACCGAAGGCTTGTTGGAAAACGCTGGTATCGCACCTCAACAGATTGTCGCAATCGGATGTCACGGCCAGACGGTTCGGCACTGTCCTGAGGTAGAAAAAAATTACACGATTCAGCTTGTCAATGCAGCTTTACTGGCTGAGTTAACTCAGATAACAGTAATCGCGGATTTCAGAAGCCGCGACATAGCTGCTGGCGGCCAGGGTGCTCCTTTGGTTCCGGCGTTTCACGAAGCTATTTTCAAGCATTCAGAGCGCCATCGCGTTATCGTCAATATTGGAGGTATCGCCAATATAACCAATCTTGATCCCTATCATCCGATCATTGGCTTCGATTGCGGCCCAGGAAACCTCCTAATGGATGCCTGGTGCTTGCGTCATACTGGGAAAACATATGACAGCAACGGACAGTGGGCAGCTACAGGTCGGATTATTCCTGCTTTACTGCAAGTATTTTTGTCGGATGATTTTTTCTTGCGTCAGCCCCCAAAAAGTACAGGAAGAGATTTGTTTAATATCCAATGGCTGGAAGAAAAATTAATAGGTAATGAAACAGCGGAAGATGTGCAAGCCACATTGTTGCAGTTAACAGCTCTAACAATTTCCGGATCGATACTTGAGTATTGTTCGACTGCTGAAGAGGTCTATATATGTGGTGGCGGCGCACATAATACTTTACTGATGGATCGCTTGATCGATGTTATTCCAGGAAAGGCCGTGGCGCTAACTGATCAATTGGGTGTGGCGGCAGATTGGGTAGAGGCCTTTGCATTTGCCTGGTTGGCACAGCAAACGATATTGGGTAAAACTGGAAATCTGGCCGCTGTAACCGGCGCGAAAGGAGACAGGATTCTTGGAGCGATTTATCCTGCCTGAAATTATCCGTATTAATGCAGGTGGCTTATACGGAGAACGATGATCCGCAACCGCAAGTACTGGTGGCGCCAGGATTCTTTATGATAAATTGAGCGCCTTGTATGTTTTCTTGATAATCAATTTCGGCGCCGATCAGATACTGGAAACTCATTGGATCAACCAGCAGTTTCACACCGTTTTTTTCCATAATGGTGTCATCTTCATTGATCAGTTCATCAAAAGTAAAACCATATTGAAATCCGGAACAGCCACCGCCACTGATAAATACTCTGAGGTTTAGATTATTGTTTCCTTCTTCTTCAATGAGTTGTTTAACTTTAGAAGCAGCATTTTCAGTAAACAAGAGAGGGGTGTTAGTTTCAGTGTTCATAGTAGTTCCTACAGTCATAGTTTCATAGTTGTTCTTACCGACAGTATTTTTAAAATACTCAATAGCTCATCGCGTATTTCATCATAACGCATCATTTTCTGTGGAGATAGGCTGCTTTTCTGCTGCAGATGGTAATAATGTTATCATTTTATCGGACTGTTGCGCATTCTCAGCGTCCGGTTTGTTCTGGTGGATCATTTTTCCTTCAACTGAAGCGCCCAGTTGGATTTCTAAAGAACCATACTGAACATCACCATATACCTTTGCTTTCTCTTGTAATTCCAAATACTCTTGTGCTTGAATAGGGCCGGTTACTGTACCATTGATAACGACGTTGGCGACTTTTATTTTGCCTTTTATGCTACCTTCGGTGCTGAGTACCAGTGTGCTGTGTTCATCATCGGTTGCCATGACATTACCGGAAATATGTCCATCAATTCGCAGGCCGCCTGAGAAATTAATATCTCCTGTGACATGCGTGTTTGCACCGATCAAGGTATCGATGTGGGGGTGAAGCGTTTTTTTCTTTTTTCTACCGAACACTTTTCTTCTCCTTCACAATGCCGGTTGCACAGTTTCGGTTAATATGACCTTGTTGTCATCATTTTTATAAATTTGCACTTGCAAGTTTTCTACAATGGTATCAGGTGGTACGTTGAAGCTTTCTTCCAGTCTATGAAAAAACTTAAAATTGACAGGAAAAACTTTCGTAGCGTTTTTGTTGGTGAGCGGGATAATTTTACTTTGATTGTTTTGCAGCAACTTAACCTGGAATCTTAAGTTTCCCTTGAAATCATTAGGCCTTTCTCCACCTTGGATGAGTGTCAGCGCATAGCGATATTTGCCGGTAGTCTGCGTTTCTTTCAAACTAAATTGATAAATTGAAAGGCCGTTTTTTGTATTGCTGGCTATGAGATGCTGGAAAAATACCTGTTTCTCCATCAAATCATCATTCTCGTTAGCAAGTGATTTTACTTGTTCAGCAAGATTCTCATTGGCAGTGTTGCTGATTTGTAATTGCTGTATCAAATCACCAATCTGGTTGCATAATTTTTGTTTTTTTGTTTGTCTGCAAGCTCCTGGATCATTGGAATACGCCAATTTTTCTTGATCCATACCATCTTGCGCATTCACCGATTGTCTACCGACTTCGTACATACTCCATGACAGCAAAGTTAAAAATGAGCAGAAAATAACAACTGCGGTTAGAAGAAATTGCCATGACAGATGCGGGCGCACGACAACGCGAGGAGAAAGAATCTTTGGTTTTTTTTGAAAAAACTTGTACACCTGCTTTGGCGCTCTATAAATGGATATTCAATTTATCTGCACAGGATGTCTGGTCCAGTCATGCATGATTTATGCAGGATAAACCGATGAGATCTATAAGTCGAGACTGTAAATGATCATAACAAAGTTGCCTGTATCGATTTGATGTAGATTCTTCTGCAACCATAATCAGATTCTTTTTCATCAGAAATAAAATAATAGCACCTCACGGTAAGAGTGGAATTTGGTTAATACCAAGTGTTTCAGGTAGTCCGAACATAATATTCATATTTTGTATTGCTTGTCCTGCTGCGCCTTTTACCAGATTGTCAGTTACTGATAGTATCACGACCGTGTCGCAGTTTTGCGGTTGATGGACGGCGATACGGCAAATATTCGAACCACGCACCGAGCGGGTTTCTGGGTGCTTACCTGCGGGTAACACATCGACAAAAGCTTCATTCTGATAGCGTTTTTCGTAAAGTGCTTGTAAATCTGTTTGGCGGGTTAATTGGGCGTAAAGTGTCGCGTGGATACCGCGTATCATCGGCACCAGATGCGGAACAAATGTCAGACCGACCGGCCGCTTGGCCACATTGGAAAGACCTTGTTTAATCTCGGGGAGATGCCGGTGTCCTGGAACGCCATAGGCCTTGAAATTGTCGGATGCTTCAGCATGCAGTGTATGCACTTCAGCTTTCCGGCCTGCACCGGAAACGCCCGATTTGACATCGGCAATGAGGTGATCCATATCAATAATTCCCGCTTCTATGAGCGGCAAAAAGCCAAGTTGTACTGCCGTTGGATAGCAACCCGGATTGGCAATCAGGCGTGCATTCTTGACTTGCTCACGGTTAATTTCCGGTAGCCCGTATACCGCTTCAGCGACCAGGTCGGGACAGGCATGCTGCATGCCGTACCATTTCTCCCATTCAGCCACATTTTTGATGCGGAAATCAGCGGCCAGGTCGATGATCTTAACGCCTGCTTTCAGCAGAGATTCGGCTTGCTGCATTGCGATACCATTTGGTGTGGCAAAGAATACCAGGTCACATTTATTCAGTTTGGCTTCGGTTGGATCGCTGAATTTGAGATCAATATGTCCTCTCAGATTAGTAAATAGTTCGGCGACACTCATGCCAGCTTCACTGCGTGAAGTAATTGCCTTGATTTTGACTTTTGGGTGTTGTGCCAGTAAACGCAGTAATTCCACGCCCGTGTAACCTGTTCCACCAACAATGCCTACATTGATCATCGTGATTCCTGTTGTCCTTTTCAGAAGATGTATGTCTATTTGTAAATTTTAAAATAAAAAAGCCGCCTGACAAGAGGCGGCTTTTTATATTCAAACAAGAATAAAGAATTATCGTTTGGAGAATTGCTTGCGTCGCCGCGCCTTACGCAAGCCAACTTTCTTTCTTTCCACTTCCCGTGCATCACGGGTAACCAAACCCGCTTTGCTTAATACAGGCTTCAGTGTCGCATCATAATCAATCAATGCACGTGTGATACCATGACGTACCGCACCTGCCTGGCCTGACTCACCACCACCATGAATGTTTACCATGATATCAAATGAGGTGGTGTTATTTGTTAACTCAAGTGGCTGTCTTACAATCATGCGACCGGTTTTACGTGAAAAGAAATCATCAATTGGTTTGTTATTAATGATGATTTCACCTTTACCGGGCTTGATAAAAACACGTGCGACAGCACTTTTTCGCCGACCGGTTCCATAATTATATTGAGTGGTCATAAATTAGGCTCTAACTTCAAGTGGTTTAGGTTGTTGAGCAGCATGAGGATGTTCGTCACCCGCATATACTTTAAGTTTCTTTAACATCGCATACCCCAGCGGTCCTTTAGGCAACATACCTTTAACCGCTTTTTCAAGTGGGCGTCCTGGAAAACGCGCATGCATTTTCCGAAAGTTAGTTTCATATATTCCACCTGGGTAACCGGTATGGCGATAATAGATTTTATCGTCCATTTTATGGCCGGTTACACGCAATTTATCGACATTGACAACGACGATATAATCACCGGTATCAACATGCGGTGTAAAGATGGGTTTGTGTTTGCCACGTAAACGATGGGCAATTAACGAAGCAAGCCGACCAAGTACTTTATTGGTCGCATCAATGACAAACCAGTCATGACTTACTTCGTGCGGTTTGGCTGAAAATGTTTTCACGAAAACCTGTCCTGCTTATATCAAAAAGAGCCGGGAATTCTATGTCAGACACGGGTAAAAGTCAAATTTAGAACGAGTTATTTTATGATTGGCTAAAGATGAGCCCTAAACTGAAGCGTGCCGTGGTGAGTAGTCTATTCAAGGAGGGTGGCTTTTACGTTAATCGTCGCTATAATCTGCTGGAAGGCGCTCTGATGACATCCGAACAATCAGTTCGAGCGAACTTCTGATAATTAGACACCATGTGTGGTATTTTACAGTAACATATCAATTACATGCCGAGAGACGAGCTTTGAAAGAGAAATCCGAAACTAATTTACCTATTGAGTCAGTATCTTCCAATTTTATTCGTAATATTATTGATGAGGATAACCGTACCGGTAAATGGAATGGGCGCGTGGAAACACGGTTTCCGCCCGAACCCAATGGTTACTTGCACATTGGTCACGCTAAAAGTGTCTGTCTTAATTTTGGCATTGCGCATGACTATGGCGGGGGGTGTCACTTGCGTTTTGACGACACCAATCCGGAGAAGGAAGCGCAAGAGTATGTCGACTCGATCTGTGACAGTGTCTCCTGGCTTGGCTTTGATTGGGGCGAGCATCTTTATTATTCCTCGGATTATTTTGTTCAATTATACGAATTTGCCGAATATCTGATCAATCAGGGAAAAGCCTATGTCGAGGGCCTCACGGCGGAGGAAATTCGCGAGATGCGCGGCACACTGACTAGTCCCGGGAAAAACAGTCCTTACCGGGATCGTCCCATTGCAGAAAATCTGGATTTGTTCCGGCGCATGAAAGCTGGCGAATTTCCGGATGGTCAATATGTTCTGAGAGCCAAGATCGACATGGCTTCGCCCAATATCAACATGCGCGACCCGGTGATTTACCGCATCCGCCACGTGCATCATCAGCGCACCGGCAACCAATGGTGTATTTATCCGATGTACGACTATACGCACTGTATTTCCGATGCACTGGAAAAAATTACGCACTCTTTGTGCACATTGGAATTTGAAGATCACCGGCCATTGTACGACTGGGTATTGGATCAACTGGTCGGCAAAGTGCCGTGCCATCCGCAGCAAATCGAATTTGCCCGTCTCAATCTGACTTACACCGTGATGAGCAAACGCAAATTAATTGAACTGGTGGAAAACAAACTGGTGGACGGCTGGGATGATCCTCGCTTGAGCACATTGGCAGGTGTGCGCCGCCGTGGTTTCACCCCGCGTTCCATTCGGTTGTTTGCCGACCGCATCGGTATCAGCAAGGCGGATTCCTGGATTGATATGAGCATACTGGAAGACTGCTTGCGTGAAGATTTGAATGAGAATGCGCCGCGCCGTATTGCCATTCTAAAGCCGCTGAAACTGATCATCGACAACTATCCGGAAGATCAGCAAGAAGATTGCTTTGCGCCGAATCATCCGCAAAAATCGGAATGGGGCAAACGCGCGATTCCTTTCTCCAAAACACTGTATATCGAGCGCGATGATTTCATGGAAGTGCCGGCTAAAGGTTATTTCCGCCTAGCACCCGGTGCGGAAGTGCGGTTACGCTATGCGTTTATCGTCAAATGCGTGCAAGTGGATAAGAATGCGCAGGGTGAAATCGAGGCAATCCATTGCACCTACGACCCGGACACCAAGAGTGGAACTCCCGGATCGGAAAGTCGCAAAGTCAAAGGCAATATCCACTGGCTTTCCGCCAAGCATGCGCAACCGGCGGAAATACGCCTGTACGACCGCCTGTTTACCGATTCCTATCCGGATAGCGGCGACAAAGATTACAAAACATCGTTGAATCCCGACTCGAAGGAGATCATTACTGCGTATGTGGAACAATCGCTCTGTGATGCGCAGCCCGAACAAAGTTTTCAGTTTGAACGCAACGGCTATTTCATTGCCGATCGCATCGATATGAAACCCGGTAAGGTTGTATTTAACCGCGCCGTGACCTTGCGCGATTCGTGGGGGAAAGTTGCGGGTGCATAGCCGATTAATCGCATTACTGTCGCAATACCCTGAAATCAAGCTGGCAATTTTGTTTGGCTCACAGGCGACAGGCAGTGCGCGCTCGGACAGTGACATCGACCTGGGCATACTGGCGCAAGCGCCACTTACCGCAGACTTCAAACTGCAACTGATACAAACCATCGGCGCTGCATTCAACGCATTGAGGATAAAAAACCGGATAATATTAATCTTCCGGTTCAGAATCTGGATTTACAAGACATATTGGTTATTAACCTCACCCGGGCTGTACAGTTTTGTGTTGATATCGGCAGCCATATCATTAGCGCGGCCAATCAACCGTCTCCGCAAACCATGGGCGAAGTTTTTACGACACTCAATGAACTAGGCATCATCACACCGGATACTTGCGAGCAATTAAAAAAATCGATCGGTTTTAGAAATATCGCCGTGCATAACTATGAAGCGATTAATTGGGAAATTGTGTATGCAATCTGCCAAAATTCTTTGCGAGATTTTCGCCGGTTTGCTCAGGAAATTAGCCGGTATGCTGCTTTATAGCACTGGCTAGAAAATGAAACTTACTGTATTTTCAGATCGAAATATTCCGCTGATTACGCGTACCTAACGAGGATCACCATGAAGAAACTGAAAAATGAAGCTGCTTTATTCAAGGAAGCCATGCTGGCCGGCGTGAAGTATGCGGAAGGGCGGGGCGTGGTCGAGTTTGAAGCAACCGATTCGGCGAGTGAAAAACTGCTCTACATCTATCGCCTGCTAGTACACGACAAAGTCATGCAGCCGTTACCGGAAGACCAAGTCGCTGAGAAAACCATGCGGCATAAACTGGCGATGTGGTATGCCAAGCAGCTGCCGAAGGATCATCCGTTGTTGAAGTGATACGCAATGTAGCACCGGATGTTTTTCAAGTTGGATGATTTCTCGCCATGCTCGAAATGACAGTTATTCAGAGGTTCCTTAATGCCTAACTAGATTTAGACAGATTACTAATAAAGTAACGATATTTCCTGTTTCTATCCGCGATCTCTATCATTATAAATTTCAGTAGTTGGCGGGCTCAGGCCGTGAATCAGAAATGAAGAAGCAAAAATTTTCTTGATTCACGGCCTTAGTTTTTTGATTACTTCGGTACTTCCTTTTTAGGTTTCTTCGCTTCTTTGTTTTTGCGTTGTTGCCCTTTTGCCATGATCGTCTCCTTGTGTGATAACAATTACATCATAAACTGAATGACAATGCTTGTGTAGCCGGTACATTCTATCGTGAAATGTGTGTTTTGTAGCTGCGTTGTGAGTCAATAGAGAACAATCCCCGATGCCGGAACATTTCCCAGCCGGAGTGATCATTCTGGCGGCACACGCCGTAGCGGAAAGGAGGGGCGGAAACTCTGGGGATTGGAAGCGTAAATCATAGAATCAGACGCATGGGTCAGGCACCAACCAGATTCTTTTTTTCGCTGAAATGGGCGCGAATATCATCCAAAGAAATATTCAATTCAGTGGCTACATCAAACAAGTGTACCGCTTCCCAGGATGAATGTTCAGCGATGGTGATCGCCTCATCTACAATCGCCTCGCGTATCTCAAGTGTGCTTTTTTTCATCTTGATCCTCCACAGTGCGTTAATAGGCGTGGCGTCATGCAATGCCGACTGAACGGTTGGAACAGTTGATAGCTGGCAAGTAAATCCAAACGATTCTCCGTTTAAGCCAGTCTGTAGGGTGCCAATCAGCGAAGCGCATTGCACTGGCTGTTGTTATTCTCTTCGTAGCCTCTGTGTTATTGGTGGATGGCGCTTTGCTGATCCACCCTACCATACTAAAAAATTTCCCGCCCGGTGCACGGACGATTTATCATCGGCACTGCTGCCGGGGTATTCGCCTCTTTGCGCATGGATTCATGGGTGATAAATGACCAATTATTCGAATGATGTTTTTTTATCGCATAACGGCGCCGACAAGCCGTCGGTAGAGATCATCGCCGCTGCGCTGGAAAAACAGGGGGTGAAATGTTTCCTGGATAAATGGAATATTTTGCCGGGCGATCAATGGATGCGGAATCTGGAAAATGAGCTCAGCGGTAGCCGCACGATCCTGATTTTTTTTGGCACAAACGGCATCGGCCCGTATCAACAAGCGGAAGCCGATGCCGCGTTGCGGCGGCAAATCCAGCAACGTCAGCACTGCATCATTCCGGTGCTGCTGCCGGGCGCGTCGCCCGAACACATCGCGCAATGTTCGTTGTTTCTGCAGGGTACCAACGCATTAAAATTTCATACCCTGGACGATCCCTTGCCGCATCGGGTGCTGGCCGGATTGGTGCGCGCGGAAGATCCAGAGCATTTGCGCCAATTGATCCGCGCTGCAGCGGCTGCGCCCGCCGATCTGCTGCAAACCTTGCAACAGTGGTTGAGCGGTTTATGTTTCGAATGGCAGGAAAACGAATGTTGGGTGAGCGAAGGCCAGGGCAGGCGCTGTCTCAATATTCCCGATCTCAGCGGCAGCTTCAACGCGGACAGCATCGAATACCTGCTGAGCTGGAAAAGCCGCTTGACCGAACTGATTGGCCGCGAGTAGGAACTCAACGCCTTGCACGACTGGGCGGATTCGCCGAATCCGATCAGCGGCCGCATGATCACCGGTGAAGGCGGCACCGGTAAAACCCGGCTGGCGTTCGAATTCGCCCGGCAATTGCGCGAACAAAAAGGCTGGCAGGCGGGTGAAGCGCAGGGGTTGGCGGGGTGCTGGTATACCGCCAGCGCGGAAACATTATTGGTCATCGATTACCCGGAGCAACGCCCGGAAAAAGTCAGCGCATTATTGGACGCGCTCGCTCGGCAATCGTTGTCATGCAAGCTGCGCGTGTTATTGCTGGGGCGTAACGGGGATTTTCTGAAACAACTGACGCAGACCGCGCAAACGATTATGGCGCCCGGTTTTGAATTAACGGGGTTGACAGCCGGTGACTCTAACGCTTGGGAATTATTTCAAGCCGCTTGGCAACAACTGCATCGGCGGCAGCAGCTTGCCGTGCCGCCTCTGCCGCTGACGGAATCCGATTTTCAACACTGGCAGCAACACAACGTGGCACACCGGCGTCCGCTGTTTGTGCTCGCCTTGACCCTGTACCGGATGCTGCAACCGTATGCCAGTGAATGGCAGGCACCAGCGATCCTGCGTGCGTTGATCCAACAATACGAAATCAACCGCTTGGTCAAGGAAGCCAAGCAATTGTCACTCGATTCCTACAGCCTGGTGATGCTGCGCGCGCTGGCAGGAATGTTTGGAAAACTGGACAGTGCGGCATTGCGCCAGTTAATCCAGGCCAGTGAAACGCTGCCGCTCGATATTCGTTTGCCGGTGCTGAATCAGCTCAAGCAAACCAGCTTGTGGTCTCAAGACGGAATTGCTGCACTGCAGCCCGATTTGCTCGCCGCCGACCTGCTGCACTATGCATTGACCGAAGTAGCCGGCGATCAAGCCGGAGCATGGCAATACTGCGCACTGGAAACTGCGCCGGATAGGGGGGAGGCCAGTTCCATCCTGGGGCGGTTGATCCACGACGCGCAATTGATCCTGCAACGGCTGTGGCCGCTGCCAGCACTGATCGAATGGGTTGTTCAGGATTCCGAGCGCAGTGCCACCGTCAATGCCGCCTTAAGCCGACCCGTTCTGGAACGCACACTGTTACCGCTGGCCATCGCAACCGATCAAAGTGCGGTGCAGACCTATGAGCAACTGGCGCAGGACAACTTTGCCGCGTACGCCCCGGATCTGGCGAGTAGCCTGAATAATCTGTCAGTTGATCTGGCTGAGAGCGCAGAACCGACAGCCGATGAAGCCAAGCAATTAATGGAGATAAGGGCTCAGTTGCAACATATCAAGCGGCGCATACGCGATGAGCACATTCAGGTTCCGGCGCAGCTTGCTTGGTTGTTTGAATCTGCGCCGGAACCGGATGATAACAACTGATGGTTTTTGTTAGGGAATCTTTGATAATCAATATCATAGATTTCTCGCTACGCTCGGAATGACAGTTATTCAGAGTCTCCTTAGGAACTGAATTGCAGGGAAGTCGAGGTTAGTGTTTGGTCACTGTTGCGCCATCGCTTAACCGCATTGTTAACGCAATCCGCTTGCGCTTCTCATCGACCTCCAACACTTTGACGGTAACCACTTGCCCCACCTTAACAACCGTATGCGGATCCTTGACAAACTTGTCCGCCAACGCGGAAATATGCACCAAGCCATCCTGGTGCACGCCGATGTCGACAAATGCGCCGAAGGCGGCGACGTTGGTGACCACGCCTTCGAGCACCATGCCGGGGTGTAAATCCTTCATCGTTTCGATACCTTCTTTGAACGTGGCGGTTTTAAAGGTGGAACGGGGATCTCTGCCGGGTTTTTCGAGTTCGTGCAGGATGTCTTTGACGGTCAGCAGACCGAATTGCGCATTGGCGTATTTTTCCGGGCGGATGGATTTCAGAACGGGTTGATTGCCGATCAATCCCCTGACATCCAGGCTGACGTCACTGAGGATCTGCTCGACCAGCGGGTACGATTCCGGGTGCACGGCGGAGGCATCGAGCGGGTTCGTGCCGTTTGCGATGCGCAAGAATCCGGCGGCTTGTTCGAATGTTTTCTCACCCAAGCTGGGGACTTTCAGCAAGTCTGTACGCTTAACGAACCTGCCTTGGGTGTTGCGTTGCGTGACAATATTGTGTGCGATTTTGCTGCTGAGGCCGGCGACATAGCGCAGCAAAGCCGGAGAAGCGGTATTCACGTCGACGCCGATGGCGTTGACGCTGTCTTCCACCACGGAATCGAGTGAGCGCGCCAATTTGTTCTGATCGACGTCATGCTGATATTGGCCGACGCCAATCGATTTAGGGTCAATTTTGACCAGTTCGGCCAACGGATCTTGCAACCGGCGTGCAATCGAGACGGCGCCGCGCAGTGACACATCCATGTCGGGTAATTCTTCGGAAGCGAGTTCGGAAGCGGAATACACCGAAGCACCGGCTTCGGATACCATGATCGAAGTGAGTTTAAGTTGCGGGTATTTTTTAATCAGATCCTTGGCCAGATGGTCGGTTTCCCGGGATGCGGTACCGTTACCAATCGCAATCAGCGTTGCCTGATGCTGCTCAGCCAGTTGCTTTAACGTCTGCAGCGCAGAGTCCCAGTCATTTTTCGGCGGGTGCGGATAAATGGTGGTGGTGGCCAATACTTTTCCGGTGGCATCCACGACAGCGACTTTCACGCCGGTGCGTAACCCTGGATCGAGGCCGATGGTGACGCGCGGACCGGCGGGCGGGGCGAGCAACAGGGCTTTGAGGTTTTGCGCGAAAACCTGAATCGCTTCCGTTTCGGCGCGTTCCTGCAGGCTGCTCATGAATTCGGTTTCCAGATGCGCAAAGATTTTCGTGCGCCAGCTTGCGCGAACCGTATCGATCAACCAGGCATCGGCCGGGCGTTTTTGATCGTGGATGCTGAATTGCCGGGCGATCAACAGCTCGCACGGGTTGAGCGCGGTCGTGCGCGTCTTTTCTTCGATTTCGGAATCCAGGTGCAACTTTAACTTCAAAACCGCTTCACGCTCACCGCGCAGCAATGCCAGCGCGCGATGCGACGGGATTTTGCTGATCGCCTCCGCATACTCATGGTAATCGGTGAATTTGGTGTCGCTGTCTTTTTTGTCCTTAACGGCTTTGGCCGTCAGGATGCCATGCGTGCGCAAGTATTCACGCAGCGTCTGGAGTAACGGCGCCTGTTCGGCGAAACGTTCCATCAGGATATGCTGCGCGCCTTCCAACGCGGCAGCAGCATCCGCAACGCCGGGATTGTCGCCTTCCTCGGTGGTGAAAGGCACTTTAAGATATTTGGCCGCTTCGGTTTCCGGATTGAGCCTTGGATTATTCAACAGCGAATCCGCCAACGCCTGCAAACCGGCTTCATGGGCCATTTGTGCCTTGGTGCGGCGTTTTTTGCGATACGGCAGATACAAATCTTCCAGATGCGCCTTGTCCTCGGTATGCGTGATGGCATCGAGCAGTTCCGGGGTCATTTTGTTCTGCTTTTCGATCGCCGAAATGATTGCAAGCCGTCTCTTTTCCAGTTCGCGCAAACTGTGCAAGCGTTCTTCCAGTAGACGCAGTTGCACGTCATCTAATCCACCGGTGGCTTCTTTGCGGTAGCGGGCGATAAAAGGCACGGTGGCGCCTTCGTCCAATAACTTAACGGTGGATAGAATTTGGGTCAGTTTTACAGCCAGTTCTTTGGCGAGGCGGTGTTCGATCGATGGCAGCATGGATGGTTATTTTTTTATAATTAGAATGAAAGTAAGCGCTTGCGTTGCTATCCAGCGCAATGGGATTTTAACCACTACTCAGGTACGTTGGTTGGGTGTAGAACAATTTCCAAACCGGAACCGCATTTCCAGCATAACTGAAAATTGGTTGGATTTTCTTCACTGCATGCAGGACAATGGATGGTGCCGGTTGGTGCCGGTGTTTTTTCATACGTTTGCACTATCAATTTACCGCGCTCATAGTCTTCGTCACGCATGACCCAAACTTCCGGGTAGGCATGCGTGAAGGGTATTTCCCCCATGCCGCTTTGCGCATATTGATTAAATAATTGCGCCGGAATATAGGCGTGTTCGAGCAGATCAAGTACTATCTGTGCTTCCATCAAATTGTTGGCAGAGTAAACTTTTTTCATGCAATGATTTTTGCTAAAAAACAATCAGTTAATTGAGTAAAATTATGTGGTTCAGAAACTTACAAGCATATCGTATCAGCAGCGGAAATATAACACTGAATAGTCTCGAAGAGGCACTTTCGCAGCGTGCCTTGCAACCCTGCATGCAAATGGAGATGCAAAGCCGTGGCTGGGTCGTGCCGCGCGAGGAAAAAGAGAGTTTTGTGCATGCTTATGGCCAGCAGTGGCTGGTTGCGCTGGGGGTCGAAAAGAAATTATTGCCGGCTGGGGTGATCAATCAACATGCCAAATCCCGGCTTGCGCAAATTGAACAAATGCAAGGCTACAAACCGGGCAAGAAACAGGTCAGAGACATTAAGGAAGCAACGATCATTGAATTATTGCCGCGCGCCTTTACACAACGCCATAAGACCTATGCCTGGATTGATGGCCTCAATAACCGGCTGGTTATCGATACGGCGAGTCCTAATAAAGCGGATGAATTCGTTGAGGTACTGCTGAAATCGGTGAATGACCTGGCTTTGGAACCACTGGATACGCAATCTCGCCTGCTTCCGCAATGACGCGGTGGCTGTCTGGCGATGACCTGCCATCCACCTTTACGATTGATCGTGATTGTGAACTGCAAGGCATGAGTGATGAGAAAGCAACGGTCAAATATACCCGCCATGTTTTGGAAGCCGAAGAAACAACGCGGCATATCCGGGCAGGAAAACGAGTGATCAAACTGGCGATGACCTGGAACAGCAAAGTTTCATTTGTTTTGCAGGATAATCTTCAACTTCGGCGGATTACACCTTTGGATATCCTGAAAGAATCCACCGAATCGGATGAAGAGTTATTTGCCAGTGACTTTGCCATTATGACGGGTGAATTGAGCCAGCTCATCACCGACGTCATCGATGCGTTGGGCGGCGAAGATCACGGTTAAACCGGCTGGTTTAGTGTTTGCCGGTTTTGGATTGATCCTTGATTCCAGACAGCACACCGCTCGCAGATTTGTTAACAAAATCAGCGGTCTTTTGTGCCAAACTGGTGCCTGCTTCCATTTGAGAATGTCCCACCGAAGCGATCTGCTGCGCAAAAGTGGCCAATGTTTCTTTCAACTGCGATCCCACATTAGTGCCAGTATTTTTGGCATGGTGGCTCAAATCGAGCAGAACATCGGCAATCAACCCTTGTGCGGCTGTGGCGGTGTGATGCAGCGTATCCAGGAACAGGCTTTCCAGGCTTTCCAGGTCAGAACGAGTGCGTGCCAATTCTGTATCAGAGAATTTTTTTGCCTGTCCTGCCGCTTCTTCAATGGCGAGCTTGGAAGCTTCGGCAAATTTTGCCAGCGCTGAATCCAATCCAGAGACTGCTTCAGTGATTTGTGTTTTTGCAGCATGCGCCTGATTGGTTGCCTGCTGCAATTGTTGCGAAGCACCGTCGTGCGCGCCTTGCATGACGGCAGTGATAATCCGCTGTAAGGATTCCAAGTCAATACGTTGCGCATTCATGGCCTTCAGCGTTAAGCGGTGTACGGTATCTTGAATATGCGAACCATTGGCTACCGCCTCACGAACTTCCGCTTCTAGCGCTTCCATTTCATGGTTATTTGGCTTGCTGGTATTTTTATTGTGCATGATGATGAGCCCTATAAAATATTAAAAGATACTTCATGTTTCATTTTCCTCCGATACTCCCGAGTTGGTCAAGGCCATTCATATAAGGACGTAAAACTTCCGGGATGGAGACACTGCCATCTGCATTCTGATAGTTTTCCAGTACCGCCACCAGAGTACGTCCCACGGCCAGTCCGGAACCGTTCAATGTATGCAGCAGTACGGGTTTTCCACTTTCATTACGAAAGCGTGCCTGCATACGCCGTGCCTGGAATGCTTCACAGTTGCTGCATGAGGAAATTTCCCGGTAAGTATTTTGTGCCGGTAGCCAGACTTCAATATCGTATGTTTTTGCTGCCGAAAAGCCCATGTCGCCGGTGCACAGTGCCATGACGCGATAAGGGAGCGCCAGTTTCTGTAAAATCTTTTCCGCATGACCGACCAGTTGTTCCAGTGCGGCGTAAGATTGATCGGGATGGGCAATATGCACCAGTTCGACCTTGTCAAATTGGTGCTGGCGGATTAGGCCGCGCGTATCTCTGCCATAGCTCCCTGCTTCGGAACGAAAACACGGCGTATGGGCAACATATTTTAGCGGCAAGGATTGCAGTGGTACGATTTCATCGCGCACCATATTGGTAATGGGTACTTCTGCAGTTGGGATGAGATGAAATGCGGGCGAGTTGTTCGCGGTGTTATTTTCTGCGCTACCTGTATTGACGGCAAACAGGTCTTCTTCAAATTTAGGCAATTGTCCTGTGCCGCGCAAACTTTCCCGATTAACCAAATAGGGTACATACACTTCCATGTAGCCGTGTTCCTGCGTATGGGTATCCAGCATGAATTGAGCGAGTGCGCGGTGTAAGCGGGCAAGTCCGCCTTTCATCAGGCTGAATCGTGCGCCACTGAGTTTCGCCGCCGTTTCAAAATCCAACAACCCTAGCCCTTCACCGATACTGACATGATCTTTGATGGCAAAATCAAATTGCCGCGGCTCGCCCCAGCGGCGAATCTGTAGGTTGTGTTCTTCATTTTTTCCTTCCGGGACGCTGTCGTGAGGCAGGTTAGGAACTTCGAGCAATATTTTCTGCAAGCTGTTCTGAATCTGCTCCAGTTGCGTTTCGGCTTGCTTCAGTGCGTCGCCCAGATGCGCCACTTCGGCCATGATAGCCGAAACATCTTCCCCTTTACTTTTGGCATTGCCGATTTTCTTTGATGCCGCATTGCGCTGTGCTTGCAGCTCCTGAGTCTGGGTCTGAATGGTTTTACGTTCCGCCTCTAAGGCATTAAACGCTTCGGTCGGAAAGGCATAACCTCTTTTGGCAAGCTGCCGGGTGACAGTATCCAGATCAGTCCGTAGTTGTTGAATCTCTAACATACAAAAACTCCAAAATAGCCGGTGTAGATTGAAATAATTTTTAGGGCACCTCTAAAAATTCAAAGTTCTAAACAACACGAGGCACGAGAAAAAAATGGTTACGCAGCATATGCATACTATGTAAGGAAACATTTTTTTGCGAGCAACAAAGTGTTGTGACGAAATTTGGATTTCTAGAGATGCCCTTTATATTTTATGCTTAGCTTGCTTATCCAGACTGCGCAAATAAGTCAGTTTTTCCTGTATTTTTTGCTCCAATCCGTAAGCCGTTGGTTGATAAAAACTGACTTCCGGCATTTCATCCGGGAAGTAATTTTCTCCCGCCGCATACGCTTCCGGGCAATCATGCGCATAGCGGTATGCGTTGCCATGACCGATGTCCTTCATCAATTGGGTTGGCGCATTGCGCAGATGGATGGGTACACGGCGTGATTTGTCATGGGCAATGAAGGCGCGTGCTTTATTGTAAGCCAGGTAGGCCGCGTTACTTTTGGGTGCGCAAGCAAGATACAAGGCCACTTGCGCCAATGCCAACTCGCCTTCCGGGCTGCCCAGCCGCTCATAAGTCTCACAGGCATCTAACGCCAGGCGCAAGGCGCGGGGATCTGCCAGACCGATGTCTTCGCTCGCCATGCGAACCAAACGCCGCCCGATATACAAGGCATCGGTTCCGCCATCCAGCATGCGGCACAGCCAGTAGAGTGCGGCGTCGGGTGAGGATCCGCGAATGGATTTGTGTAGGGCGGATATCTGGTCGTAAAACGCATCACCGCCGTTGTCAAAGTTGCGCGTATTGCGTGACAGTGCATTGAGGACAATATCTTTGCTGATTTCTGAACTGGTTTCAGTTTCAGCCACCGTGCTGATTTGTTCGAGCAGATTCAGCAAGCGTCGCGCATCGCCATCGGAGAATTCGATCAAGAGATGTCGTGCTTCGTCTGAGAATTGCAGATTACCGAGTGCCAGTTTTTGTGCGCGTTCAAATAGCTGAGACAATTCTTCTTCGGATAAGGCAGTGAGAACATAAACCTGGGCGCGCGATAGTAGCGCGTTATTCACTTCAAACGAGGGGTTCTCGGTTGTGGCACCGATAAAAGTGATCAGGCCCTGTTCAACGTACGGCAAGAAAGCATCTTGTTGTGATTTGTTAAAACGGTGTACTTCGTCGACGAAAAGAATGGTATGCCGCCCGCTTTGTTGTAATAATAATTGGGCTTGTTCAATCGCATTGCGGATATCTTTTATGCCTGATAAAACGGCAGACAAAGCAATGAATTCGCTGTTGAACTCGGTTGACATGATGCGTGCCAGGGTGGTTTTCCCTGTTCCCGGCGGACCCCATAAAATCATCGAATGCGGTTTTCCCGATTCAAAAGCCAGGCGCAACGGCTTCCCGGTACTGAGCAAGTGGCTTTGCCCGATGACATCGTTCAGATGCTTGGGGCGTAACTGTTCGGCGAGGGGTGCTTTGGGTTTGTTGGGTGAAAACAGGTCGGTATCACTCGCTGATGACATCTGCATTGTCAGGAGGTATGAATTTAAATAAATCAGCCGGTAAATTGGGATTCTTGTCCAGATCTGAGAATACCAGTAATGTGGTTTGGCCAAAACTATCGCGTAACGCCATAATCTTAAGTGCGCCTTCCGGTGAAAATCCCATTTGGATAAACTCAAAAGCGCTTTCTTTGCTTTTGGGAATGGCCTCAAGCCATTCAATCTGATTTTGCAGGCCGAGTTCAATCAGCTCGAAATTATCTTCGATGGCACTGCTACCGGCAAGTAACGCGGCGGGGCTGCTACCGATAGCGATATTGAATTGCCGCACGGTAACCTGATTGAGGTCGCGATCATAAAACCAAACCTGAGTGCCGTCACCTACGATGAGTTGCTCATAAGGTTTATCATACGTCCAGCGGAATTTCTCCGGGCGTTCAAATTGCATGGTACCGTTTGATTCCTGTATGGTCCGGGCATTCTTGTCATACAGCGTTTGTGAAAAATTTGCGCGTACCGTACGGGTTTCCTGGATGAAGCTTTTTAGACTGTCGATGGCGGCCGCTTCAACGCATAGCGGCATCAGGCTGCCGAATAACAAGAAAAAAATGGCACAGCTTGAACGATGCATAATGTTCCTGTTGTGATGTTGTCGGGGGGTACTAAGCATGGTAGCCGAGAATTGGATCATTCGCCGCGTGCCGGAGCCAATACTTCCCGGTTGCCGTTGCTTTGCATGGACGAAACCAAACCGGTTCGCTCCATTTCTTCGATGAGCCGTGCTGCGCGATTATAGCCGATACGCAAATTCCTTTGCACCAAAGAAATCGAAGCGCGGCGGGTTTTGACGACAATAGCCACGGCCTCGTCGTAGAGCGGGTCTGCTTCGCCTTCTGCCGGCTTTTTAATATCAAGCGAGTTACCGGCATCGCTTTCTTCGTCATCAATCTTTAAAATATTTTCGATGTAGTTCGGTTCGCCATGTTCTTTCAGATACTCAACTACTCTATGTACTTCGTGATCGGCAACAAAAGCACCGTGAATGCGCTGCGGGTAGCCGCTACCCGGCGGTAAATACAACATGTCTCCTTGGCCCAGTAGGGCCTCGGCGCCCATTTGATCGAGGATAGTACGTGAGTCAATCTTGCTGGATACTTGAAACGCAATCCGGGTCGGAATATTGGCTTTAATCAGGCCGGTAATTACATCGACTGAAGGGCGTTGCGTTGCCAATAAAAGATGTATGCCGGATGCTCGTGCTTTTTGTGCCAGGCGGGCAATCAAATGCTCAACTTTTTTACCTGCGACCATCATCAAATCGGCCAATTCGTCAATCACCACGACAATGAGCGGTAATTCTTCTAAGTATTCCGGTGCTTCTTCGGGAGGCGCCAGCGGATTAATCACAGGATCTTCGTTTTTAACCGCGTCACGAATTTTTTGGTTGTAGCCGCTGAGATTGCGTACGCCCAGCGCTGACATCAGCTTGTAACGCCGTTCCATTTCGTTGACACACCAGCGTAGCGCACTGGCGGCTTCGCGCATGTCGGTTACAACGGGCGTTAGCAGGTGCGGAATGCCTTCATACACCGATAATTCCAGCATTTTCGGGTCAATCAGGATCAGGCGGGTTTGATCTGGAGTGGTTTTGTAGACCAGGCTTAGAATGACTGCATTAATCGCGACGGATTTTCCTGAACCGGTTGTTCCGGCTACCAGCGCATGAGGCATTTTTGCCAGATCCGATACGACCGGGCGGCCGCTGATGTCTTTACCTAACGCAATGGTCAATGGTGAAACGGAATCGGCATATACTTGTGAACTGAGAATTTCCTGCAATCGCACAATTTGCCGCTTAGGATTGGGGATTTCGAGTCCCATACTGGTTTTTCCCGGAATGGTTTCGACCACCCGGATACTGGCCACGGATAATGCGCGCGCCAGATCTTTAATCAGATTAATAACCTGATTGCCTTTGACGCCGACCGCCGGTTCAATCTCATAGCGTGTAATAACTGGTCCAGGGAAAGCGGCGACTACTTTGACATCCACGCCAAATTCCTTGAGTTTTCGTTCGATCAAACGCGATGTGAATTCGATGGTTTCCTTGGAGAGCACTTCAAAGTCTTTTTCCGGCTCATCCAGAAGATGCAGGGGGGGTAAAGGCGAATCGGGTAAGTCGGAAAATAGAGAGGGTTGTCTTTCTTTGACAATACGTTGCGATTTAATAATATTCGTAGTAGGCGGCTCAATATGCAGGATTGGCGCGTTTTCTATGCGTTTCTTTTCATTCTCGACGACTTTTTCACGGACGTGTGATGCAATGATGCCTGCAAATTTGTCTTTTCTTGTTTCCCATAGTTCTTTTGTCAGTAATAAGAGATTCTCAATGCTTTCACCGATTTTTTCTACAAAACGTACCCAGGATAGGCCGGTAAATTGACTGAAACCAATGGCGATGAGTATTAATAATGTCAGTGTTGCACCAGTAAAACCAAGTATCTGTGAGAGATGATGGCTGGTTGTACTGCCCAGCATACCACCCGGCACCAGCGGTAGCGAAACACTGATGGTGTAAAACCTGAGCGACTCCAATCCACTACTGGCTGATAGCAGCAGTAAAAAACCTCCTGCCGAAAGTAATACGGAGTGCCGGTCAAAAATTCCGGCGGCATCAATGCGATGATAGCTCCAGCTAACGGCTGAGAGAAAGAAGGCGACCCACCACCATGCGGATGCGCCAAACAGGTATAGCAGAAAATCAGCCAGCCAGGCGCCAACATGTCCGCCCGCATTCTGAATTTGATTGGAATCGCCGCTATGTGACCAACCTGCATCACCGCGATCATAACTAAAAAAAATCAATATGAGATAGAGTGCGGCACCCACTAGGATCAACCAACCGGATTCACGCAATAATCGGGCTACTCTGGGTGAGAAGGAATGACCGCTTTTCTTGGCCATTGGTTTATTTAGTAAACTCATGGGTATCTCAGAAACGAAAGGTTTTGTCTGTCTGATACACTAAATTATATAAGAGAATCTGAAGTAATTTCTCTAATAGGTCGTTGAAAAACTATCTGTGTTGCCGCTACGGTATTAAAAATAGGCTAAAAGTTCTCATTTATCACATATAAACTGCGCTTTCTCGCCAGCCTTTTCCTTGCGTCGGCTGCCTCGAATACGATTCTCAACGGACTATAATGCAATGGTAAATGCATTTTATTGTTGAAATTTGAGGTATCTGAGTAGAGTTGATCAAGATAGCGTCTGTCTTGGTTTCAACCCTGAAAGTGGAATTGTTTGAGAAAAATCTCAAAATTTAATCAATTAGTTCTTGATCGCGATAAGATAGCAGCTACGTGGGGTTTGTCTTTATTGGCAACTTCAGGCAAGGTTGAAACAAAATTCCCTCCGTTACGTTTTGAATTAAATAATGCATCTTCTGCACGTTTACATAAATTTATTCTTTTATCAGCTTCATTCAGCGTAGCGATACCGATACTTATTGTGATTTTGTTTTCTGTGTTTTTATCTATCTTGGCAGAAATTTTTTTGCGAATGGCTTCACATACTTCTTTCGCTTCGATTAATCCTGTTTCAGGAAATAAAACAGCGAATACATTAATGTCTATACGGTAGAAAATATCGGATGTCCGGATATCGGTTTTAATCTCTTGGGAGATTCTTCTTATGGAGTCATTCTTATTTCTAAAATCATAGTTATCACTAAATAGTTTTAGAAGATCAATATCAATAATAGCGACCGATAGATTTCGATGATAGCGTTTGCAGCGTAGTATCTCAGTGTCTAATTCAGACTCAAACGCTTGTCTATTCTTATATCCGGTGATCGGGTCAATCAGTAACTGAGTCATCAAGGTGGATATGTCGATATTCGCCTTTTTGATCTTGATGACCATGATTGCGGCGCAGATGATCAATAATAAAGTAATTCCCCGATTAAACAGAACAATATTCATCGGTACTGCAATGCCAGGCGATAAATAGAAGCCGATTATTGTGAATGCAATTCCCAATGCAGCAATGAAGTAGGTAAATTGAATCCCACACACCCACAGGCTGGCAAATATGACTAATGCATAGGGTACGCCGGCTGCGACACCCAATGGTAGGTGTAAATCAATTATCAAAATAGAGAGCGTTGCAATTAAGATAATTAAACTATTACCCTGAATTGCACACTCTCTGAATAAGAGCTTCAGATTGGCGGTTGCTGAGAGAATTTGGCTACGCATCTATTTGAGTAAAGGTCTGTATGAAAGTGTGGTCTGTGTTTATATTCTACGGATTACGGAACCTAATCTTTATATGTAAATTAGTATGTTGATAATACTATAAACATTTGTTCATTATACATTGTTTCTTAAAAGCAAAGTTTGAAATTCTATGCATTAATTAGGTGGGCAGATGAGATTTAATGGCAACTACTGACAGTGTGAAATTTTCGCTAATTCTAATTTTCTTTTTTAATGATGCGGGTCCCTGCTAGCCGATCATGAAGAAATTGATGATCACGATCAAATAGCGCCCAGATAATTCCAACACCAAAAAAGAAAATACTTATCAATGCAAATAGATATCGTGTGAGAGCCTGTTTTTTCGTTAAGCTGCTGCCATCTGCGGCGACAAGGCGCATCTTCCAGGTTTGCATAGCCAGCGTT
This sequence comes from Nitrosomonas ureae, assembly GCA_945872825.1. Lineage (GTDB taxonomy): Bacteria > Pseudomonadota > Gammaproteobacteria > Burkholderiales > Nitrosomonadaceae > Nitrosomonas > Nitrosomonas ureae_D. The sequence goes on from CAMCBD010000002.1 coordinate 27,561, forward strand.
TGCCCGCCATGTGTCCAGTACCAAGAAAAGTAGTATCCCATAATAACGAGCAGATAGAACTGAAACAATGGCCTAAAGTATGTGGCTTGTGGATCGCTGAAAATTAGGTGGAAAATAAAACTGGCAAGAAATAAAACGGCTAATAAAAGAAGAAACTCATAAATCATGCAGATTATTCGCCGCCAGAAACCGGGTGTTGAATTGGCCATAATTGACTTGAATCGATAAAAGTGATGACGTTGTGGACTTGATAGCCAAATAGAAATCGCTGAGGAATTAACGGAATATTTTATGCTAAAAATAATTCAGTATCAGCTTCAGTGATTGATAATTATTATCGTTTGCGTTATTATATTAAGTTGATAAGCATAACCTGAATTTATACGTATATTATAACAACATATGGCGGGCTGTAATTTAGCGTTCATAAACAAAAAAGCAAAATCACTGGCATCCAACCTATTTTAGATCAAGTAAGTAAGCAGTTTGTCTGGATTTGTTATTCTGTAATGCAATCATTATCTCGGAAAAATATTGAGTACTTAGGGTCACAGCAACGTTTGATCTCATTACCCGGATTCTTGTTTGTACTCATAGTGCATGCTGCGTTATTTTATTTTCTATGGAATCAGCGTTTAATTCCACCGCCTGAACAAGTGGTTACATTATTTGCCGAATTGATTGCATCATCACCGCCTAATGTTGTACCTAAAGCCTTGCCAGAACCTGCACCCGCTAAACTTCAACCGGCAAAAAAACCCGTGGTTAAGCCAATACAAGAGCGCCTCATAACAAAGTCGCCTGTGGCATCTGAGCAGAAACAAATTGAATCTCTACCAGAGCCAGTAGTGGAGCAAGCAAAAGAATCCAAGCCTGTGGTTGAGGCGCCGCCAACACAAATGCAAACAGGACCGGTTACGTTGTCATCGGAATTGTCTGTTTCTTGCCCTAAATTGACCGCACCTGATTATCCTGCCATTTCACGGCGTATGGGCGAAGAGGGTAAGTTGGTATTGCGCGTGGAACTCGATGAGACTGGGCATATTGCTGATGCAAAAATTATTAATAGCAGTGGTTATGAACGTCTTGATGCAGCTGCATTGACCGCAGTGAAAAGCTGGCAATGTAATCCATCGCTGCGAAATGGCCAGCCGGTTCGGGCTGTCGCCTTACAACCCTTTAATTTTGTACTGCAAGGAAATTAAACAATGGAACAAGGACTTGGCTTTTCTCACTTTCTCGCCCAAATCGATGGCGTTGGTATCAGTGTGCTGGTATTGCTACTGTCACTTTCAGTTGCGAGCTGGTATTTGATCATCTCAAAAAGTATTGCTAATCTTATTGCAAAACGCCGTGCTGAGGCTTTCTTAAAACATTTCTGGAGTTTCGATTCCCTGCAAGCGGTGAATGTTGAGTTTAAGAATGCCGCACCGAATAATGCATTTGCAGAGCTTGCCAAGCTGGGTATTGATGCGGCGGCCGATTCCAAGATTCACAGTTCACATAAATTGGCTGCAGCTGGTGGTACCAGTGAGTTTCTAACACGTACATTGCGGAACGGAATTGATCAGGAAGCTACCCGTGTTGAGAATGGCCTGACTCTGATCGCAACTGCCGGTTCTGCAGCGCCTTATATTGGTTTGTTTGGAACGGTGTGGGGAATCTATCATGCGCTGATACAAATTGGGCTTTCAGGTCAGGGCACATTGGATAAAGTGGCTGGCCCTGTCGGTGAAGCATTGATCATGACAGCACTAGGGCTGGCGGTGGCGATACCGGCAGTGCTTGCCTATAACACTTTTGTGCGCCGTAATCGTATTTGGCTCGCGCGACTGGAAGCTTTTGCGCATGATCTGTTCATATTGATTACTGTGGGTGATAACAATGATGCGCCGGTTTCTTTGCTGCAAACACCGTCAGCGGCCGTCACAGAAATGACGGATGCCGTTGTTGAAAGGGGGCAATGATGGCATTCGGTAGTATGCAGGATAGCGGCCGTCAGGCGCCCATGGCGGAAATTAACGTGGTGCCACTGGTAGATGTTATGTTGGTTCTGTTAATAATTTTTATTATTACAGCGCCGCTCCTTACGCATTCAGTCAAAATTGATTTGCCGAAAGCTGAAAGTGCTCCCAATATTACTCAGCCAGAGCATGTTGAGTTGGCTATCCGTGCGGATGGCAGTCTTTTTTGGAACGGTGAGACCGTAACATTGGAACAATTGGCACCGCGCTTTGCTGCGAAGGTGACTCAGGCGCCTAAAACAGAATTACATATTCGTGCGGACAAACTGGCACATTATGAGCATGTCGCACGGGTGATGAGCATTGCAGCCAAGGCCGGTATGGCAAGAATCGGTTTTATTACAGATCCTTCGGAGCAGTAATAACGATCAAAGTTAATCTTAAGTCTTTTTCAAGAAAAGATGTCGCAGCAAAGAATTTTGTTCTATGAGGCTTAACAGGGCAATATGAGATATCAAGTGTAGGAGATTGATTTCAAGTTTGCCAGACTCTTAATTTGTACTGCTACTGCTACTGCTACTGTTTTTTATCAGTTACTCACGCTAAAACCAAATCTTCATGCTTTTTGCAATCCTCTTACATATTTCCCAGTTTATCCAATCCTGCCTTGGGAATAGCTATTCCTAATCTTTATCAGGTTTTGTCCTAGTTTTGCGGTGGTGCAATGGCGGTATTTCAGGTACTGCAAATTTTGTCTGGAGAGGGGCGTGGGATTGCTTTTTATAAAGATACTGGTATAATTACGAATCATTCTCATTAGTAATATTCTTTGATGTTTATTTTATAAACATTGATTTTTTGAATACAGATCTCAAGGTATTTAATATGTATGTATGTGTTTGTAAGGGAATAACAGAAAGTGCATTACGCGAAGCGATCTATCAGGGTGCCGATCGAATGAGAGATTTGAAGGCTACCTTGGGAGTTGCCGAACAATGTGGTATTTGCGCATGTCATGCTAAACAAGTTCTGGACCAGACACTGGTGCAAAAGTCCAAACTACCGGATTTTATTTCTCAATCAGCGTGTATGTGTGAAACTGCGGCCTAAGGAAGAAAATCTGTAACAGTGATGGCCCTTTCTTAAATTAACGATTGCCGATTATCGCGATTTCAGCAAAAGCTTTGTCTTGATAAGGATGTCCTGGCTAATTGCGGACAGGACTCACTGAAATAAGTCGACGAACCAGTTCCAAACTGCTTTTATTAGACCCATTCTCATCATCGGATGACTATTGCCGCCTTATACGTCATGTTGGAATAATAGTTGTCTGTTCCAGGGTTTGGTAAAAACTGCAAAAATAATTACGCCCTAACATTATGATTATCCGTGGCTTTATTCGAAGTACTTATTTTTGTGCAGTATTAATCAGTCTGAGTCTGACGGTAGTTTTTCTGTCTAAACCAAGTTTAGCAGAATCATTAAATAGCACTACTCCGGCGCAACGAACCTACAATATTCCTGCTGGTTTCTTGCACGAAGCCTTGATTCAGTTCTCGCAACAGGCGGGGATAAAACTTGCTATTGATCCTGTGAAATTACAGGGAAAAGTAACGTTTGGATTAGCCGGTAATTTTGATATTAAATCGGCTTTGGATCAATTGCTTACTGGGTCTGGTTTGCAAGTGGTGAAACAGGATGATAGCTATACACTGACGGAAGTGCCAGCATCCTCAGCAGATCCTGTCGTGACCACATTACCTTCAATACAGATTACTGCCAGCAATACCAACCGGTATGCGGCCGTTAGTACCACTACAGCAACGAAAACCAATACTTTGTTGCGCGATGTGCCGCAATCTATTACGGTTATAACCAATGAACTGATTAAGGATCAATCAATCCGAAGTATTGCCGATGCAGTCCGTTATGTACCTGGTGTTGGCGTCTCGCAGGGCGAGGGTAATCGCGATGCGCTTGTGTTTCGCGGTAACCGTTCGACCGGCGATTTTTTTACTGATGGTATCCGTGATGACGTCGAATACTACCGCGATCTTTATAATATTGAGCGTGTTGAAGTACTCAAAGGTGCTAATGGGATGATTTTTGGTCGTGGCGGTTCAGGTGGTGTCGTTAATCGCGTTACCAAGCAAGCCAATTGGGATCCCGTGCGAGAGTTTAGTTTTCAAGGCGGATCTTTTAATCAAAAAAGAATGACGGCTGATGTCGGGTACGTGATTAATGATGTGGCTGCAGTTCGTTTAAATGCGGTATACGAAGATGCTGGTAGTTTTCGTGATGGCGTAAGTTCGGAGCGGCTTGGAATCTCCCCGACAGTAACCCTTAAACCAACGCATCGGACTAAAGTAGTTGCGAGTATGGAACGATTTCATGATGATCGTACTGCTGATCGAGGGATTACCTCGTTTATGGGACGGCCTGTGGATGTTTCTCGATCACAGTTTTTTGGCGATCCTAATCGTAGCAATGCGAACATCAATGTGTTGTCGTTCAATTCTTTGATTGAGCATAAATTTGATTCTGGGATTACGCTACAGAACCGGACGAATTATGCAACTTATGATAAGTTCTATCAAAATGTATTTGCCAATGGTGGATTTAATGTTTCGACTGAACAAGTGTCGCTGGGGGCATATAACAATGCATCAACACGCGAGAATGTATTTAATCAAACGAACTTGCTTTACTCCTTAAACACCGGACCTATTTCGCACACACTGATGGCGGGGATTGAAATAGGCCGCCAGGATACCCATAACAGGCGTGAAACAGGCTTATTTAATAATAATCTTGCTAATACTAACTTATTTGTTCCTTTGTTTAATCCGATTACCAATGTACCGATTACTTTTAGAAACAGAGATGCCGGCGGGGATGTTGATGCTCTTAATCGTAGTATTGTGAATGTAACTTCACTTTATATTCAAGATCAAATTGAAATACTTCCTCAGCTTCAGGCGATTGTGGGCGTGCGCTATGATTTGTTCGAAGTAAATTTCCAGCAAAAGAATGGTCCGAGAGATCATTTAAAGACGCGAGATGATTTAATTGCACCACGATTTGGTTTGATTTATAAACCGATTGAACCTGTCTCATTTTATGCAAGTTATAGCCAAGCTTATGTTCCACGAGCAGGTGATCAACTGACATCATTAAATGTCACTATTGAAACACTCAAGCCGGAAAAATTTACGACACTGGAAACCGGTGTCAAATGGGATGTCCGTCCTGATTTGGCTTTTACCGCCTCTGTGTATCAACTGGATCGTAGTAATGTCATTAACTCGGTTGTTGGAGGACAAACTTTTTTAACCAAAGGACAGCGTACCGAAGGTGTTGAAGTTAGCCTGGCTGGTCAGTTGACTTCAAACTGGAGTGTGATGGGTGGTTATGCCTATCAGGTTGGGGAAATTACCGGTGATATATTTGGCATTGCTAAAAAAGGCGCATCGGTTGCGGAGCTGCCCCGTCACACATTCTCTGTGTGGAGTCGGTATGACATTACGCCCAGTATTGGCGCAGCATTTGGTGTGATTCACCGGGATAATATGTTTACTTCATTGACTAACCGGGTCAGTTTGCCTGATTTTACGCGTGTTGATGCAGCACTGTTTGCGCAATTTACAAAACGGTTTCGCGGTCAGTTGAATATCGAGAACTTATTTGACACGAAATATTTCGCTGCAGCACAAAACGACTTTAATATTACCCCTGGTTCACCAATTGCCGTCAGAGCAACTTTAATCGCCAACTTTTAGGCAGTAAAAACTAAAGAAGTTTTTTAATTGCAATTAGGAATAATTATCATTATGATTCGCGTTGGAATTTATTAAAATTAATTTTAGAGGAGCTTTTTTATAATGTTTTTATTTAAGAGATACATAAATTCACTAAGCAGGTTGTTGATTGTGAGTTTGTGTTTTATTACATTTTCTATGAGCAATGCAGCCGCAGAATCCAATGTTGCGGCTATTGAAGCAGCTGTTGCTGCATTCAAGACGATTGGAACACTGCGTAAAGAATCCCCGATTAACGGTGAAGCAGTAGCAACTGCCCATGCGGGCGCTTTACAAACATTGACGCAGGAGATCGATACTACCAATTCCTTGACATTGGATAGCGATGTTCTGGCTGCAATCGATGATATTAAAAACGATCATGAGCCATTATTGGCAGCTCAAGTGATCGACAAGACTTTACAACGTGTTTTTTACCAAATTATTTGGAACCGTATTTCCGCTATTCGGGATGAGTTTAAAACCGCAACAACGCCCACATTGATTGCAATGTTGGATGAATCAGTGGCAGCATTTCAAGCAATTTCTGCTACCGTCGCAAGGGAAAATCAAGTATTGACAGCAGATAGGCAGGTGCTTGAGGCTGGCAGTAAACCAGGTCTGGATGTTGATATTAATGATTTTTTCTCTAACGTAAGAACGGCGCTAAATAAAAGCAATCCTGACGAAGATTTCAATACCGTTCAAGTTGCCAGATATGGCATTAGGATGTCTCTCGCTCGAGCCTATTACATTGGAGTGTTACGTGAAGTCTCTGGCATCCTAAATAATCGCACTACAGACCCGGATGAAGCGCGCATTGCACAAAAAGAAGGTGAAATCTTTTATCGAATTATTGAACCGTTGGTAGCAAGGGGGAATCCTGCAGGTAGCTTAAAAATAAAAGCACAATTGACAGGCGAGTTTTCAAAGGTTGTTGCTGATGAGATAGTAAGTGAGTTAGGTAAAGGCTTTATCTCTCGTGTGGTAGCCGAAATGAACGGTCAAGCGAGTGCGATAACATCGGGGGATAGTGAGCATGCGTTGGCGGAAGCAGCGGGTGCTAAGTACTTTGCTAGAGTTTTTTTACCGGATCTGGAGTTACGGTTAGGAGCTGGTGAACGCAGTAATCTGGAACAAGAACTGGAGAATCTGCTGACTGCAAGCAAGGAGCTGAGTGCAGCTAAATCCACACAAGCGCGTGATGCAGTTACTGCAATATTGACAAAGTACGAGAATCAACTTAATCGTGCCAAATATGAAATAGTGCATCATACTGCCATTATCGATAATGCCGCTGCAAATTTTCTGGTAATTGGTGAATTAAGAGCTAAGAATCCTATTGATGTTGACGCAATTGCTGCGAAATATATGGGGGATTTACAGCAACTTACGAAAATCGTCGATCAAATCTATGGGACAAAGATAGATCAGGATGTTTTGAATGCAATTGATCAAGCAAAAAGTGGAAGTCAACTTGCTCAGGCACTTCAAGTAATCGATAAATCATTGCAAAGAGTATTTGCCCTGGTTGTCTATAATCGCGTGACACTGGTGGCGGAACAATTTGTGGATTTGTCGACGGATGCACTAGCTCTCGAATGGGATAGAGCCTATTCGGTGTATACAGCTATCGCCAAAACAGCAAACCGAGAAGACAAAATACTTTCAGCGGATAAGAAATCCATTACGACTGGCAGGGACCCGGATCTCGATTATCAAATCTTGTCTGCATTCGCTCAAGGCAAACGAGCGCTTAACAAAGAAAATGCCGATGATCATTTTTCTTTATCGCTGGCACGCGAGAATATCATCATTCCATTGGTAAGGAGTTTTCTGATTGGGGTGTTGCGAGAAGTGGAGGGCATTATTACCAATCGGAGTTCAGATATCGATAAAGCCAAGGAACAGCAAATCGAAGGCGAATATTTCTATCGTACGGTCGATGCATTTATATCCCAAGATAATCCTTCAGGTAGCAGTCGTCTTCATGCGCAATTTACAGGTGATCTGACGAATGTAGTTGCCGATGCAGTCGTCAGTGAAATCAGTAAAGGTATCCTCGGTCAGTTAAAACGAAGCATGAACCAGATTGAGGCTAATTTTAGTTCCGATAGGAACCATGCTTTGCTTGCTTCGGAAAGATTATCGTTGTATGCCGGTATTATTTTGTCTGACCTCGAGCTACGTTTGGATGCGCTGCATCGTGTGAAGCTGGAAAATGCGATCAGAGATCTGAAGGAATCTATTCAAGCTAATGATTCTAATAGAGCAATTTCTTTTCGGTCGATAATCAATGAGATTATTGCAGATTATGAGAATGAACTAATCTAGCAATGAAAATACCTTGCCGTAAGAATTTTACGGCAAGGTATGGTGGTGATTTGTAAGCGTATCATCGCAAGAAATATTTTGGCCTGTGTACGTCCATAACAGGTCTATTTAGCTAACCATTGTGTTTTCCTCACTAGTAGCCAGCTCGTAGCAATCACATAGGTATTTGATGAGTGATATCAATTACATTCAAGAGCATTCTTTTAAAAATCATTATTCTGAAAAAATCATATTAAATCAGGAGGGATCATAGGAATGATGCAAAATAATAATTTCTGGCTAGCTGTGCTCTTCGTGTTGATTGGGTGTGTCAACAATCCAGTTTGGGCAAAACCGGTAGACCGGGTGTACTGGATAGCGGCTGAGGAGATTCAATGGGATTACGCACCTTCGTTTCCTATCAATCCGATGACAGGCAATAATGAATTTACCGCAGAGCAGCGTGTATTTGTAGAGCAAGGGATTGGCCGCGGCGCTATTTGAAATCAATTTGTGCCGGGAATATACGCAAGGTTTCAGTGCTGTGAAGCAACGAGGTGTTGAAGAAGAGCACCTTGGCATTCTGGGGCCTATTATCCGGGCTGCTGTCGGAGACAGAATTGTAGTTCACTTTAAAAACAATACGCGGTTTCCGGCAAGTATTCATCCGCATGGCGTTCTTTATACCAAGGCGCATGAAGGTGCTGCTCATTCCCTATACGGCAAGTGACAATCATAGGCCGGATGGTGTCGTTGCGCCGGGTGGGAAACATACCTATATCTGGGAAGTTCCGGATCGGGCTGGGCCAGGTAAAAATGACCCATCTTCCATAGTCTGGATTTATCATGGTCACGTAGATGAACCTGCCGATAACAATGCCGGTTTGATCGGTCAGATTATAATTGCGAGAAAGGGATATGCGAAACAGGGCGGCGTGCCACGAGATGTCGATCGCGAATTTATATCACTGTTCACCGTATTTGATGAGAATGCCAGTTTACATCTGGTAGCCAATCTTTCGGCATGCAGCGGTTCCTGCGATCTGGAGGATGAAGACTTTCAGGAAAGGAATTTGATGCATGGTATCAACGGATTGGTCTACAGCAACAATCAAGGATATTCGATGCGCAAAGGGGAACGTGTGCGGCTGGTATATCCTGGGCATGGGTACTGAGGTGGATCTTCATTCACCGCACTGGCATGGTGCAACGCTTCTGCATAACGGCAATCCGTCTGGATGTGACGGAAGTATTGCCGGTTGCTACCAAAATATTGGATATGCAACCTGATGTAAAAGGTGTTTGGATGTATCACTGCCATGTCAATGACCATATCAGTGCCGGCATGATGACGACTTATACCGTGGAATAATGGCTTCCTACGATCACCCAAGTCGGACAGATTTCTAGACTGGCAAGAAAAAAAGTCTCGCTACCAACTAAAGTGGCGAGACTTTTACTGATTGTTAGAGCGTATATACAATCATATCTATTGTAATTGAATTGAGGTTGACGCCAACAAGCTCAATAGTTGCTGCGCCCCCGACAAATTCAACGGTAAATCCGCTATCGCCATTATCGGTAACGCCGGTAATATATGACGCTAATTCAGAAAATGAATCGATTCCTAGAATCTCGGAATCAAAGAACAAACGATCTTCATCGATTGAAAAATCGGCAATCTCAAAATGTCCTGCGCCATAAAAACCAAAAGTGTCATTGCCGGTGCCGCCATTTAAACGGTCATAACCATCACCGACGCGCAGGATATCGCTACCATCTCCACCGAACAGTTTTTCGGTTCCTTGTTGCCCATCCAGATCGTCATCTCCATCTCCACCTTCCAAAATGCCATTGCCGGCACCGCCTTCTAGAACATCGTTGCCGCTTCCGCCTTCAATTTCATCATGGCCTGGGCCACCTGTCAGAAAATTGTCTAAATCATCGCCAATAATGAGTAAATCATCGTCATCAAAGCCGGCGGATCCAAGTCCTTCAAAAGGAATCCCATCGATAAACTTGATAGATCCTGATCCCAGATTCGGACGAGGTGAAGAAGTTATTGCCATAATGTTATCTCCTAATTTTAATGAGTCTGTTCAATAAATGCAGCTATATGCAATCTCATTAAAATATTATAATAATGAGAATGATTCCTATTATATTAAATAATAGTTAAAATGCAATGCTTATTATCAATTGATATTGGAGTAGAGAAGATTAAGTAGCTGTTCATAAGAATAAAATGATTGGCTGCTGAAAATGACTATGAAGCTTGATGAACTGTTATTGAAAGCGAAGGGCCTGATCACTGTCGGTAAGTTCAACGATGCCGATAGGATTTTGGATCCGCTAAAAAGTGAACATCCGTTATCACCGGATGTGGCCCGATTATGGTGTTCACTGGCGATGCGCACAGGCCGGGCGGCAGATGTTCCCGCTTATGCGGCAAAAATTTATGCGTATGTGCAAGGTGATTTTCACAAAGCGCATTGGGCGCATGTCCTGGGAACCGCGAGCTTTATTTTATTGGATTTATCATCCGCGTATGCGCATTTTACCGATGCGCTGAATCATCTGATGACGCTGGCTAAATCCGGAAAAATTCCGCCGCAAAAAGAACAGTTGAAAATATCGCAAGCTGCTGAGAATTTATTTGCCTCCGGAAAGGCCGAGGCGTTGCTGTGGACGACTTGCGCGGAATTAGCCAAGCTGGATATTCCGGCATTTCCTTTTGCGGGTACTTTACTGGGGTTGGTTCGTAACGGATGTTTACTGGATTTCGACAAAGATCTCGACATCGCTGTGCGAATGGAATCCTGGGATGCTTGCTGTGCCGCACTGGAACAAGCCGGGTGGGCACGATCTCCGATGCGGGTTGACTATGCCAATTACCGTGATTATGTACATCCGGAATTGGGGATTACGCTGGATGTCTGCGGTTTGCAAGCGAGAGGGAAGCAGATCGTGGGCGGTTTCGCATTGCCCGGTTACCCGGATGAATATCAGCGGGTGTCCGTTTTTCCCAAGTTTGATTTGATACAGCGTAGTTCAGAATATGGTCAAGTCTGGTTTCCGCGACAGCCGGAAAGAATCCTGACGGCATTTTATGGCGATTGGCGCACGCCAAATTCCAACTGGGATACCGTGATATCCGCACGCAATCTGGAAAACTTTACCTTACTGGTGCGCTGTTATGCGTATCACCGGCTTGTGCAGCGCTGGTTATCGGGGGATTTGGCTAAAGCTTGGTGTTATGCGCATCAGATTGCTTTGAAGGATCCGGACGATGTGCTCGCATTGCGCAGCCGTCAGTGGATGGAACGCGCCATGATGCGGTTAAACCGGGATATTCCCGTTTGGCCGCGAAATCAACCGCAACGGCGCGTGTATACACGGATGGTAGCCGATTTGTTTCACGAGGGTCACGTGAATTTTTTACAGGCAGCGCGCGCATTAGGTACGCATTTGACGGTGTGCGTGGTTTCCGATGAACGTGTTGTGGGAAATAAAGGAAAACTTCCTGTCATGAAACAAGTGGAGCGTGCTGCTGTCATTGCTGCTTGCAAATATGTAGATGCCGTAATGACGGATACACCGGCGTGTGTCACCAAAGAATTTATGCAACAGCATGGTTTCGACATTTATACCTTCGCGTGTGCGTCTGAGCAGGAGCGCTTAGAAAAACACAAACTGTGCGAGTCATTACCGGCAGAAATGATTCAAGAACTGACGTATACATCCGGTATTTCGACATCCGATCTTGTCATGCGTATTCTGGAAGGTGCAGGAAGTAAAGAGGCAGTCATAACGAGTAAGTAGGTACGATGTATCCGATAAGTAGATGTGTCGATCATTCACGGTAAGTTTCTATAATCAAATAAATTAACCGAATGACGAAGACTATTGTTTGCTTGGTTGCATTTTTACCAGGCATAGCCAGATCTAATCTGAGTCGCTTGCCTTTCGTAAGAATTACAGGTCGTTCAATGACATTTTTGAGCTCTCTGATATTACCGGGCCGAATCAGTGCAAAGTTTTTCAAGATATTGATTAAAATAATGACAGAGATGCGCTAATCATTCTCCATTAATTTGATTACCTATATGGGAAGGAAATCCTAAATGTTGCGTTTTATTTTGCTGGCATCTTTCTGTATGACTTGTGTGACATCTGTTTATGGTGGAACACCTATTGCAGTACCAGATACGATGGCTGAACGCGTTAAGGCTTGTACCATTTGCCATGGCGCTGAAGATAAAGTGGGACGCGATGCTTATTATCCTCGCATAGCAGGTAAACCGCAGGGATATCTTGTTAATCAATTACGAAATTTCAGGGATGGTCGGCGCTATTATCAGCCGATGGCTATTCTGTTGGAAAATATGTCAGATGAATACCTATATGAAATAGCCCAATATTTTTCTTCTCTACGGTTGCCATATCCAGCGCCTGAACAGATTCCTATGCAGTCTGAGGAAATCGAACTAGCAGAGCATCTTATTTATGTGGGCTATCCAGGGAGGAATATTCCGGCATGCAGCGCCTGTCATGGAGATGTTTTGATGGGTATAGAACCTGCTATCCCGGGTTTGCTGGGATTGCCCCGAGCTTATATTACGGCACAGCTAGGCGGATGGAGAAATGGAGGCAGTATGCGAGGTCAGGTGCCGGATTGTATGTCTGAAATCGCTAAACAGTTGACCGATGCTGAAGTCAATGCGATTGCGAAATGGTTAGCAAATCAGTCTGCTTCAGGAGAGCCAAGACCATTTAGTACGCTTTTACCTGAATTAGTGCATCGTTGCAGCCAAAACATCATGGCGAACGGGAGTAAAGAATGAGGCGCTTGGCTATAAAATATCATATAAGTCATTATCAATTTGATGTTTTGTTATTGGCATGCATGGTATCGCTATTATTTTTCTCGATAACACAGGTTTCGGACGTTGTCGCTGAGGAACCCGATCGCTCTATCGAAGTGCAGCATGGCGCCTATCTAGCCCGCGTTGGTAATTGCATGGGATGCCATACGACTAAGGGTGGTCAGCCGTTTGCGGGCGGACGCCGATTATCTACTTCATTTGGTATTTTCGTTACACCCAATATTACTTCAGACAAAGAAACGGGAATCGGTCTTTGGAATCAACAAGATTTTTGGCAAGCACTACATCAGGGTAAGTCGAGTGATGGGAGGTCCCTATATCCTGCTTTTCCCTATACCGAATACACCAAGGTAACGCGGCAAGATGCTAATGCAATTTTTGCTTATCTTCAATCAATACCGCCCATTTCACAATCCAACCCACCAAACGATATTTTCTTTCCCTATAATTTAAAACCACTGCTTGCCATCTGGCGTATATTGTATTTTAAAGAAGGCGTTTATGAGCCGGATCAATCCAGAAGTGACGCTTGGAATCGCGGTGCTTATTTAGTGCAGGGATTAGGTCATTGTAATGCTTGCCATACAACCCGCAATATGCTGGGAGCGAGCCAAGATGATACGCTGGCTGGTGGGCAAATAATGGGTATGAATTGGTATGCGCCTTCCTTATCCTCGTATCAGGAAGCGGGTAGTGGTGATTGGGCAATCGAAGAAATTGTTGAATTGCTGACAACTGGCATAACAAAACGTGCTGTGGCTTCAGGTCCCATGGCGACTGTCATAAAGCAAAGCCTTCAATATTTGTCGCAGGAAGATATTAACGGCATGGCAATCTATCTAAAGTCATTTACAGAAAATGAAGGTGGCAATACGCCTGGCGTCCGTTTCTTGGTGATGTCAGGTAGCTTGCAGAAGCATCTGGATTTTGGTGGGCAACTCTATGAGAAGCATTGTCAAACGTGCCATGGTTCTGATGGAAAAGGTGTTCCGGGTATTTATCCGGCGTTGGCAGATAATCGGAGTGTGATGATGAGTTCGCCATTGAATCCCATTCGCAGTGTGTTGAATGGCGGATACCCACCCACGACAGCAGGAAATCCTCGGCCCTATGGAATGCCGCCATTCCAGCAGATTTTGCGTAATGAAGAAGTGGCTCTGGTGGTGTCGTATATCCGGAATGCTTGGGGAAATCGTAGTAGCTTGGTAACAGCAGTGGATGTTGACCGAAGTAAAGGTAGGAATTAATAACTGTCATTATATTAGTGCTTCTGGTTAATAGCGGCGAATCCCCAACTTTGCCGGGGGATGCCAAAAGGTTTGACCGTTACGGCTATCGTCGTAACGGTCTCGCAAATTTCCGCAATGGGCAACGGTATCAGCTTCCATAAAGCCTGGTACAGACACATCCCAGAAATCCGTTCGCATGAGTGTGTGATTCTTAAGCAACACGGCAGGTTTGGTTCCACCCATCCCTTTCACTGTCGTTATCCGAATGGGTTTGAGCAGAAGGGGCAGTGTTGATGCTAATGCTGATAGTGCATGATGCCCCGAGATCTGGTTGCGGCGGCAGGTAAATTCGCTCAAAATGGGGAATCATTCTGGAGTAGCTGCATCCATAGGATAACCTGGTGTCTTTATCGGTTACTTTTATATGAGTCAACGATAACGTTTTACCCTGCACGCGGGTTTCTTTTGTAGAGAGGCGATTTGGGAGCAAGATATAGAATTGACTTGATGAAGAATCAAGGGTAGCATCGCCCATTTTAGTAAGTTTAGGCGAGAGGTAAAATGCGCAGAAAGATGGTAGCGGGTAACTGGAAAATGCACGGTAATTTGTCAGAGAATAAACAGTTACTCAATGCGATTGTCACAAGCTTAGATGGATTACAGGGAGTGGAGTTTCTAGTTTGCGTGCCTTATCTTTATCTGCCCTCAGTACAAGACACATTACAGAATACGAATATAGCTTGGGGTGCCCAAAATGTAAGTCAGTACGAAAAAGGGCCATATACAGGAGAAATATCGGCTTCCATGTTGAATGACTTTGAATGTCGTTATGTAATTGTAGGGCACTCGGAAAGAAGAGCATTATTTGGTGAAGATAGTCATACCGTTGCTAAAAAATATCAAGCAGCTCAACGGGCTGGTATAACCCCTATTCTGTGTGTGGGTGAAACACTTGAGCAACGTGAAGCTGGCACAACAGAGCAAGTAATTGAAGATCAGTTAGCAGCGGTTATTAAATTAACAGGAGTCGAATCTCTAGTGAGCGCGATTATTGCTTATGAACCTGTATGGGCTATCGGTACGGGTAGAACAGCATCACCTGAGCAAGCTCAAGATACTCATTCTTTTATCAGGGAAGGTATAGAAAAGCAAAATGCTAATATAGCCAATGGCTTAACTATTCTTTATGGCGGGAGTGTCAAAGCAAGTAATGCATCTGAACTATTTGACATGCCTGATATTGATGGTGGTTTGATAGGTGGTGCATCATTGGTTGCAGTTGATTTTGTTGCGATTTGTCGCGCTTTACATCAATAAATTTTTTGGAGTAACACGTTGGAAATTTTGGTCTGGGCAGCGCATGTTTTGTTGGCGATTGTACTAATAGTTTTGGTATTATTGCAGCATGGAAAGGGTGCGGATATGGGAGCTGCGTTTGGCAGTGGTTCAGCAGGTAGTTTATTTGGAGCAAGTGGCTCAGCGACATTCCTGAGTCGTGCGACAAGTTTTGTTGCGGCGCTTTTTTTTGCTACAAGTATGAGTTTAACTTATCTCTCGGTGAATCAAACTGGAAGCACAAAAGCCATGAGCATTATGGATCAAATCGAAGAATCTGAAGTCAAGCCAGAAGAAGAATCTTCTTTAGAACGAGATGGTAATGTACCAGAAGTTGAGGGCGGTTCAAAAGTTAATCGGATACCTGAGTAGCTTGTTGAATAGAAATGATATGGTAATTTTTGATCAAAAAATGCATAGTTTTTCGCCGACGTGGTGGAATTGGTAGACACGCCGTCTTGAGGGGGCGGTGGCGAAAGCTGTGCGAGTTCGAGTCTCGCCGTCGGCACCACGCAAAGATAGTATTTATTTGTAAACGCATAGTTAAAAATTGTTGTTTCTATAATCTATAGATCTGTCACGTTTAAATAAAAGATAAGATATGCTTGAAAACTATTTTCCAATTTTGCTTTTTCTGATTGTTGGATTCTTGGTTGGTGTTGTACCCATGCTATGTGGTTGGCTACTTGCACCAAATCGTCCAGATAGTGAGAAGCTATCGCCATACGAATGTGGATTCGAAGCCTTTGAAGATGCTCGAATGAAGTTTGATGTGCGTTATTATCTGGTCGCAATTTTATTTATCTTATTTGATCTAGAAATTGCTTTCCTGTTCCCGTGGGCAATCGTACTTGATGAAATTGGAATGTTTGGATTTATTGCTATGATGATATTCCTGAGTATCCTGGTGGTTGGTTTTATCTACGAATGGATGAAAGGAGCATTAGAATGGGATTAGTGTTATGAGTATAGAGGGAGTTCTTGAAAAGGGTTTTGTTACTACCAGTTTAGACTCAATTATTAACTGGGGGCGAACTGGTTCCATGTGGCCAATGACTTTTGGACTGGCGTGCTGTGCAGTTGAAATGATGGAGACAGGAGCATCACGTTATGATCTTGACCGGTTTGGCATAGTGTTTCGGCCAAGTCCGCGTCAATCAGATGTTATGATCGTTGCGGGTACTTTATGTAACAAAATGGCACCAGCTTTACGTAAGGTTTATGATCAGATGGCTGAGCCGCGTTGGGTAATCTCGATGGGATCGTGTGCAAATGGTGGAGGGTATTACCATTATTCATATTCTGTAGTGCGTGGTTGTGATCGCATTGTGCCGGTTGATATTTATGTACCAGGTTGCCCTCCCACAGCAGAAGCTTTGCTGTATGGCATTATTCAGTTGCAAAATAAAATAAATCGTACCAACACTATTGCACGATAATTCCTATGCATACTACTTATCTGGAAAATCTTGCTGAATCGTTGCGTGGAGCGCTCGGGGACAGACTGATTGAGATACAAGTTCGGTACGGTGAATTAACTATCAATGTTCATGCGGAAGACATATTTACTGCGAGTGCGATGTTGCGTGACGATCCTATTCTTGCTTTTGATACATTGATTGATTTGTGTGGAATTGATTATTTGACGTATGGCGACAATCTATCAGAAAAAAATAACTTTAAGAATAGACGTTTTGCAGTGATTTATCATTTACTTTCGGTTGATCGGAATCATAGATTGCGCATTCGGGTTTTGACTGAAAATAATGATTTCCCGGTAGTGGATTCAGTCACTGAGATATGGCCTGTTGCTAACTGGTTTGAGCGTGAAGCGTTTGATCTTTATGGTATTGTTTTTACTGGTCATCTGGATTTACGCAGAATATTGACAGACTATGGTTTTATTGGGAATCCATTCCGTAAGGATTTTCCAATAACAGGTTATGTTGAAATGCGCTATGATGCAGAGCAGAAGCGCGTTATTTACCAGCCTGTCACTATTGAACCGAGAGAAATAACACCGCTGGTGATACGGGAAGAGAATTACGGGGATTGTGAATCCTGATGCTCGCATGATTTCACTGCATGAATTGTGTTTTTAGATAAGAGTTTTATGAAATAACATATGGCTGAAATACGTAATTACACCATGAATTTTGGACCCCAGCACCCGGCAGCTCATGGCGTGTTGAGATTGGTGCTGGAATTGGATGGAGAAGTTGTGCTGCGTGCGGATCCCCATATTGGATTGTTGCATCGGGCAACTGAAAAATTAGCAGAAAATAAAACGTATATTCAATCGGTTCCATATATGGATCGATTGGATTATGTCTCGATGATGGTGAACGAGCATGCTTACGTGATGGCTATCGAAAAACTGCTGCAAGTTGAAGTGCCAATAAGAGCACAGTACATACGTGTAATGTTTGATGAAATTACTCGTATACTTAATCACTTGTTGTGGATTGGTGCTCATGCGCTGGATGTTGGTGCTATGACAATGTTTCTGTATGCTTTTCGTGAAAGGGAAGATCTGATGGATTGTTATGAAGCGGTATCAGGTGCTCGATTGCACGCTGCCTATTATAGGCCAGGTGGTGTATATCGTGATTTACCTGATACGATGCCTCAGTATCAGCCATCGAAAATTCATAATCAAAAGCAGACTCGTGTGCGGAACGCAAATCGAGAAGGTTCCTTATTGGATTTTATTGAAGATTTTACGAATCGTTTTCCAACGTATGTTGACGAATATGAAACATTGCTAACTGACAATAGAATCTGGAAGCAACGCTTGGTAGATATTGGTATCGTTTCTCCTGAACGAGCTAAAGCGTTAGGTTTTACCGGTCCAATGCTACGTGGTTCCGGTGTGGAATGGGATTTAAGAAGAAAACAGCCTTATGAAGTCTACGACCGTATTGATTTTGATATACCCGTAGGTGTTAATGGTGATTGTTATGATCGATATTTGGTACGTATGGAGGAATTTCGACAATCCAATCGCATCATTAAGCAATGTATCGATTGGCTGCGTATCAATCCAGGACCGGTGATTACTGACAATCATAAAATTGCACCACCTTCACGTGTTGATATGAAACAAAATATGGAAGAGATGATTCATCATTTCAAATTATTTACTGAGGGCTTTCATGTGCCTCCGGGTGAGACCTACGCAGCGGTTGAGCATCCCAAAGGTGAGTTTGGCATTTATCTGGTATCTAACGGCGCTAATAAGCCATATCGACTGAAAATACGTGCACCTGGATTTGCACATTTAGCAGCTTTGGATGAAATGTCGAGAGGGCATATGATCTCAGATGTGGTAGCAATTATTGGCACACAAGATATAGTATTTGGTGAGATAGATAGATAAACGATGTTAAGCACTGAATCCCTTAAAAGAATAGATCGAGAGATCGCTAAATATCCGGCTGAACAAAAACAATCTGCTGTCATGTCAGCGCTTGCAATTGCACAAGATGAAAAGGGCTGGTTGGCCGATGAAACAATGAATTTTGTGGCTGAATATTTAGGGATGCCTCCCATTGCAGTTTATGAAGTGGCCACTTTTTATAATATGTATAACCTCGAGCCGGTGGGTAAATACAAGATTACGGTATGTACCAATTTGCCTTGTGCCTTATCGGGTAGTAATGATAGTGCAGCTTATTTAAAGAAAAAATTAGATATTGAATTTAACCAGACAACTCCTGATGGTAAATTTACACTAAAGGAAGGTGAGTGCTTTGGGGCATGTGGAGATGCACCGGTATTATTAGTTAATAACAAGCGCATGTGTAGTTTCATGTCCAATGAAATGATCGATAAATTGCTGGAGGAACTGAGCGAATGAATCAGTACCCGCAAACATTAATGAATGGAGTTGATCCATCCGATCTGGAAAATTGGCGGCTCAGAGGCTATGAGGAACGTGAGGGCTATGCAGCGCTCAGAAAAATACTGGCTAAACAAATTACTCCTGGAGAAGTGATCGAAGAAGTCAAGAAATCTGCACTTCGTGGCCGCGGAGGGGCTGGTTTTCCCACTGGATTGAAGTGGAGCTTCATGCCTAAAGCATATGAAGGAGATAAATATATCGTTTGCAATTCAGATGAAGGGGAGCCAGGTACATTTAAAGATCGCGATATCATGCAATTTAACCCGCATTTGTTGATCGAAGGTATGATAATAGCCGCATACGCAATGGGCGTTAAAGCGGGCTATAACTATATTCATGGTGAGATATGGGAAACTTACGAGCGCATGGAAGAGGCTGTTGAAGAAGCGCGAGCAGCCGGTTATCTAGGGAATAATATTCTTGGATCAGCATTTAGTTTCCAACTATATAATCATCATGGGTATGGCGCTTATATCTGTGGTGAAGAAACGGCATTACTAGAATCTATAGAAGGCAAGAAAGGGCAACCACGCTTTAAACCGCCTTTCCCAGCAAATTATGGCCTTTATGGCAAGCCGACTACTATTAATAATACTGAAACCTTTTCTTCGGTTCCATGGATAATCCGCAATGGTGGAGAGAAATATCTGCAACTTGGAAAACCTAATAATGGTGGTACTAAGATATTTTCCGTATCAGGGCATGTTAATAAACCGGGTAATTATGAAATACCCCTTGGGACGCCTTTCGCAGAGTTATTGGAATTGGCAGGCGGGATGCGCGGAGGTCGGAAATTGAAAGGATGTATTCCGGGTGGATCATCAATGCCCGTGTTACCAGGCGATATTATGATGCAAACGGATATGGATTATGACTCCATTGCCAAAGCTGGATCTATGCTTGGTTCAGGTGCGGTCATCATCATGGATGACACAACCTGCATGGTAAGGGCCCTGGAACGATTGTCATATTTTTATTACGAAGAGTCCTGTGGTCAATGTACACCATGCCGTGAAGGTACGGGGTGGCTTTATCGTATCGTTAATCGCATTGAACATGGTAAAGGTCGACTTGAAGACCTTGATTTACTTGATAATATTGCTGATAACATACAGGGAAGAACAATTTGTGCCCTGGGCGATGCTGCGGCAATGCCGGTGCGCGCTATGATTCAACATTTTCGAAACGAGTTTGTTTACCATATAGAACACAAGAAATGTATGGTCTAATTGTTCTAATGCTAAACAACCAGTACGTATCATTTATTAATTCGTGATTAACTCAAGAATTCTAGCCGATGGTCAATATAGAAATCGACGGTAAGCAAGTATCTGTTCCTAAAGGAAGTACCATCTTGGAGGGCGCAAAACAGATCGGTGTATATATCCCGCATTTTTGCTATCACAAGAAATTATCCATTGCCGCTAATTGCCGCATGTGTCTGGTACAAGTTGAGAAGGCACCTAAACCACTGCCCGCGTGTGCAACGCCGGTGATGGATGGAATGAAGGTATATATACACTCACAGCAGGCAGTAACAGCACAGAAAGGTGTCATGGAATTTCTGCTTATAAATCATCCGCTGGATTGCCCTATTTGTGATCAAGGTGGTGAGTGTCAACTGCAAGATCTCGCTGTTGGGTACGGTGCGAGTGGATCGCGCTATACCGAAGCAAAACGCGTCGTCGTTAACAAAAATTTGGGTCCACTGATATCAACGGATATGACGAGATGTATCCACTGTACACGTTGCGTTCGCTTTGGTCAGGAAATTGCTGGTATTATGGAACTAGGAATGGTTGGGCGTGGTGAACATGCTGAAATACTTGCATTTGTTGGTAAGACCGTGGATTCTGAATTGTCTGGTAATGTTATTGACCTCTGCCCTGTAGGTGCGCTGGTTAGTAAACCATTTCGGTATTCAGCTCGCACTTGGGAGTTATCGCGCAGAAAATCAATAAGCCCGCACTGTGGTTTGGGTTCAAATCTGATTGTACAAGTCAAGCAGAATCGCGTAATGCGTGTTCTTCCTCGAGACAATGAAGCGGTCAATGAATGTTGGTTGTCTGATAAAGATCGTTTTTCCTATGAAGGATTAAACTCAGAGGATAGATTGACACGTCCCATGATCAAACGCGATGACCAATGGTTTGAGTGTGACTGGCAAGAGGCGTTGGAATTTACCGCTAATGCCCTACAATCAATCAAACAAAAGTATGGCGCGCAAAGCATAGCTGCATTAGGATCTGCGCATAGCACATCGGAAGAATTGTTCTTATTGCAGAAATTATTACGTGCGATGGGGAGCGGCAACATTGATCATCGTTTGCGCCAATCAGACTTTTCCGCAGATAACCATATGCAGGGTGTACCGTGGTTGGGTACTAGTATTGCAGACATATCACAATTAAAGTCGACGCTTCTTATCGGCAGCACATTACGTAAAGATCATCCGCTTATTGCACAGCGTTTGCGCCAAGCTGTTAAAAGTGGCATGAAATTGAATATTGTAAATCCAATAGATGATGATTTATTGGTTAATGTTGCGAATAAGGCCATAGTTGCACCTGGTGCAATGGTCACGAAATTGGCAGAAATCTTGAAAGCAGCCGCTGAGATTAAAGGAACAGAACAAACGAGTGGGTTGCAACAACTTATTAATTCAATTGATGTTTCTAGTTCTGCTGGTGCGTACGCTATTGCTTCGAGTCTAATTGAAAATGCGCCAGCAGCTATTTACTTGGGTAATTTATCCCAACACCATCCCGATTACTCAAGAATTAATTTGCTTGCGGGCTTGATTGCACAAATTACAGGAGCGAGCTATGGCGTGTTGGGCGAAGCTGCAAATAGTGTTGGTGCATATTTGGTAGGTGCAATACCGGAAATTAACACATTGCCAGTTCCGATAAAATTGGATCAGGTGGAATCCGGACTAAACGCATCACAAATGCTAGGTTATAGCAATGACTTAATCGATGAACAGTGTCAGGCATTTATATTGATGAATGTTGAGCCAGAATTTGATACCTATAATTCCCAGAAAGCACTAAAAACAATCAAGTCGAGTGAATTTGTGGTATCGCTAAGTGCTTATAAAGGAAATGCAGCGGATTACGCAGATATTATATTACCGATTGCGCCCTTTACCGAAACATCAGGAACTTATGTCAATACTGAAGGCAGACTACAAAGTTTCAATGGCGTTGTTTCTCCGCTAGGAGAAGCTCGCCCTGCCTGGAAGGTACTTCGTGTACTAGCTAATTTGCTGTCGTTAGAAAAATTTGATTATGAGACACCGGAACAAATTCGGGCAGAAATCTTTCCTGAAGGACTGGAAATTAGTCAATATCTCGATAATACTTTGGGGGACTTTGGTACCGAGATTAGAGTGACTGAAGAACAAGGGTTACAGCGTATTGGAGAAATACCGATTTATCAGGCGGATCCAATTGTTCGTCGTGCTGAATCCTTACAGGCTACTCAGGATGCTGCACTACCAAAGGCATGGATGGCAACTGCACTGCTGGAGAAACTAGGTGTTAGCGCAGGTGATCAGGTGAAAGTTACGCAGGGAGACGAGTCCGTTCGGCTTGAGGTCGCCCATGATGAAAAATTGCCTGATAATTGTGTGCGTGTTGCAAGTGCACACCCTAAGACAGTAGCACTCGGCGCTTTGTTCGGGGAAATTCAAGTGGAAAAACAGTGAAGACAAAGGTTGGAGTCTATTAATGGAGAATATTCAACAACAGTTTGTGGAAATATTTGGAATAGAATGGGGATCTATGCTGTTTTCATTAGCATCAAACGTTACATTTATTTTTGCTATCGTCATCCCACTGTTATTAGGTGTTGCTTATTTAACCTTTGCGGAACGGAAGATAATTGCTTATATGCAAATTCGCGTCGGACCCAATAGAGTAACCTTTTTTGGGATACCGTGGTTGCGTGGGTGGGGGCAGCCGATTGCTGATGCAGTTAAGGCAATAATGAAAGAAATCATTATTCCGACGGGAGCAAACAAGCTCTTATTTATTCTTGCACCGGTATTAACAATTATGCCAGCGCTTGCGGCCTGGGCAGTAATCCCTTTTTCTCCTGAACTTGTTCTTGCAGATATCAATGCAGGCTTGCTGTATATTTTAGCAATGACGTCAATGGGCATCTACGGCATTATTATTGCCGGGTGGGCATCAAATTCGAAATATGCATTCCTAGGGGCCATGCGGTCTGCTGCTCAGGTAGTTTCATACGAATTAGCAATGGGTTTTGCTTTGGTATGTGTTTTAATGATGTCGCGAAGTTTGAATTTGGGTGATATTGTTAACGGTCAACAAGGTAACAGTTTGTTGAATTGGTATTTGATTCCGCTATTTCCAATGTTTCTGGTTTATTTGATCTCAGGGATAGCTGAGACAAATCGTGCGCCGTTTGATGTTGCAGAAGGCGAATCAGAAATTGTTGCAGGTTTCCATGTTGATTACTCGGGTATGGCCTTTACCGTATTTTTTCTGGCTGAATATTCCAACATGATACTGGTTGCTACTCTGACATCGATCATGTTCCTGGGTGGCTGGTTACCGCCGGTTGATATGGAACCGTTTACATGGATTCCCGGCTTCATTTGGCTGCTATTGAAGATTGCATTTATCCTGTTTTTCTTCCTCTGGTTTCGTGCAACTTTCCCACGCTATCGCTATGATCAGATCATGAGATTGGGATGGAAGGTATTTATTCCGATTACACTCATATGGATTGTTCTATTAGGCTTGATAATGCAACTACCGGAATCGATACGGAACTCATTTCCGTTAAATATCTGGTTTTAAATAGAGAAAATACAATGGATCGTATCAAAAAGTTTTTCAGTACCTTTTTATTATTTGAATTGTTAAAAGGTATGGCTGTTACTGGACGGTATCTATTCAAGCCAAAGATTACTGTACATTTTCCAGAAGAAAAAACTCCACAATCGCCACGATTCCGTGGATTGCATGCTTTGCGTCGGTATCCAAATGGAGAGGAACGTTGTATTGCATGCAAATTGTGCGAAGCTGTTTGTCCTGCTATGGCAATTACCATCGATTCAGAACAGCGCACGGATAGTACACGACGTACTACACGCTATGATATTGACCTGAGTAAATGTATTTTTTGTGGGTTTTGTGAAGAATCCTGTCCAGTTGATTCTATTGTAGAAACTCGTATATTGGAATACCACGGCGAAAAAAGAGGCGATCTGATTTATACCAAAGAAATGCTATTAGCTATTGGAGATCGTTATGAAGAACAGATTGCCAAGGATCGAGAAGCCGATGCTCGTTATCGTTGAGCTTCTCTGATAAACACAAATGAATTTTCAAGATATTTTATTTTATATTTTTTCGACTATCTTAGTTGCGTCGGCACTAGGAGTGATTACAGTTCGTAACCCTGTCTATTCCGCACTATTACTGGTGCTGGCTTTTGTTACCTGTGCGGGTCTGTGGTTAATGCTGGAAGCGGAGTTCCTGGCGATTGCATTAGTATTGGTGTATGTCGGCGCAGTAATGGTATTGTTCTTATTTGTAGTGATGATGTTGGATATCAATCTGGACAGATTGCGGGAAGGATTCTGGAAGTGGTTCCCCTTCGGTGCAGTTATTGCACTGATAATGGTTGCCGAGATATCTATGGTTCTAGTGGGTAAATATTTTGGACTCGAGGAGATGCCGACACCCAGACCGCAAGACGCCGATTACAGTAATACCAGAGAGTTAGGCCGCTTAATTTATACCGAATACGTGTATGCCTTTGAGTTGGCTGCGGTGCTTTTGCTGGTTGCTATGGTCACGGCAATTGCATTGACTTTGCGACATCGTGAAGATAAAAGATCACCGAATCCATCCAAGCAAGTCAAAGTGAGAAAAGAAGATCGGATACGCATGGTGTCCATGCCATCAGAAAAGAAAGAATAAAAAAGCCATTGAATAGATTTTTAACGATTTTAATATTTAGGAAGAGGTAGTCAGCTTGGTATCGTTATCTCATTACTTAGTACTCGGTACGATTTTATTTGCGATCGGCTTAGTCGGTATTTTTCTCAATAGAAAAAATGTCATTATTTTACTTATGTCTATCGAATTAATGCTGTTAGCAGTAAATATGAATTTTGTGGCGTTTTCACACTATTTACAAGACATATCCGGGCAAATTTTCGTGTTTTTTATTCTGACAGTTGCTGCAGCAGAATCAGCTATTGGTTTAGCAATACTCGTTGTGCTGTTTCGCAATATGCATACGATTAATGTTGATGATCTCGATAAACTCAAAGGCTAGTAAAAAAAGAAGAAAAGTATAAGAAAAGTATAAGTACTTATAACCGACATAAGAATAATTGACCGAGATGCAAAATCTATATTTACTAGTTCCACTGGCCCCGCTAATAGGCGCACTCATAGCTGGATTATTTGGACGTTTTATCGGCCCCGTGTGGAGTCATCGCACAACAATATTACTTGTTTTTATTTCATTACTGGCATCTATAGTTATTTTACTAGATGTACTGGAAGGTAATATTTATAACGGTAGTGTCTACACTTGGCTGGTGACAGGTGATACTCGATTCGAGATCGGGTTTCTGATCGATCAATTGTCAGCAACTATGATGGTTGTTGTCAGTTTAGTTTCACTGATGGTTCATATTTATACCATTGGCTATATGCATGACGATCCAGGCTATCAACGTTTCTTTAGTTATATCTCGTTATTCACCTTTTCGATGATGATATTGGTGATGTCAAATAATTTCTTGCAGTTGTTTTTTGGATGGGAAGCTGTCGGACTTGTATCGTACCTATTAATTGGTTTTTGGTATACCCGCCCAACAGCCATCTATGCCAATATGAAGGCATTTTTAGTTAACCGTGTCGGTGATTTTGGTTTTCTCCTCGGTATTGCTATGGTGCTGATGTATTTTGGCACATTGGATTATGCTGCTGTTTTTACGCAAGCACTAGGGATAGTCGATGAGAAGATTGAATTAATACCTGGTATGCCTTGGTTGGTAATAACACTTATTTGTATATTGTTATTTATTGGTGCGATGGGTAAATCAGCACAGTTTCCATTACATGTGTGGTTACCTGATTCGATGGAAGGCCCTACACCAATTTCTGCTTTGATTCATGCAGCGACCATGGTGACGGCAGGAATTTTTATGGTGGCACGTATGTCGCCACTATTTGAATTATCGGAAACGGCACTATCAGTCATATTGATAATTGGCGGAATAACGACATTATTTATGGCACTTGTTGCAGTAGTACAAAACGATATTAAACGAGTTGTTGCCTACTCTACCTTATCGCAATTAGGGTACATGACTGTCGCATTAGGCGCATCCGCCTATTCTGCTGCAATTTTCCATTTGATGACTCATGCTTTCTTTAAAGCTGTATTATTTTTAGGTGCTGGCTCTGTCATTATTGCCATGCACCATGAACAAAATATGCAAAAAATGGGTGGACTTAAGAGTTATATGCCAATTACCTATTGGACGATGTTTATCGCAGCATTAGCCAGTGCAGGCGTGCCCGGTTTTTCCGGTTTTTTTTCTAAAGATGCGATCATTGAGGCTGTGTACTTTGCCAATATTCCTGGTGTTGGTTTTGCATATTTCTGTGTGCTGATGACAGTTTTTATTACGGCATTATATACATTCCGGCTGATATTTATGACTTTTCATGGACAAACCCGGATGGATACAGATACCAAAGCGCATTTGCATGAATCCCCCTGGGTAGTCACTTTGCCGCTAGTGATTCTAGCTATACCAACGATTGCTGCGGGATGGTTTATTGGTCCAATAGTTTTTGGTGATTATTTTAATAATGTAATTTATGTATTGCCGCAACATGATGCTCTCGAGAAATTAGGCGCGGAATTTATAGGTATCGGAGGGATGATGTTACATGCGCTGTCGACAGCACCATTCTGGTTATCTGTGGCTGGTATTTTTACCGCTTGGTATTTATATAGTGCAAGAACGGATATTCCAGGAAAAATAAAAGCTCGGTGTGGCCCTTTGTATAATTTATTGGACCACAAATATTATATTGATGAATTTTATTCATGGTTATTTGCTGGTGGCACACGTGCTTTAGGTACTATGTTGTGGAAGTATGGTGATATAAAAGTGATTGATGGATTCTTTGTTAATGGCACCGCGCGTGTTGTAGCATTGACGGCTACCGTAGTACGCCGATACCAAACAGGTTATATCTATCATTATGCATTTACTATGATAGTTGGCGTATTTGTTATCTTGACCTTATGGCTTTACTAGATTTCTTGAAGAAACATGTAAACATGATGTTGGATATATATTAATGAATAAAATACTTAAAGATAATAAGTACTAACAAATAAAACGGAAAAAGCATGTCGTTTGATTTCCCACTATTGAGTTTAATTATTTGGCTGCCAATTGTGTTTGGTATTGCCGTATTTGCAACCGGAAATGATCGCAATGCACAGCTAGCTCGCTTGATTTCACTCGTAGGATCAATCCTAGGATTGTTGGTAGCGATTCCTCTTTATACCAATTTTGATTCTGCAACTGGCGCAATGCAGTTTATTGAGAGTCATGTCTGGTTTGAGCGTTTTAATGTTAATTACCATCTTGGTGTAGATGGCATATCGATGCCGCTTATTTTGTTGAATTGCTTTATTACCCCATTGGTTATTGTGGCAGGGTGGGAAGTGATTAAAGAACGTGTATCACAATACATGGGCGCTTTTTTAATCATGTCGGGAATTGTCAATGGTGTTTTTGCTTCATTGGACGCCATTTTATTTTATGTATTCTGGGAAGCATCACTGATCCCAATGTTCTTGATCATTGGGATATGGGGTGGTCCAAATCGTGTTTATGCCGCCATTAAGTTTTTTCTTTACACGCTTCTTGGTTCTTTACTGATGTTGATCGCGTTTATTTATCTGTATCTAGCATCTGGAGGAAGTTTCTCAATCGAGGATTATCATAAACTGTCGATTCCGTTGACACCGCAGATTTTAATATTTGTTGCGTTCCTGCTAGCATTTGCGGTCAAGGTACCGATGTGGCCAGTACATACTTGGTTGCCCGATGCGCATGTAGAAGCGCCAACAGGGGGGTCGGTTGTTCTAGCAGCAATTCTGCTTAAACTAGGCGGTTATGGCTTCCTACGTTTCTCGTTGCCAATTGCACCTGATGCCAGTCATTATTTGGCTACTATGATGATCGTGTTGTCGTTGATAGCTGTGGTCTATATTGGACTCATCGCGCTGATGCAGGTTGATATGAAAAAGCTAATTGCCTACTCGTCAGTCGCACATATGGGATTTGTGACATTAGGCTTTTTCCTGCTAAATGCTTATGGAATTGAAGGCGCGATGGTGCAGATGATTTCGCACGGATTTATTTCCGGCGCCATGTTTTTGTGTGTGGGTGTGCTATACGATCGATTGCATTCTCGTCAGATTGCTGATTATGGCGGGGTTGTGAATAAAATGCCTATATTTGCAGCTTTCTTTATGTTATTTGCAATGGCAAATGCCGGGCTGCCAGGCACAAGTGGTTTCGTAGGTGAATTCATGGTCATCATGAGCGCTATGAAAGTTAATTTCTGGTATGCATTCTTGGCAGCGACTACACTGATTTTTGGTGCAGCTTATACATTATGGATGTATAAACGCGTCATATTCGGTGCTGTAGCCAGCCCTGCAGTTGAAGGATTGAAAGATATCTCAAAACGTGAGTTTGTATTATTGGCAATTTTGGCAATTTCAGTTTTATGGATAGGTGTTTATCCTTACCCATTAACTGAAGTAATGCATACAACGGTTGATCAACTGCTGATACATGTCAGTAACAGCAAGTTGTGAAAATAGTGATTCTGGGATAGTGACAGTTCCTTATAAAAAGGTTATGAATTAATGAATTTTATACCACCTGATTTTACGCCAGCCTCTTCTGAGATATTTATGCTCATCATGGTGTGCGTGGTAATGCTGGCAGACCTCACCGCTGGTGACAATAGGCGGTATGTTGCGTATCTGCTGACACAGACTACGTTATTGGGTTGTGCGTTGCTTACATTTATATCATTTTCCACAGAAATTACTCATACTTTTAATGGAATGTATGTTGATGATGCAATGGCGGATATACTGAAATTGATGGTGTATGGCACCGTATCAGCAGTACTTGTATATTCTCATACTTATATCAGTGATCGCGGTATGCTGAAAGGAGAGTTTTTCAGCTTAATTCTTTTTGCAACAATGGGAATGATGGTGATGATTTCCGCCAGTCATTTTCTGACGCTGTATATTGGTTTGGAGTTGCTCTCACTGTCTCTTTACGCATTGGTAGCATTACGGCGCGAATCATTGGTTGCAACTGAAGCAGCCATGAAATTCTTTGTGCTGGGTGCTTTGGCATCTGGTTTTTTGCTTTATGGTATGTCAATGGTTTACGGAGCGACCGGAACATTACATGTTTCTCAGCTTGCCCAGATCATACAAAGTGAAGCAAGCAGTAAGGAAGTTTTAGTTGTAGGTCTTGTATTTATCGTGGCTGGAATCAGTTTCAAGCTAAGCGCGGCACCTTTTCACATGTGGGCGCCTGATGTTTATCAAGGTGCGCCGACCGCGGTTACATTGTTTATTGGCTCCGCACCTAAATTGGCTGCTTTTGGTTTTGTGATGCGCTTGTTGGTCGAAGGAATGGGAGAAATGTCTGCCGATTGGCAAGGCATGCTGGTGATCTTAGCTGTCATGTCGATGGCGGTAGGTAATATTGCCGCCATTGCACAAACAAACATCAAGCGCATGTTGGCATATTCAACCATCTCGCATATGGGTTTTCTGTTGCTTGGATTCATAAGTGCTGATTCTAACGGCTATAGCTCTGCTTTATTTTATGTCATTGCTTATGTTCTGATGACATTAGGTACTTTTGCAATGGTTATGCTGTTATGTCGAAGTGGATTTGAGGCTGAAAATATCAATGACTTCAAAGGGCTTAGTAAAAGAAACTCTTGGTATGCATTTATTGCTTTGTTGTTGATGCTTTCACTTGCTGGAATTCCACCGATGATTGGATTTTATGCGAAACTTTCTGTATTACAGGCAGTTGTCAATGCTGGGTATGTTTGGTTAGCGGTTGTAGCGGTATTGTTCTCATTAATTGGCGCTTTCTATTATCTTCGTATCATCAAGTTGATGTACTTCGATGAGCCAGAGACTGATGAACCCATAAAGCCAAATAGCGATGTAAAGATTCTTCTCAGTGCAAATGGGTTAGCAGTTTTAGCATTCGGCATATTTCCTCAGGCACTCATGGGATTGAGTCTATACGCTATTCAAAGCTCAATGTAGTGAATGATCATAGGGTATTCGTTCAGAATTAGCCTTGTGATCATATTCACAAAAGTACTCGAAGAAAAAGTTATTGTCTAGTAAAACAATCCCATCGTTTCTTTTTGCAGAATTTTTGCGACTCCAGCGTATTAATTTATTCCTTGAATACTGTGTTTGGTCGAAATGATTAACCCGCAAATAGGCCAACTTGAAATCTCCAGAGCGATCCCCATATATTGAGCAAAATATTTAAGGAGGTAAACGTGCAAGTTGAAACAACCAAAGAGCAATTAAATTTTCAAACCGAAGCTAAGCAACTGCTAAAGCTGATGATTCATTCCTTATACAGCAATAAGGAAATCTTTTTGCGTGAGCTGATTTCGAATGCTTCTGATGCTGCGGATAAATTACGCTTTGAATGTCTTACAGACGCGGCACTTTATGAATCGGATTCGGATCTCAGCATTCGTGTGAGTTATGATATCGATGAACAAACTATCACCATCTCTGATAATGGAATTGGTATGTCGCGGCAAGAAGTAATCGACCATATTGGAACAATTGCCAAATCAGGCACACGCGAGTTCTTTAATTCGTTGACTGGTGATCAGGCTAAAGATGCACATTTAATCGGCCAATTCGGTGTAGGCTTTTACTCAGCATTTATTATTGCAGATAAAGTAACCTTGATTACCAGACGGGCTGGATTAACCTCCGAACATGGTATTCGATGGGAGTCAAGTGGTGAAGGTGATTACACACTGGAAACTATAACGAAGCCGACACGTGGTACTGAAATAATTCTACATTTGCGTAAAGATGAGAATGAGTTTCTCAATGGAATTCGGATTCGTACTATTATTCGTAAATATTCCGATCACATTACTTTGCCCATTTTGATGAAGAAGGAAGAATGGTCTCAGGAAGAGAAGAAAAACAAGATTACTGATGAAGACGAAACAATTAATCAGGCAAATGCATTATGGGCGCGCCCAAAAAATGAAATCACCGCTGAACAATACAACGAGTTTTATAAGCATGTAGCGCATGATTTTGAGCCGCCGCTCGCCTATTTGCATGCGCGGGTAGAAGGCAAACAGGAGTACACGCAATTACTTTATATCCCCGCACGAGCACCTTTCGATTTGTTTGACCGTGAACATCGTCATGGTATTAAGTTATATGTGCAGCGCGTATTTATCATGGATGATGCTGAGAAACTGTTGCCGAATTACTTACGCTTCGTGCGTGGGGTGATTGATTCGAATAGCTTGCCTTTAAATGTGTCACGCGAAATATTGCAAGAATCCAAAGATATCGAATCGATCAGAGCAGGTATAGTCAAGAAAGTGCTAGGATTGATTGAAGAATTATCCAAGAATGAAAATGATGAAGGGAAAGAGAAGTTTAGAACTTTCTATCGGGAATTTGGACAAGTTCTGAAGGAAGGCGTGGGCGAAGATTATGCCAATCGTGAACGGATTGCAAAACTGTTACGTTTTGTCACGACCCAAAGTGATACCGAGGAACCAACAGTTTCTTTGGAGACCTATTTGCATCGCATGAAAGATGGGCAGGACAAGATTTATTATGTCACGGCTGACAATCTTAAGGCGGCCAAGAATAGTCCTCACCTAGAAGTTTTCCGTAAGAAAGGTATCGAAGTACTGCTGTTATCAGATCGTGTTGATGAATGGTTGGTAACCAACTTGACTGAATTTGAAGGAAAGCTGCTTCAGTCTGTCGCGAAAGGTGGTTTGGACCTGGGAAGTTTGGAAGACGAAACTGAGAAAGAAGAACATGAGAAAGAAAGCAGCGCCTATCAAGAACTAATAGACAAAATGAAAGCGGCGTTGAGTGAACAAGTAAAAGATATACGTGTTACATTTCGTTTGACTGAATCTCCAGCCTGTCTTGTCGCGGATACTCATGATATGGGTGGTAACTTGGAAAGATTACTGAAATCTGCTGGACAAAAGGTACAACATGCGAAGCCAATCCTTGAAATCAATCCACATCATCCGATGGTGCAAAGGCTAAAAACAGAAGTGGAAAATTTTGAAGACTGGAGTCATATTTTGTTTGATCAAGCGTTATTGGCTGAAGGTGGTCAGCTTGAGGATCCAGCAGCATTTGTAAAAAGGCTCAATGAGTTGTTATTGCTGAAATCCTGAGTTCGAGAACACTCTGTATGGTTTGCGCAATCTTCTGGTACGCATTACATGATGCCGGAAGATTGATGTGGTAAATTGAAACTTCCATTCGTTTCTAATGTCCGTTTATTGGACGTGGCGTGAATCGCTAAATCATTATTCCAAATAAATATTCAATCAAACAGTGGGTAAATCAACGAATAATCAGGTTTCTGATTCAATCAAGACATATCAAGCAAAACTGGTTACTCCATTTGCTGTGTTAGGCATTAGAACAGAAGAAGATTGGCTTACTGATATTGATTATTTGCCCATTGGTACAAAACCTTTGGAACCAAACACTTTATTGGCGAAAGAGGTTTGTAGGCAATTGCAGGCATACCTGATCGAACCTAATTTTATGTTTGATTTGTGTTTGCATATCAGTGGCACGACGCATCAGCAACGTGTTTGGCAAGCTATTCAGGCTATTCCGAGTGGGGAAACGAGCAGTTATGCAGAAATAGCAGTGCAACTGCATTCTGCACCGAGGGCGGTAGGTCGTGCCTGTGGCGCGAATAAAATTCTGATCGTTATACCTTGCCATCGGGTCATTTCTAAGAATGGTGGGTTAGGAGGTTTTATGAATGCAAGTGATGGGAATCCTTTAGAGATCAAGCGATGGTTGTTACACCATGAGAACACCTGAACTAAACGCTGGCTTACTGGATGAATTTTCCGATGTATTATGGCTGGAAGATGGCTTGTCGCGTAATACACTGGATAGTTACCGTAACGATCTACAGCTTTTTAGTGAATGGCTAAGAAAACGGAATCAAGATAATAGTGTGCTAACCGAAGCAACGCACTCTGATTTGCTCGATTTTCTGGCGTCCAGAGTATCCGCTAAAATGAAGGCCAGCACAACAAGCCGTGAATTATCCAGTTTAAAGCGTTTCTACCGTTTCTTATTGCGCCAAGGAAAAATTACGACAGATCCCAGCCTCAACATTGATACACCCAAACTGCAGCGCAGCCTGCCCGATAGCCTTACAGAGACAGAGGTCGAACTGTTGCTAAGCGCACCTGATCTTAAACATCCGAGCGGTTTGCGTGATCGTGCGATGCTGGAAGTTTTGTATGCCAGTGGATTGCGGGTATCTGAATTGATCAACCTAAGATATTCGCAAGTCAGCATGGATATGGGTGTGTTACGGGTCATGGGAAAAGGTCGAAAGGAGCGCCTTGCCCCGCTCGGAGAAGAATCCCTTGAGTGGTTGAGCCGTTATACCAAGGAAGCCAGACCTGCTTTGCTGAATGGTATTGTCACCGATACCATATTTGTGACAACACGCGGAGCAGCGATGACCCGCCAGGCTTTCTGGTATCTTATCAAACGTTATGCGCAATTAGTTGGCAATGATAAACCGCTATCGCCGCATACTCTGCGCCATGCATTTGCTACCCATCTGCTGAATCATGGCGCTGATTTACGAGTGGTACAGTTACTATTGGGTCATGCGGATATCTCTACCACGCAGATTTATACCCATATCGCGCGTGAACGTCTGAAACAATTGCATACCAAGCATCATCCTCGTGGATAGTAGCGTAAGCTATTTTTCCGCTAATAGTATATAGAGCGATACGATTCCAAGACTGACAAAAGCAATCAATGACCAATCCGGTATGGTCAGCGATAAAAATTTCCAGTCGACATCCGCACAATCACCATTCGCCTCGAACATTCCTGGCCACCAACTGGCAAGCGGTAAAGAATTTAGAAAAGCTTCCTCTGGACTAATACCACATTCAAATGATTCCGGGTAACGTATTAACCAGGCATGCCTCGCTGCAATGACTGTACCTATGAGTGCCAGAATACTCGTCCATATACTATAGAAGCGGTGTCCGATGACTTTGGGATCGTGTAGAAATGCCAATAGTGCAACTAATCCCAGCATCCAGTAGACAAGACGTTGTGCTACACACAGCGGGCAGGGTAATAATCCTTCCAAATGTTGCAGATATTGCGCATAACCTAGAAGACTAATGCAACTAAGCAGAATAAATAAAAATAATAATCTCATTGGATAATTTTCATTTTTGCAAACGATTATACAATCATGATAGGAATATTATCATGATGGGGATGGATCACTAGTGCAATCTCGATTGCAAATTAGAATTAAATATTGACAGGAACCCTGTACTGGGGATTTTCTGAGAACTACTGATATGCCCCTAGTATGGTGCGGATTCTTTGAAATTCGTTGCGGATAGTGGCAGGTGATCGTTTTAAGTAAACAGCAAGAATTTTAGGATCCGTTGTTTCCAGAATCAGACTGGTTTCCAATAGTTTGTGCAGTAGCGGAGGCAGCGCTTTGTTGCTGTCGATAGATTCGATAAGGCATGCGGCATGCATCTTTGCGCGTCTTAATTTGCCGACTCTATGAAACAGGTGATTGTTTTTTTGTTTATTTAAGTGATTATTATTGATACTCAGTTTAGTTTGGATTTCGGCTTGTTTCATTTGAATTCACTCCTGGTACAAGATGGTAGTCCAAGGGTAACAAGGGAATATGACAAGAATATAACAGCTTCATATAAACTTTTCATTGATACATCTGCATTTCTGGTTAAGGTGGTTCAAGCGTCAACGCGGCATATAGTCGCATCACTAGTTAAGTGACGAGTTTGTTTCGAAAAGATTCCGTTGGATTTATTCTTATTAACAATGGGTGCTTTGCGCTGAGGACATACTTGACAGTGGCAGATTGTTCCATAACAACGCATCATTCAGGAATTTAATGGTGGGTATTGAAATATCTCAGTTCTTAGTCATGGTCTTAAATGAAATCCTTCGATGTTATTCCCCGTGATCTTGCCACGGGGCTGCTTATTGCAATTGATCAAGGAATAAATTCAAGGAACTTCCGGATAACTATCATTTCGAGCATAGCGAGAAATTTATACCGTTAACTGTCAATATTCCTCACTATGCTTGGAATGACAAAGGCGGTTGTCCAGAGATTCCTTAACGATTGTATGGGAAAATCATTATCCAATTACGGACGATGTCGTGTTTCTTTCCTTTGTTCGTACCGTACCAGTTTAGCGAGATTAAGTAATTCTTCGGATAGCAATTCCAGCGCATCATCTAAAGTCAGTATGCCAACCAGTTCTCCGGCTTCATCGACGATCGGCAAGCGCCGGATGGTTTTGCGGCGCATAAACTCGATCGCTTCATGCGTCGCGGTACTTTCTTTAACAGAAAATACTTCCGGTGCCATGATATCGCCGACGGTAATCACTGTTTCATCCAATTCCGTGGCCAGAACTTCGACAACCAGATCACGATCCGTGACAATGCCTACAGGTGCTGTACGACCATCCAACTTATCAATCACAATAACAGCCCCGACATGATATTGCCGCATCAGTTTAGCAGCTTCCAGAACTGTCTCATCCCGTTGAATAGTAATTACTTCACGATTGCAAATTTCACCGACACTCATCATATTCTCCTTTATTTTTTATCCAATCAAACAGGTCCGGTCTCGAGTTAACGAGTCCAACTGACACGCAACAAATTTCCAGCCGGGTTGTAATGAAATTCCAAATCACCCTGAAAAGCATGGTGAACCGCTTCACCAATACCGCGCGCGAGGTGAATATCAGTGGTGGTTATCAATACTCCATTGCCCTCTTCTTCGGTTGCCATGATTCGCTTCAACGGATGTTCGGTTTTTTCTTTCTTTTCGACATTGTGTATCAGGCTTACGATTTCATCCCGATGCGCAACAAAAAAATCACCTGATAAGGTCACAAAGCCTGCCGGCTGACTCTCAAGAATACGCTGACAAGCCGGACAGTTGTGCTGATGCGCATTCGCAGGCGCCACAAGCCATTGCCACCGTCCTTTATGAAATACCGCGCTACATTTCGAACAAACTGTCGGCTCCGGAAGTTTGCCTTTGGTTTGGTAAGTATCGTGTACTTGTTCCTGAAAAATACCATCGTGGCGGGCAATAGGATGAAAACCGGGAGGTGTGCTTTTTGTACCCATGATAACGCTCCTCTGTGCAATTTATTGATTTTGGATTCAAAGCCTATTCATTTGCTGTGAATGACTCTTGTTTGCTTAGTAACCGTCAAGCTACTAATTACATCTTGCTCGCTTTGATAATTTTTCTCAAGCGTTTCCACAAGCTCAATTGATTATGTATATTGATTCATAATGATTTCCAAGGCATAAAATTGGTTGAATAAAATGGCTAGGGAAAATGAGGAGGTGGAGCAGTTTTCAGTAAGGAGGATAAAAGTGATAGCCGCTTTATCAGTACTAGGAGTCTGTCGGACTTAAGGTCAGTCTACTGAGTCAGTGGGGTGGCGGTTCATATTTCCTCAATTTTTCGTTGCATAGATCGACTATGCGCCTAAAAATAGAGAAAATACGCACTCGCTCTCCCACTCGGCTCGCTACGATTGCTTAAGTCCGACAGACTCCTAGCTAAATTATCAAAAGTGTTTTTTGATGCCGGGACATATATCCTAAGAAATTAGAAATGATATCAGTTACTTGGGATAAGTTGCCTGTATCATTTTTACAGATACTTTGATATTCTTCTGCAAAATTAAACGAATGCTGTTTTCCATCACCACAAAAGATGCCCTTCAAACTTTAATCGGCCTATCCGCTCATTACGATGAACGGCTTCCCTTACATAGATAAGGAATAGCAATAATGACCTCTCGCATCCTATTCATCGATTCAAACGTAGCCGAATATCAAAGCCTGATTCCACAACTGCCATCTGATTCGGATGTCGTTGTGCTGGATCAATCCAAAGACGGAATCCTGCAAATTTTAGCCGGCTTGCAAGGCAAATCAGAATTCAATGCGATAGACGTCATCTCGCATGGTAAGCCAGGTGCATTGTTGCTGGGCTCCATCGAGTTAAACAGTGTCAACTTGGCAGAGTATGCCAAGCAATTAGCTGAAATTGGTACGTATTTGAGTATCGATGGCGACATCCTGCTCTACGGTTACGAAGTCGCGCAAGGTATAAAAGGGCAGGCATTCATTGAGCAATTGGCCATACTGACAGGAGCCAATGTTGCGGCATCCACCAATCTGACCGGTGCTTCTGACCAAGATGGAGATTGGGTGCTGGAGGCGCAAGCCGGTATGGTGCAGTCGTCCGCATTACAACTGCACTACCCCGGTGTCTTGGCAATTATCACAGGTACTACCGGTGATGATGCGCTTAACGGGACTGCGGATGCTGACACCTTGGTAGGCGATGCAGGCAACGACACGCTTCTAGGTGATGATGGCAATGACGAAGCATTCTTTTTCGGTAATCAGGCTGATTATGTGTTTTCGCTCGATTCAAACGGTCAGGTCACTGTGCGCGACACTAATACCGCCAACGGTGATGAGGGCACCGATACATTCTCCAGCATTGAAATTGCGCATTTTACCGATGGAGATATTTCAATTCCCCGGATTGGCGGTGAATTTCAAGTCAATACTTATACACCCAATTGGCAAATGCGTCCTTCAATCACGGCCTTGAGTAATGGTGGATTTGTAGTGGCCTGGCAATCTTCTGATAGTGTTGGTGATTATGACATTTATGCCCAACGCTATGATGCTGATGGAGTAGCTCAGGGTGGTGAATTCAGAGTCAATACTTATACAATTAATGACCAAGAAAACCCTTCGATCACTGCCTTGAGCACTGGTGGATTTGTAGTGACCTGGGATTCACAAAATCAAGATGGCAATAATTGGGGCATTTATGCCCAGCGCTATGATACTGATGGAATAGCCCAGGGGAGTGAATTCAGAGTCAATACAAATACAACTAATGATCCAAATACCCCTTCGATCACTGCCTTGACCGACGGCGGATTTGTAGTGAGCTGGTTGGCAGGGCTAGATGTTGGCATTTATGCCCAGCGCTATGATGCTGATGGAGTGGCCCAAGGCGGTGAATTCAGATTTAATACTTATACAACCATTTATATTTTTGAAGTGTCTCCTTCAATCACGGCCTTGAGCAATGGCGGATTTGTGGTGACATGGACGGGGGGGCTAATGACATTTATGCCCAGCGCTATGATGCGGATGGCGTAGCCCAAGGCAGTAAATTCATGGTCAATACTTATACAAATAAGGCTCAAACTACCCCTTCGATCACTGCCTTGAACAACGGTGGATTTGTAGTGACCTGGGATTCTTATAATCAAAATATTTCTCATGATATTTATGCTCAGCGTTATGATGCTGAGGGAAAGCCGGCTGGTGATTTAACCTTAACGGGCGGCGCCAATGATGATCATATAATTGTTGATGCACTACTGAATAAACCCGTTGAGCTGCATGGATTGGAGGGTAACGATGAGCTGCGCGGCGGAAGCAGTGATGACACTCTGTTTGGCGGGATAGGAAATGAGACATTGGATGGAGGTGCCGGGAATGATATTTTATATGGCGATACAGGTATAGACACAGCCAGATATCTTACGACATCGTATAGTGACGTTGAGATTATTAAAGTAGATAAAGATGGGAATCATCTTCCAAAGGGTCATGTAAGAATTGCTGATTTAATAAATGGAACGGAAGATGAGCTGGTTGATATGGAATTGGCAACGTTTGCTGACGGTACAAAAATTGCGCTGGGGCCTGCTCTGGTATTGGATTTTTCAAATCCAATACCACATAATTTTCATGTAGTGCCAGTATTTGATCCTTCCATAAATCTATGGAAAGAAAGTATTGTTCAAGGACAAGGCAGTATGTCACTTGGAAATTTTACCGACACCCAGAAAAACGAAATTTTAAAGGGCGTACAAGATGTCTTTGATCGGAGCGGTATCAACATATTAGTAGTTGACTCAATACCTACTATTGGGTCGTTTAGTACCGTTCAGTTTTCCCCTGCTCTTCCATCCTACGATCATGATGGAAATAGTACAACACCAAAAGTTCTTCTTGAAGGCCAGGCATATGAAGGCTTAGATCGGTTTAATAACGATAATAATAATATTGTCGCGGTATTCATGGATGGACCCGATACTTCAAGTATTGTTGAGACTGTTGCGCACGAAGCTGCCCATTCTTTTGGTGCCAGACATATAAATCCCGTACCAGGTACGAGCAGTGAGGTTATGGATTATCAACCTAGCAGTTCCCCACAGTTTTGGAATCAAGTTACCGCCGTTGTAGAGCCGCCCAGCGATGGTGAGCTTCCTACCGCAGTAACTCACAACCCAACTTATCACCTACGCCGATATGTTGTAGGTGAAAGTGACGCAGATTTAAAGGCTGAAGGAATTTTACCTGGCTCTTGGGATACCGGACTCTTTACTCTATTCGGATACACTCTCAGTTTTGCCTCACTTACAGCACCAATAAATCATCTGAGCATTGTGTTTCTTCCAGAATCCAGTTCTGCTGAAAGCGATGTAAATGATGCTTTTGGAGGGTTGCAGCTTCTCGCCGACACTATCAACGCAGACGATACCATTAATTTTTCCGTACCTGGAGGGCAAAGATTCCAGATACTGGCATCGTCTTCCGATCCGAATATCATGGATGTGGCCATTAAATTTGAAGGAATAACTGCTGATTCGTTTGTCGTAGAAGGCGGTAGTCGAAGGGATCTTACGGGCACTATGCTATCTCGCCAGTCTCCTGATGACGAACCAATTCTAATCGGTTCGATTACCGCATCCATTACTCAGGAGACAGTCATTGATTCATCGAATACCAGTGCCGGTAATCATGCACCGATTCTTATCACGTCTTTGGAGAATCAGGCTGTCAAATATGATACGGTTGGTTGGAGTTACGATGCAAGTGCATCGTTTAGTGACGAAGATGTCTCCGATAGCTTAAGTTACAGCGCCACTCTTGCCAATGGCAATCCTTTACCTGCCTGGATACTGATTGGCGCAACAACCGGGGTACTGACAGGATCACCAAGCATAAACGATCGCGGCACTTTTTCTCTGATTGTAAAAACGTCCGATACTCACGGATCCAGTGTCAGCGCCCCTCTAACCGTTGCAGCAACTGTATTTGACGCAGGCACACTGCTGATGAATACAGCAAGCAACGATATTCTGGCCGGCACGATAGCCAACGATTCCGTGACTTATGCCTACGCAACATCGTCGGTCACTGTTTCTTTGGCTACTACTACACAGCAAAATACCCTCGGCGCAGGATTGGATACTCTGACTAATATCGACAATCTGATCGGCAGCGATTTTAACGATATTTTGACCGGCAACTCAAAAAATAACGCCCTGGATGGCGGAGCTGGTAACGATACACTCAATGGCGGCGCTGGCGCAGATACGATGATCGGCGGATTGGGTAATGACATTTTTGTTGTTAACCATGCGGGAGATGTCGTTATCGAGTACCTCAATGAGGGTACGGATAAAGTTAGTAGCAATGTGGCATACACCTTATCACCCAATATTGAGAATCTCACCCTGACCGGCGCATTGGCGATTAATGGCACGGGCAATGACCTGGCGAATACCTTGATTGGCAATGCCGCAGCTAATCATCTGGATGGCGGGACCGGTGCAGATGCACTAAAAGGTGGGGCAGGTGATGATACTTATATTGTTGATAATGTCGGTGATGTCATCACTGAAAATTCCGGTGCAGGCACAGATACTGTCAACAGCAGTGACACCTACAAGCTATCAGGCAACGTCGAGAATCTCACGCTGATGGGTGCATTGGCTATTAATGGTACCGGTAATATCCTGGCTAACACTATTACTGGAAATTCGGCCAATAATATATTGAATGGTGCTGCAGGCGCAGATACCCTGATTGGTGGAGCGGGTAACGATACTTATACGGTCGATAATACCGGTGACGTCGTCACGGAAAACCTGAG
Organism: Nitrosomonas ureae; assembly: GCA_945872825.1. Lineage (GTDB taxonomy): Bacteria > Pseudomonadota > Gammaproteobacteria > Burkholderiales > Nitrosomonadaceae > Nitrosomonas > Nitrosomonas ureae_D. The sequence goes on from CAMCBD010000002.1 coordinate 69,442, forward strand.
TGAGGGCACTGATAAGGTCAATAGTAGTGTGACCTACACGCTATCCGCCAATGTGGAAAATCTCACGCTGACGGGTACATCGGCGATCAATGGCACGGGCAATGAATTGGCTAATGGCATCACTGGCAATACAGCCGCCAATCAGTTAGATGGAGGAACGGGAAATGATACGCTCGATGGCGGGTTAGGCAATAACGTGCTCACTGGTGGAGTCGGTAACGATTCTTTCAGGTTTACAACGAACGGTCATGTTGACACGATTACCGACTATAACGTGGTGAATGATACTGTTAAGCTAGAGAATGCTGTATTTACAGCATTAACAACGACAGGTACTTTAGCAGCCAGCAAATTTAGAATCGGTACGAACGCATTGGATGCTGATGATTTCATCATTTATAACGATACGATCGGTGCGTTGCTATACGACGTGGATGGTAGTGGTTTGGGTGCTGCGGTACAGATTGCTTCACTGACTGGTGGCTTAGCTATGACCAATGCGGATATTGTGGTGATCTAAGGAGGCTCTGAATAACTGTCATTTCGAGCATAGCGAGAAATCTATACTGTTGATTTGCAAAGATTCCTCACTATGTTCGGGATGACAAAGATGAGTTATTCAGAATTTCCTTACGAGCATTGAGGTGGATATTCTGGAAGATGGTAGTCTGGATTTTCCGGATAGCGCGCTGGCGCGGCTGGCTGGAAAAGAATGATGTGCTGAGTACCCGTTCCTTGAAGGAATTGCGTCACCTGATCAATCGCACCATGTCATAATCATGTTAAGGAGCACACCATGATTTTCGCCGACCGTATCACAGCAGCCGAGAAACTGGCGGAAGCCCTTTCTGAGTATCAAGATAAAAATCCGCTGGTACTGGCTATTCCCAGAGGTGCCGTGCCGATGGCCAAGGTGATTGCCGGGCAATTGAGCGGCGAGATGGATGTAGTTCTGGTGCGTAAATTGCGCGCGCCTGGCAATCCTGAGTTCGCGATCGGTTCAATTGATGAGAGTGGTTGGATTTATCTGACTGAGTATGCCAAGCAAGCCGGTGCCGATCAGGATTATATCAATCAGGAAGTATCTTTCCAGTTGGAAACCATCCGGCAGCGGCGCGCGCAATATACGCCGATGCATCCGCCGGTTGATCCCGCTGGAAGGATTGTCATCGTCATTGATGACGGGCTAGCCACGGGATCCACGATGATTGCCGCACTGCATGCATTACGTAATAAGAAACCGGCAGAATTGATCTGTGCCATACCCGTTGCACCGCCGGAGACATTGAAGAAATTAGAGGGAAAAGCGGATCATATTGTCTGCTTGTCATCTCCAATCAATTTCTATGCGGTAGGGCAGTTTTACAGGGATTTTCCGCAAGTGACCGATGAAGAAGTGATTGCTTGCTTAGCCGATGCAAATCGACGAGAGAAGGAGTAATTGTGCGTATTCTGTTGATCGAAAATTATTTGCCAGGAGCTTGCCATGATACGAAACCCGATTGATATAGCTAGCCGTGTCAGCGCTAATTTATCCGCGCTCATTGAAGATCGTGTGAATCGATCAGAGCTGGAGCAAGATATAACGCTCGCCACCATTCGTGATTTTGTTGCAGGTCTGCTTAGCGATGCATTTACCGAAACAGAGGAGCGGCACCATTTTGATATTAATGAATCATTGCTGGATGAGCTGCATGCATTGATCGAGGAATTTGGCGAATCGGCATTAGCCATTGACTTTGTGCAGGAAAATGCCAGTGAACCCTTATCACGAGTCATTGACGCCGTGGTTAATGACAGGGATCAAGAAAACCCGCCGACACTCGAAGCCGTAAAGGATGCGATGACTTCGGGCTTGTTAGCAAGTTTGGTGGGCGCTGGTGTATTGGATGAGGATGAAGATGATGTCTTGCTGGCAGAAATTGATGCACTGATCGACCGGCATGGTGCCGATGCTCTGGCGGAAGAGTTCTTACGTTACGAATAATAATTACTCGTTGTTTTTTTGTTGCAACAACCGTATTTCTGAGTAAAAATGAACCTTAGCATCGATTCTCAATCGAATTGCTCATTGGCTTCGGCTTCTTTATTTATTTTTACTGACTTATGAACCTCGATAAAATCTACGTATTGCAAACGGGTGTAAGCCTTAAAATTTCGACTATTGCTTTGCAAGAATTGATTGCAAATGCCATCGGTAAACAAAAGTTTCCTGAACTCGAAGAAATTCGCAGCACATCGGATTTATATGCCTATTTGTCGGTTGTTGTCTGTGAAGGCGCGGAAGACTTAATCAGCAGACGGCAGCGTTGGATAGATCAAAAAATAAAAGCCGACTTAATCGCAGGGCGGCCGATTCCATTCAATAGCTTTTGCAATCTTTTCTGGCGCAATCTCGATGAAGATGATCCGGATGGTGACGAATGGCAGCAGTTAATGGCCAGTGACCAATTTTATTCTCAATTGACTATGCTACTGAACAAATTGCGCATCGCTGAGCGCAGCCTGCAGCAATATAAGGGAGCGATTCCTGATTGGTATCTGGGCTCGGCTTAACAGACCGTTGAAAAACTATCTGCGTTGCCGCTGCGGTGTTAAAAACAGACTCAAAATGCTCATTTATTAAGCATAAACTGCGCTTTTTCGCCTGTTTTTTCCTTGCGTCGGCTGCCTCGAAAACATTTCTCAATGGCCTGCTAATAAGTCATGTTGTTAATGCACGTTGAATTAGCACTGAGTCCGCAAGCATTACCAAGGCACAATCTGCCCATCAAACGCATAAAACTTCCCGGAATCCGCGAATTTCAAATTGTTGATGACGCGGCGCATGCCAGTGACGCTTTGTTCAGTTGTAATCAATGCATTCGGGCCGCCCATGTCGGTTCTGACCCATCCCGGATGGAGTAGCACTGCAGTAATCTGACTTGAGTTCAGGTCAATCGACAGACTTTTCATCACGATATTGACCGCTGCTTTGCTGGAGCGGTAGATGTAGCTTCCGCCACCGCGATTGTCTGCGATGCTGCCCATTTTGCTGGTGATGGTGATGATGGTTTTCTGCTGACTTCTGGAGATTTGTTGGATAAAAGCTTCGGCCATTTTTAGCGGTGCCATCGTATTGACTGCAAAGGCATAAGTCCAGGCTGCATAATCCGTTTTACCGAAGACATCGCCGTATTCTGGCGGATAGACACCGGCATTATTGATGAGTAAATCAATCGTCTGATTGGATAATGCCTGAGATAATTGTTCAATCTGCTGGTGATTGGCTACATCTAATGGGTGAACAGTGATCTGATCCGGATAGTGTGTAGCCAAATGATTTAACGCCTCTGCTATTGCCGGATTACGACATGCTGCAAAAACACGCCAGCCATCCTTGGCATATTGCCGGACAAATTCAAGTCCGATGCCACGATTTGTTCCTGTAATTAATGCTGTTCTCATTTCTCTTCCTTGTAATCATGAGTTTTGTCATTTAAATTCGAGTTTCATTAACGTCTATTTTACAATGCTTGATAACCTACCATGAGGTTGTTGCAAAACTATGGTTTCGAGCTTCCCTGTTTTTGCGCAGCATCCAGCAAAAGCTGGTAACATCAGCGCAGACTGAAGATGTAAATCCGAGAGAATTTCCCTCCATGCTGAGTTACCGACACGCCTTTCATGCGGGCAATCACGCCGATGTTTTGAAACATTTGATCGAAGTACAATTGCTGCGTCATCTGGTGCAGAAAGATAAACCGTTTTGGTATATCGATACCCATGCTGGCGCAGGCTGCTATGCGCTGGACCGTGGCTTTGCTGTTCAGAATGCGGAGTACGAGAATGGCATTGCCCGCTTATGGGATCGCGACGATTTGCCGGATGCGCTGGCCGATTATGTGTCGCTGGTGAAAGGCATCAATCCGGATAAGCAAATGAAGCTGTATCCCGGTTCGCCCTTATTCGCACTGCATTTGTTGCGCGAACAAGACCGGCTGCGGCTGTTCGAGTTGCATCCGGCGGATAGTGAAATCCTTCAGCAAAACTTCGCCGCCGAGCGTGTGCGAGTACAAGTGCAGAGTACCGACGGTTTCGGTGCGTTGAAAGCACTATTGCCCCCGCCGTCACGCCGCGCGCTGGTGTTGATTGATCCGCCTTACGAGGACAAGCAAGATTATCGTCGCGTCATTTCGGCGCTGGGTGAAGGATTGAAGCGTTTTGCCAACGGTATCTATGCGGTGTGGTATCCGCAGTTGCAGCGTGTTGAGGCAAAACAGTTGCCCGAACAGTTCAAGCGGCTCCCCGTGAAAAGTTGGCTGCATGTCGCGCTTAGTGTGCAGGCACCGGATAAAAGCGGCTTCGGTATGCATGGCAGCGGCATGTTTGTGTTCAATCCACCGTGGACACTTTATGGGATATTGCAAGGGGTAATGCCTTATCTCGTCAAGCAATTGGCGCAGGATGCGCAAGCGAATTTCATCCTTGAGAAGCACGAACCAAATCCTCATTCAAGCAACCTAAGCTAGCCTATATGGCTGGTAGCGAACATTAAAATGCCTTGAATATCATGTGGCGCTACGCTAGGCTACGGGGTTTTTGTAAAATAACTTACGGATATTTTGTTGAATCTGAAAACACCATAATTTTTTGGCGTTGCATGTCCGGCAAACTCCTTAGATGCTGACGTTGTCAAAATAACCATAACATTCCTATTGTAAAACCATGATTGAAATCATTGCTGCATTTGTCCGGTGGTCGCAACTGACTGCTAATTTGATCTTGTTTGGAAGCTGCGTTTTTTTTGCCATTATCGGGTCGCAAAAAACCGTATTTGAGACGCCGTGGGTTATCCGGCTGGAAAGAGTGTTTCCGTGGATGGCGGGTGTGGTCTTGCTGGGACTCATCGGTATTTTGGCTACCACAACGAGTGAAGCAACCGCGAATTTGGCCAATTTCTGGAATCCGGAAGCCTGGTTGAAAGTTGTTCAGCAAACACAAATTGGACATATCTGGGTGGCTCGCGCGCTGCTGGCGTGCGTGTTACTGGGGGTCATTCTGTTTTTCCAGCGTATTCACCGGGAACGATGGCATTATTTTTTATGGGCTGTTGTTGCGTCGCTTCCTTTGATCGCAGGCACGCTCATGAGTCATTCCAGCGCGGATGAAATGTCGTTTGAGGCGGTTGTGCCTTATACGTTGCATATTCTGTTTGCTGGCGTGTGGTTTGGCGCATTGCCGGCCTTTTTGTTTATTTTGTACAGCAATCATAGCGAGACGGGTAAGCCATCCAATCTGACTATTGCAAACTATCTGAAGAAATTCTCGGCAATTGCGTTACCCGCGATGGTGTTACTGGTGGTGACTGGTCTGATTGTAACCGATCGTTTGGTTGAACCCTTTTATCACACGCTGGTTTCCAGTCCTTATGGTTGGCTATTGAATGCCAAGCTGAGTGTTTTGGCAATCATTCTGGTGATTGCCTTTCAAGCGCGTAATAAGTGGTTGCCTATGCTTTCAGAGGGAGGTATACAACAGCATAACGAAAGTGTTATCCATTTAAAGAAATGGGTCGGCATCGAATTTATTCTGGCGCTATTACTGGTGTTGATTGCAACTATCCTGGCTAATACGCTTCCTGCCAAGCATACGATGATCGATAATTGGCCTTATCCATTCCGTTTCTCGATCAATGCGACATGGGATGAGCCGAATGTGCAGGAAATGGTGTGGTCGGGTGTTGTGCTGTTTTTTGTTGCACTGGGAACGGTTTGGCTGGGCGCAAAGCTTAACTGGAACAGAATGAAAAGAATTCTGGTTCCGGGTTTGCTGGGAATCAGCTCGATGGCGATAGCCTTGCCGCCTTTGGCCATTGAGGCCTATCCTGAAACCTATCTGAAGCCTACCATGCCTTTCGATGCGATTTCAATATCGAATGGGTTTCGGTTGTTTAGTGAGCAATGTGCAAACTGTCATGGCCCGCAAGGCAAAGGAACTGGCACCATTGTCGATCCGGAGGTCAGAGATCCAACGGATCTATTGACCGAGCAGCATACGGCAAAATATACCGTGGGTAACGTTTTTCACCAGCTATCGCACGGTATTCCGGGAACAAAAATGCCTGGTTTTGCTGCGACTTTGGCTGAAGAAGACCGCTGGGATCTTATCAATTTTCTCCACGCGTTGTCGCGCGGTTTTGATGCACGCCTCTTGGGAAGCATGATCGTTCCAGAGAATCCGGTGATTGCATCACCGGTATTTAATTATTCTGCGAGTGATGGTTCCGATGGTAATTTAAAGGATTTTCGCTTGCAAAAAAATGTGGTGCTGGTGTTATTTTCTTGGCCGCAATCGAAGGAGCGGTTTTTTCAACTGGCTGCATCTTATGACAGAATAAAGGCGCTTAACACTGAGGTTCTGGCGGTTCCAATCCATGCGCTTAATGAGCAGGAATTACAGCAAATTGTCAGTATTGTGCCTTTCCCAGTAGTCACTGAAGGGTGGTCGGAAATCAAAGACAGCTACTGGTTATACCGGCGTGTTAGAACGGTTCCCGATCTGTCTAGAGAAGGTATGTTTCCGGGACATATGGAGTTTGTAACCGATCGCTTCGGATATTTACGAGCTCGATGGGTTGCTCAGTTTGAAGGATTTGGCTGGCAGAATATCAGTGCTTTAACGCTGCAATTGACCCAGCTCAATCAAGAAGGCGAGATTATGCCGCCACCCGGTGATCATGCACATTGATTACTGCACGGAAGATCAATCGAGGTTAGAAACCAAACAAGCTGGCACAACTACATCATTACTCTTTACTATTTAAGTTGGTCATTCTTCTAAGCGCGTTTTATAATCCATACACAAAACAATAATCCTAATCTTCCGGGGCAATCAGTGTGACAGTTCATGACTAAGCGCTGCGGCTAATAGCAAATGAATCCAAATCTGAATCAGCTACAACCTTATCCTTTTCAGAAGCTGCGGCAACTGTTTGAGGGGGTGATACGCAATACTGCGTTGCATCCAATCGATTTGCAGATTGGTGAGCCCAAGCATGCGACGCCCGATTTTATTCGTCATGCGATGATAGATAATCTGGATGGTTTATCCACTTATCCGACCACGCTGGGCACGCCGGCGTTGAGGAATAGCCTCGCGGCGTGGATCAAACGGCGTTTTAACTTGCCCGGTATCAATCCGGACACGGAAATCATTCCCGTCAATGGCAGCCGTGAGGCTTTATTTTCTTTTGCGCAGGCGGTGATTGATCCCAGTGCCAATCATCCGGCGGTGGTTTGTCCCAATCCGTTTTATCAAATTTACGAAGGGGCTGCGCTATTGGCAGGCGCTACTCCCTATTTTATTAACACATTGCCGGAAAATCGTTTCAGACTGGATTATTCACAATTGACCGATGCAGTGTGGTCACGCACGCAGTTGATTTATGTGTGCTCGCCGAACAATCCAACAGGTGGCGTGATGAAATTGGATGAATGGCGGGAATTATTTGCCTTGTCGGATCGGCACGGTTTTGTGATCGCCTCGGATGAATGTTATTCGGAAATCTATTTTGATGAAAAAAATCCCCCTTTAGGCGCACTGGATGCTGCGCAACAACTGGGCCGTTCTGGATTTCCGCGCTTGGTGGTGTTCAATAGTCTGTCGAAACGCTCCAATGTTCCGGGGTTACGTTCTGGTTATGTGGCCGGAGATGCCACATTATTGGAAAAATTCCTGCTGTATCGGACTTATCATGGCTCTGCGATGAATCCAGCCGCTCAGGCGGCGAGTGCTGCTGCTTGGAGTGATGAAACGCATGTGGTGGAAAATCGTCGTTTATATGCGCAGAAATTTTCTTCGTCGATAGCATTGATGTCGGGTGCAATGGCCGTGCAGATGCCAGATGCGGGTTTTTATTTGTGGATTAAAACACCGATCAGTGATACTGAATTCACCAAACGGCTTTATCAAGATTATAATGTCACGGTGTTGCCGGGCAGCTACCTGGCACGTGATGCGCATGGCATGAATCCGGGAAAAGATTATGTACGGATTGCGCTGGTTGCTTCACCGCAGGAATGTATCGAAGCCATGAACAGAATCAAGAGTTTGGTGATTCAACTGAGCTGAATTTAAATTATTAGGAAAAATTATGAATGAATTGAAAACCATCATTGAAGAAGCTTTTGATCGCCGTGCTGATATTACCCCACGCAATGTCGATGCCAATCTGAAGGAATCTATCGCGCAAGTACTCAATATGCTCGATGGCGGCAAATTGCGTGTGGCCGAGAAAATTAATGGTGATTGGGTGACGCATCAGTGGATCAAGAAAGCCGTGCTGCTGTCATTTCGCATCGAAGACAATAGTTTCATCAAAGGCGGGTTTTCCAACTATTTTGACAAAGTGCCGTCAAAATTCGCTGATTACAGTTCCAGGGATTTTCGTGACGGCGGTTTTCGTGTCGTGCCACCTGCAGCCGTACGCAAAGGTTCTTTTATTGCCAGCAATGTGGTTCTGATGCCGTCTTATGTCAATATTGGTGCGTATGTGGATGAAGGTACCATGGTTGATACCTGGGCAACGGTAGGATCCTGTGCGCAAATTGGCAAGAATGTGCATTTATCCGGCGGTGTTGGCATTGGGGGTGTGTTGGAGCCGGTTCAGGCAAATCCTACGATTATTGAGGATAACTGTTTTATCGGGGCACGTTCAGAAGTTGTGGAGGGTGTGATTGTCGGCGAGAACTCAGTGATTTCGATGGGTGTATATATTGGCCAGAGTACAAAGATTTATAACCGCGAAACGGGTGAAGTCAGTTATGGTCGTATTCCGCCGGGATCGGTTGTGGTGTCAGGTAACTTGCCGGCTGAGAATGGAAAATACAGTCTGTACTGTGCAGTGATTGTTAAACAGGTTGATGCTAAGACCCGGTCAAAAACGGGTATTAATGAGTTGCTGCGTGGGATCTGAGAATTTTGTCTGAAAGATGCAATAAAAATCCCCTTAAATGGGGATTTTTATTGGGATAGATGATTATTTTTTGACAATCTGGTTATCTACTTTCTTTACTCCATCTACAATCCAGGTATGCATATTAACGCGCGTCAGTTGATCTTCGTTATTGACGGTGCCGCTTAGAACGACATTGCCATCGTTGACTTTAATTTCGACTTTTGCACCTTGTAACACTGGATCTGATTGAACGGCTTGGGTAATGCGTGCAAAAATGGTTGAGTCATCATAAACAGCACCAGGCGGTGGTGTGACCCAGGATTCATGTGTTTTTTCTGCATAATTTCCGCAGCTACTCAGCGTGAGTATGCTCATGAGGAGTATGGAAAAAATAAATAATTTATAACGAGTTTGCATAGTGTTTTCTTCCTATTGATGATTTTCTTGAAACTACGTGCGAATGCTGTAATGCAATCGTTTTACGGCAGTCACTTTTTATGCTTATGCTGTATCCCCCCGCTGGCATGTATGGAATCATAACGCTACAGGTAGGACATAGACAAGCCGGTGTTATAAATGTAGTCATGATAGAGCTTTCTAAGTGCTTAAATTGAATGTTTCTCGATTGCTGCCTGTAAAAAATGTTGTACTTGAGCAGTTAAATCACTTGCCAAACAATCAAATTCTTTCACTTCATCAGTTTTCATGCTGCGCAACCATGTGAGTTGCCGTTTAGCCAATTGACGGGTGGCAGCAACGCCCATGTCATGTAATTCCGTGCTATTTATTTTGTGATCCAAATAAAGGCAGGTTTGACGGTAACCGACACAACGCATTGATGGGGATTCTATACTGAGCGAGAATCGTTGGCGGATGGACTGCACCTCATCAATTAATCCACAGTTCAACATGGTTTCAAAGCGCTCCGCGATGCGCTGGTGTAGTTGACCGCGATCACTGGGAATGAATGCAATACTTATTTTCCGGTAAGGAAAGTCTGTTTTTCTGGGAATTTTGAGTATCTCAGACATCGGTTGCTGGGTCAGATAACATACCTCCAAAGCGCGTTGAATACGCTGACTATCCGTGGATTTGATACGCGCTGCGGTTTCCGGATCCAATTCTTCGAGCTTTTGATGCATGACTGGCCAGCCCAATTCGTTAGCCATGTTTTCAAGCATCAGGCGAAGATTCTTGTCCGCCGACGGTAATATCGAAAGACCCTCTTGCAATGCCTGGAAGTAAAGCATGGTACCACCTACAAGTAACGGAATTTTATTGCGCTGTGTAATCTCATGCATGACATTTAATGCATCATGACGAAATTGTGCTGCCGAGTAATGTTGGTTGGGGTTGATTAGATCAATCAGGTGATGAGGCACTCGAGTGAGGGTTGTCGGATCGGGCTTAGCTGTTCCGATATCTAAATGGCGATAAACTTGGGCAGAATCAACGCTAATAATCTCAACAGGAAAATTATCTACAATATCCAGAGCAATTTGACTTTTGCCACTTGCGGTGGGACCCATTAAGAAAATAGCCGGTGGCAAGGATGCTGAAGATTGTATTTTGGGTTTCAAGTGATGGATGTTGAAGTAAAGTATCAGTCTGACAATAACTCAGTTGATGCTGAGAATGGTTAGAGTTTTATAATTAAATAGTCATTGGACAATCAGCAAAACTCGGCTAAACTTTAAAAAAATTTAAATTCTCGTAGGAACAAGCCATTGAAAATCTTCGCAGCGGTAATATTTCTCCTTATATTATATAGCCTGGGATCGGCTCTGTATTACATGTATAAAGATAAAGGTCAATCGACTCGTATGGTCAGGTCCTTGGGCATACGTGTTGGCCTGTCACTTTTTCTGTTTATTGTTATGATGATATCAACCCGTTTGGATATGATGTCTGAGTAAGAAATTTTTTTGTGTCAGAAAGTCTTGACACATGCATTGCGAGCAATGCTCTTGAAAAAAGTGTCCAGAGATGTAGTTATTATTGGTGCGGGCGCTGCAGGAATGATGTGTGCGATTGAAGCCGGTAAACGGGGTCGCAGTGTCATGCTGGTTGATCATGCCCGTAAGCTGGCAGAAAAAATCCGTATTTCCGGCGGTGGCCGCTGCAATTTTACCAATCGTTATACCAAGGTAGAAAACTTTCTCTCCGGCAATCCTCATTTTTGCCGTTCTGCACTTGCCCGTTTTACACCCCAGGATTTTATTGCGTTGCTTGAGAAACATGGTATTCGTTATCATGAGAAAAAATCAGGACAATTGTTCTGTGATGACAGTTCACAGCAAATCATTGATATGCTGCAACGTGAATGTGCAGCAGCTGGTGTGGATTGGCAGATGCCTTCTCAACTCAAGCAAGTGGAATATCTCCCAGCAGATAAAGAAACCCAATATACCGAGCGCAAATTCGTACTGACGACTGAACGCAATACTATAGAAGCGAGTTCATTGGTAATTGCCACAGGTGGTTTGTCCATTCCGCAAATTGGTGCTAGTGCATTAGGTTATCAAATTGCCAGTCAATTTGGTATTCGTGTGACACCCTTACGTCCTGCTTTGGTGGGTTTGACTTTTGCAGCTGAAGATTTTATCGGTTTTAAGGATATTCCTGGCATAGCGATGGATGTTGAAGTCAGTTGCAGGGGTAGCGCATTCCGTGAAAGCATATTATTTACGCACCGTGGCTTGAGTGGACCAGCCATCTTACAGGTTTCTTCCTATTGGCAACCGGGAGAGTTAATTCATATCAATCTGTTGCCGCAACAGGATGTGCAGCAGATTTTTCTGGCACACAGACATAGCGCGATGTTGTTACCCAATCTACTGGCTCGTTATTTGCCTAAACGTTTTGTGCAGGCCTGGTGTTCGGCAATGCTTGTTCAGCTATCTATGACTGCAAAACCTATGAACCAATATCGTGAAGTTGAATTGCGTCAGATTGCAGATAAACTCCATGGTTGGAAGATTACTCCCACTGGAACAGTGGGTTATAAAAAAGCAGAAGTGACGCTGGGTGGAGTCGACACACATGAGCTATCATCCAAAACAATGGAATCCAAGCGCATACCGGGGTTGTATTTTATTGGAGAAGTGGTCGATGTGACCGGTCACTTGGGTGGCTTTAATTTTCAGTGGGCTTGGTCTTCGGGTTACGCCGCCGGGCAAGTGGTCTAGTTGTTCTATTTAGTAGGATCAGTATCATATGGATTTTGTGGGTTCGTTTAAAGGTGATTGCGTGAGATTCTGATATCAATTTTCAAGTTAGCAATGAGTTAAATATGGAAGCGCCAACAAAAAATTTTATAAAATATTTGAGGAAGATCTTTATCCAATTAATCGTTGTGATTAAAGGGGAAAGTGTATTTTAGGGTTGTGAAGTTGATTGGGGAGATAGGGGGATTTTATGACAAATGACTTGACTTTAAACCCCAAGGTCGACTAGC
>CAMCBD010000003.1 GCA_945872825.1 Nitrosomonas ureae
CGCAGCCAGCGCTATTTTTGCTTTGAATTCACTGGAATATTGTGTGCGTTTCTTGCTCATGATTATGATCCTCTATAGTGTCCATAACAGAGCTTAACAACCTGTCCAGTTTTGCGGTACCACTTCATAATTTTCTAAATTTACATACTAGAATTTAGAATGACTAAATAGATTGGCTTCTTTAATCTCTTTAACGAGTATTCCGCAGCACGGGATACGGAAACATATTCATACGTTAAGGAGAATCAATTGAATCAATCATTATCCACCTCACAGCACCAGTTGCACCCTAAAGATTGGCAACCGCCATCACAGCTTGAACGGCTCTTATATCTTGCCGAAGTCGAGTTCCAAACCGGTTTCAAATCTTCGTACCTATACCAATTGATCAAAGGGAATAAATTCCCAAAACCAGTAAAGATCGGAGCGGCCAGCCGGTGGCGGGAAAGTCAGGTTCAGCAATGGATTCGTGATCAGATTGAAGGTAACGCATCCGGCAAGAATGCGGAGGTACGGGCATGAGCAAGCTAAAAATCAATCTTGATGATATGGCTGATGAAGTCATGCATGACGATCCTGAAGATGCAGCAGGGCGAGACCTGAAAAATGCAGCAGACTATGTTTTTGTAGCGCTACAAAAAGAAGGTGAAGAAAGGTTTGCAACTTATTCAGACAAGGTTGGCGCCATGCAGAATTACCCTGTATTGGTTGCTGCTCACGCAATAATGACCGCGCTGAGTCGGCATGAAAGCAGTTATCGTAGGTTAAAAATTGAAGAATTGCGATTACTGGGAAATATAGTAAATACTCTGAATCCGACTGCTCACACTGTTGCACAAGATGGAGAAAGCATCATTGCAGTATCAGGGGATATTGCGACAAAGTACACTTGCAGGATTGCCCCTATCGGTATTGGTTTAGCCCATGACCGGTTGCAAGCTTGGCTGGCAGATCATCCAGGGCATACGCGAAAGCAGCATATTTTCGTTGCTGATAACCGGGAAGAGCGAACTATGATTGAACAGGTTCGGCACTTTCTGGAACTGCATGGTGAAGCCAGGTTTACTGATATTGACCGGTCGATCGTTGATGATAACCACGCGCGCCAAAAACGATGAATAAGGCGGGGTTTCGTGAAAAGAATCATGAGGGGAATCTTGAGTATTACTGCTACCCGGAAGTATTCAAGGCGGAAATATGCAAAGGCTTCGATCATCGGACGGTTGCACGATTGCTGATTGATCGGGGTTTTATGAAGGGCGGCGATGGCCGCAATCTTACGGTAAAGAGAAAACTTCCGGGTGAAGGTTCAAAGCGTGTGTTCCATGTGTTGCCGTCTATTTGGGGGTCACAAGATGATTGACTGGAATACGCTGATAAAACCGGAAAACAGCGAACAAATACCCGAAAATGAGGCGGAATGTCGGGACAGAACGGGGTTTGTCGGGACGGAAAGTGGCAATTGTCGGGACAGCAAAAGCATACATTCATGCGGGTTTTCAGAACCTGTCCCGACATTCCCGACATTCCCGACACAAAATGAAGGGGATGGGAAAGATAATGAAAATAATTCACCCGGTGAAGGCGGGGCTTCAGATAATTATTGCGATGCAAAAAAGTATCCTGTGAATCCGATTGCAATGTGTTTGCTACTAACCTGTTGCAATAAAGCAACATTCACCAAAGAAGAAACGATAGAAGCAATCATCAATCTTCAAACCATCCCGCAGCAAGAACAAATCAGATCATGGGCGATACTCTGCTATAAACACGGCATTGATCCGCACCATATCATTTACCCATTCACTCAATCACCAAACAAAGGCACAAGCTGTCAAGGGTGCAAGCACATAGAGATGCTGAAGATCCCTACCGAAAAACGCCCGGTATTCCGTTTTGTTTGTAGCCAGCATCACCAGTTACTTGAAGCCATCTATGTTCATGAGCGTGTATTGATTGCACCTGAATCATGCCGTGATTACCTGCCCACTGCATAGCCGGGGGCGGGTCGAATGTCTACACCCTTTTGCTTCTAGACCGTTTGCCTAATATCGTTTGCAGAACCGCGTAATAAGATAGGGGGGGTTAAAATTAACCCATCATATTATCAACAGGTTACAGATCAATAACTAAAACCATTCAATACTTTATTTGACAATCGCCGGATATCACCCTTTACCATTGTATTTACCTGTTGCCAGTCGGTACCGGGGGCGGCTCAAATCTCTACAGTCTTATACTCATAGACCGTTCGCTTAGTCAGTTTTTTGTATGCGGGAGTTTCGGATGGGGGGTACACATCCATGGCTGATTAGAAATCATTCAGAAATACTGCCTAAAAACCAGGCAGCGATTAAAAAATGTGGTAATAAACGTAGTAACTTTTCTAATATAGAAAATAAATATGCTTATTTACATATAGTTACTTCTCGAATGTGAATGCCATCCTACCAAAGATCCAGTATCTATAAAGCTTTCAAGCATACCAAATACAATTTACCATCAATTATGCCATCAAAAAGATTTTGATTTAAGCGCCTAAGGAAGCGCTGAATAATTCGTTGGCCCTGCAAAATTCACTTAATCGTGGCGGTGGCTTTGTATACAAGCAAGCTTCGCCAATATATGGTTGTTTTTCGCGGAAGCGGTTGATCAACTGAAGCAACGCAAGGCGCAACAAAATACCCTTTAGCCCCAAGCGGAGTACCGCCCTCATCAGCCCAGCGTAGGTTGTAGCCCGCCGCACACAGCACAGCATGGAGCGCATCTCCTAATTTGCCCTGCAACCAGCAGCAGTCCATTCGGTGATCCGACTTTAAATGCCCAATCGCAGGCTCCACGGCCTGCCGACATTTGAGCCAGCGTCGCTGCGGCTTTGTCAGCGACTTGTACTTGCCACGATGGATGATGTTCACGTCCGGGTTGTCGGCATCCACGCCCCGAAATCCGAGATCGACAATGACCTGCTTCGGCATTGATCCTGCGTTTTCGAGTAAAATCTGTGTCTGTGTGAGTTGCTTATGAAGGATATGGCCATCGTAGGGATTGCCGGGGAAGGTTTTTGCACCGGCCATCAGGCCGTTCTTGTGCGTGATTCATGCCGTGATTACCTGCCCACTGCATGACCGAGGGCGGGTCAAGAGTCTACAGCTTTATGCTTCTAGACCGTTTTTGGCCAGTCGTTTGCAAAACCGCGAAATAAGATAGGGGGTAAAGATTAACCTATCATACTATCAACGGGTTATGGATCAATAACCAAAACCATTCAATACTTTATCTGAAAATCGTCAGATATTCGCTTTCACCATTATATTGGGACTTATATACTTGACTCACTTAAACTACAGTGGAATAGGAAAATGAAATTAATAACACTTAAGGACGGCTCTAGCGTAAGAGCGGATTTGGTTGCAGCTATACGTATAGTTGATATTGATGTTACTACGAGCAAGAACAGACTCGCTCCAGAACACATTGTGTTTGTAGACATTTATAATTCAAAAGAAAAAATTACATTTCATTGCAAGGATCATGAAGAAAGCAAGAGAGTTGTCGCAGAATTAACCAAACTAGTTAATGATGCTCTAAGTTAAAATCAGTGATTTGTATATGCAGTACCGGGGCGGTTAAAAAGTCTATATCCTTTTATTGATAGACCGTTTGCTTCGTTAGATTTTTGTGTGCGGGAGTTTCGGACGGGGTATACCTTCATGGCTGATAGAAATCATGCGGAAGTGCTGCTTAAAAACCGGGCAGCGATTAAGAAATGTGGTAACTTTTTTAATTACAAGAATAAACATAATTAATTACAAATAGTTAATGTATGAATGTGAATGACATCCTCCCACAGATGCTCCTAGTAATACCCAGAAACACCAACAAGACCCGCATAAATGGAACGTTTATCGGGTTTTTGTTATCCGTAGTCAATCATGTGAAATGTGAGTAACAAGATAAACTTGTGAGTGAGTTGTTTAGTCCCACAATTAAGCGTTCTGGATTAATACACCTATTTTCCTCAGTTGATTCCTGTAGAATTACCACAAATGTATCTCTGGCAAGGGGTTGCGACAGAATGCGAGAGTACCCAAGAATCTTTATGCACACCCTGGATACTCGATATCAAGGTACAAAGCAGTAAAGCCAGTGCAGCGAAACATAGCCTGCCGCGCCTGCACCAGCTAACTCAACAGCACTACCTCTTCAAGCTACGGCAAACTGCCGGAGTTAAGCGTCTGATCGAGCGGCAATGGCAGCAAAACGACTGGCAGAACGGTAGGCCAAGACGTTGCATCCTCTCAGTGCGGGCAGTCGCGCTCATCTACAATTGGTGGAGTTGGTATGTCCTGGCACACCCGAAGACACGCCTGGAGGCAATCACTAGCCGTCCCATGTTACTCAGTGGCATTGCCCGCCTGACCCAGCATGCCGGTCAATCCCGATTGCCACTCACTCTGACTCACGCAGCCGGAGATCGTATCAAGTCGATGGTCGCCAATATACGAAAGGGGTCTTGATCATGTTCTGACAAATGCGCCTCAATTGACCACAGCTGATCGTTGGTGCGTACTGGCACACTATATCATTAACAAAATTTGCGACCAGACCTAAAAATTCACAGCTTCTCGGCTTCCCTCCAACCTCTTTGGCTATTGGAGTGACCTAACCGAGGAATTTAGGATTATCGGGATTTCGTCGATACACTTGCTGAAAACCTTTATCAACGCCAGTGCTTATGATGAGAAAACATTGTTTGCACAAACAGGGATACACATGGCTTTTTTACTTTCGGCGCTTGCCATTGCCTATTGTGATCGCATTATCACGCAAACCAGTCAACAATCGGGTGAACACTAATAATAATCGGCTTGATCTCAGGCTACGGCCGTTGCATCATTCAATAACTGCAATATCCCCTGCAAAGCTGTAGCCACTGCCAAACGCCGGATTGTTTCACGATTTCCTGCAAAAAACTGGGTTTCTTGTTGCACTAAGCCATCTTTAATTGCCCAGACAAAACAAACTATTCCTACGGGTTTCGTTGCAGTTCCGCCATCAGGGCCAGCAATCCCGGTGATCGATACGCTAATCTGCGCACGGCTTCTGTTCAGCGCTCCGAGGGCCATTTCCTGGGCAGTTTGTGTAGATACGGCGCCATATTGATCCAATGTCGCTTGCTGAACGCCCAGCATCTCACATTTGGAAGCGTTGCTATACGTGATAAACCCCCGTTCATACCAGGCTGAGCTGCCTGCCACAGCAGTCACGGCTTGACCTAACCAGCCGCCGGTACAAGATTCGGCAGTTACCAGCAGCAATCCGCACTGAGCAAGGCGTTCCCCAACTTTAACTGCCAAATCGTAAGATTCTTGATTTATATCAGAAATTTCATGACTCCGTTTCGATATTCTGGTCAAAGTCAGACCATCCAATCCGAGAGAAACTAAATACCACTTTAACCTGCCATCGTGCTAATCTTTAAAAATAGGGTGCTTGAATCATTATATTGGAATCTGCTTTTATTTTCTTAGGTCAGAGCTATGCAAGCTGATCATTCATCAAGAATGCCTTTTATTGATGCCTTAAAGGCCATCTGTTGTTTACTGATCGTCACGCATCACTTGGCCATTTATGGTCCCATGTCGGATATCGCCTATCCGTTGATTCCTGCTTTATTGGATTGGTTGCGTGAATACGGACGAATTGCTGTGCAAATATTTTTTGTCATCGCAGGTTTTCTTGTTGCTGCAAAACTGGCGCCGCAGGGTTTATCCTTAGTTACAACACCAATCCGGCTGATACAACACCGCTACTTGAGATTAATTATGCCGTATCTGGCCGCTTTAACATTAGCGATTGGATGCGCTGCATTGGCCAGAGTCTGGATGAATCATGAATCGATTCCTGGCACACCCAATTTGTTTCAACTGCTGGCGCATATTTTTTTGCTGCACGATCTGCTAAACCAGGAAGTCCTGTCAGCAGGTATCTGGTATGTTGCCATCGATTTTCAGTTATTTGTACTCACGATTCTACTCTTCTGGATTTCCAAGCAAATCCAGAATCGATACCCGGATTTGCAAATTCTTAGCTTGATTTTAATTTTCAGCCTAACAACTGTTTCACTATTCTTTTTTAACCGGGACAGCTACTGGGATGAAACGGCTTTATATTTTTTTGGTTCCTATGGCCTTGGCATTCTGATTTATTGGGTTTCTGTCAGTCAACATCGGTTCTTTTGGTTCGTCTTGCTGATCGCGTTGATTTTTGCAACATTAACGATTGATTTTCGTTCCCGCATTGCTGTCGCGGGCAGCGTCATGATGCTATTGGGATTGGCGCAGTACTATGATGTTTTGAACAGTCAACGTGTGCCCGGTTATCTGGTATATCTTGGGCGTGCATCCTATTCCATATTTCTGGTCCATTTCCCAATATCGCTGATTGTCAATGCGGCATTCTTCAGATTCTTGCCACACCAGCCAGTCATTCAATTATTCGGCCTGCTGTTAGCCGTAGGCGCCAGTATCTGCGCTGGTATTGTGCTTTTTAACTGGCTTGAAGCGCGTCCGGTAACACATCGAATGCATATCCTGCTACCCGCAGGATTTATAACCTGCGGTTTACTCGTGACATTGCTTGGGAATGTCTAGGAGTCTGTCGGACTTAAGCAATCGTAGCGAGCCGAGTGGGAGAGCGGGTTCAGTAGATTGACCTTAAGTCCGACAGACTCCTAGAAACGATGGATTTGTGTGGTTTGCACGCATTGCTCATATCAGGCATTGCTGGCATATCAGCAAACCGGGTTGTGCCTTGACGCTGGCAGCACAAAAAGGGAAGATGCCTAAAAACATGGATAGATATCATCAATCATTTTGTCACGCACAAGGGATTAGAATGCACTATTTTTTACTGGCAGCATTGATTTCAATCATTTCAGCGCCCCTATCAGCAAGTGATGGGGGAATATCAATCAGCATAGGCCAACCCGGTTTTTATGGTCAGATCACCCTGGGCAATCAATATCCAGCACCGCGATTAATTTACCCCAATCCGGTACTCATCATACCGCCTGCCGTTGCTATTCAACAGCAACCGATTTATCTCTTTGTGCCGCCCGGTCATGCCAAAAGATGGGATAGATACTGCTCTCGTTATAATGCCTGCAATCAGCCCGTTTATTTTGTCCAGAAAGATTGGTACAACAACGAATACCTGCCGCATTATCACACTCAGAGTAATTACCCCGGCGGAAACAATGATTCAGCCCGGCACCAGCATGATGACGATGATGCGCGTAATCGCTCGCAATCAAATAAACACAACGATCGTGACCATCCCGGGCAAGGCAAGGATAAGAATCGCAGCAAGCACGATCAAGGTGATCATGGCAAAAAAGACCATGACCGGGGTAATCGGAAGGATTGATCAGTTTTTTGTTGCTTTGGTTTCGTTAAAAACAACAGGAGTCATCACCTAATCAGAGGCGTGTTTCAAGTTTTCATTCATGAACGCGCCCAGTGATTTTATCCAGGCGGGTTGCATAAAAATGAAACCGGTATTGTGGCCGCCTTCCAGTGTCAAAAATTGTTTCGGCTCCGACGCTGCCTGAAACAACTGCTGGCCATGCTCAAACGGTATGATTTCATCCTGCGGGCTATGCGCGATAAAAACCGGGCAAGTCACCGATTGCAGGGATTTGAGTGTATCGTAATCAAAACGGCTGATCCAGCGTACCGGCAAGAATGGGTATAGCTTTGCGGCCAAGTCTGGAATTGAAGTGAATGTGGAAGCCAGCACCAGCAATCCAGGTTTTCCACGCGCAGCCAGGCGGCCACGGCGCCTCCGAGCGATTCGCCGTACAGTACAATCTGCGCAGGTGCAATGCCCTTGGCTTCAGTCAAATAACGCCAGGCCGCCTGAGCGTCGAGATAGGTACCGGATTCAGAAGGAACGCCGCTGCTTTGGCCATAGCCACGATAATCAAACAGCAGCGTGTTATAGCCCAGCCGCTTGAACATCGCCAGATAATTGATGCGGTGGGAAATATTTCCGGCGTTGCCGTGGAAAAACAGCACCGTGCCTTTGGCATCCGGAACGGGCATCCACCAGCTGTGTAGTGTTTCACCATCGCTGGTGGCAATGTTTACGGAAGAATAATCCAGGCCGATTGCGCCCGGCGTATTGCTGAGCTGTTTTTCCGGAAAATAAACCAAGCGAGGCTGGCCAAGGTACACCAGCAAAACCACCGCCAGGTAGGCAACAGCCAGCATGATGAGCAGATTAAGCAGCATACGCATCGTAACTGAATCAGGGCTGCTTGAGATCAATCACAATATCCGCGCCCAAACTGCCGGTGGTAAATGCGGAATCGCTGAATTTGGGAAAGCCGAACTGTTGCCCGGGATTATTCGATAAGCCAAAAGGTTCGCGTGGTAACAGATTCCAGTGTTTTTTTAATTTACGGTCGCCATCGATATCGTGATAGACCGCCACTGCGTAGGTGCCGGGCTGTTCGAGATTCATACAAACTCTCTGCTGCCCTTCTGCTGCCGGAATACGCACCTTGCGTTTGCGTCCTTCTTTGAATAGAAAATGTTCCGGGTCATCATACAACTCAACGTTTAAAACACCCCCGGCCCCCACATTATTCACAGTTATCCTGATCTGAGCGATGCTGGCATTACAGACATCCGGCACTTCATGCGGATTAATGGTGAAGGATTGTGATGCACTGGCTTGAGTGAAAAACAATAAACTCATTGTAAAAATCATAGCATGTATAAAAAATCCTGTTGAATGCGAAGAATTTATAGGTAATAGCGAGGTTTTCATTGAATCAAGAATTGTCATAACGCGGTGTGAATGGTTTACTATAACTGCGTATTTTAGACCAATAAAAATAATCAGCGGGATTCATGAACAAAGAGCAACTGAAAAAACTCGAAGCTGATTTGTGGAGCGCCTCCGATAAACTGCGCGCGAATTCCGACCTGAAGTCGAGCGAATATGCGACACCGGTGCTGGGGCTGATTTTCCTCAAATTTGCCGACAACAACTACCGCCGCCACGAGAAGGCGATTCTCGCCGAATATCAGCAGTTGCAGGGCACGCGCCGCGAGAAACCGGTTTCTGAAATCGCCATTGAGAAATGCGGTTTTTACCTGCCCGACCACACCCGCTATGATTATCTGCTGAATCTGCCGGAAGAAAAGGACATCGCCAAAGCGCTCAAGGAAGCGATGAAAGCGATTGAGGAATACAAACCGGAACTCGAAGGTGTGCTACCGAAGGACGAATACGCGGCACTGACGCGCACCGACAAAACCATCCCGCAACAATTGCTGAGAACGTTCGCGGACATTCCCGCCAACGCGACCGGCGACCTGTTCGGGCAGATTTATGAGTACTTCCTATCCGAATTCGCGCGCAGCGAAGGCCAGAAAGGCGGCGAGTTTTTCACCCCGCGCTTGGTGGTGCGCCTGATGGTCGAGATCATCGAACCGCACGGCGGCAAGGTGTTCGACCCCGCCTGCGGCTCCGGCGGCATGTTCGTGCAATCCGCCCAGTTCATCGAAGCGCATCGTAATGAACTAAGAGGCGCGGACAGCGGCGTGTATGTGTGCGGTCAGGAAAAAACCCAGGATACCGTCAAACTCGCCAAGATGAACCTCGCGGTTAACGGTTTGCGCGGCGACATCAAACAGGCCAACACTTATTACGAAGACCCGTATGACAGCTTCGGCGCGTTCGACTACGTGCTCGCCAATCCGCCGTTCAACGTTGACGATGTGAGCCTTTCCAGCGTGGAAAAGGACCGGCGCTTCAACACCTATGGCATCCCGCGCAACAAATCGAAAGTGAAGAAAGCCGACGAAGGCAAGGAAACCGTGCCCAACGGCAACTATCTGTGGATCAGCCTGTTCGCCACCTCGCTCAAACCGCAAGGCCGCGCCGCATTGGTCATGGCAAATTCCGCCTCGGATGCGCGCCACTCCGAAGCCGACATCCGCAAAACGTTGATCGAGCAGAATCTGATCTACGCCATGCTGACGCTGCCGTCGAACATGTTTTACACCGTCACGCTGCCCGCCACGCTGTGGTTTTTCGACAAAGCCAAGCGCGACGACAGGATTTTGTTCATCGACGCGCGCAACATTTTCACCCAGATCGACCGCGCCCACCGCGAATTCAGCGAAGAACACATCCAGAACATTGCCCTCATCAGCCACCTGCACAAGGGCCAGCGCGAGAAATTCGTGCAGCTCATCGAACGTTATTTTGCTGCGGGTATGGAGCGGCTGATCGAAAACAACGAAAAGATCGAACCGGTCTGCGCGCAACTACTCGATGTGCTGGACGATGCAGGCGGCAAACAAGCCGTGGAAGAGCTACTGCAGCATTGGGCGGAATTGGACAAGCTCAAGATGCACTACCAGCACTATTTACAACAAAATGGTTTTGTCATTCCGAGCGTGAACGAGGAATCTTACGCGCACGACAAGATTTCTCCCGTTGGTCGAAATGACAATCGGAGGGATCGAAATGACAGCAGTGTTGCGGGCAATAGTGTCATTCCGAACGCTAGTGAGGAATCTTATGCTTACACGGAATCTTCCACAGCAACCGTCAACGCCAAGAACCAGGCACAACAGCAGTTGCGCAATGCATTCGATCCTTTCTTCTCCGCACTGCACGAAGGCTTGAAACGCCTGGATAAAACCGTGCGCCAGCACGAAAAACAGCAAACCGAACAGGCGCAACAGGAAGGCAAGCGCACCTCAACTGACCGCAGAACCAAAGCACTCAAATCCGCGCTGGAAGAACTGCACCAGGAAGTGAAAAATGCCGAACTGAACTTTCAGCATATCCATTGGCTGCAGGAACGCTTTCCCAACGCGGAGTACGAAGACGTCACCGGCCTGTGCAAACTGGCCGCGCCCGAGGAAGTACAGGAACAGGATTACTCGCTGAATCCGGGGCGCTATGTCGGCGTGGTGATTGAAGAAGATGGAAAAAGTGAGGAGGAGTTTATTGCAGAACTGCTGGTGATGAACGACGAGCTGAACAGTATGAATAATGCTGCTCGGGAATTGGAAGCGGGAATCGCTCATAATGTAATGCAAATTGTGGGGGATGAATGAGTCATCTCAATCTAATTCCACTGGGGAAAGTTGCAAGCATAATTTCGGGGTATGCATTTAAGAGCGAGCAGTTTACGGATAGCGGCGTACCAGTAATAAAGATTGCCAACATAAAAAATGGAGCGATTGTTTTTGGTCAAGGCGACAAAGAATTTTTGCCTGACGACTTTGTGCACGCTACTAACAAGAAATTTCATGTGGCTCGTGGTGATGTACTAATTTCTCTCACAGGATCACATGTAACTCAGCCGAGTTCTGTTGTTGGCAGAGTAGCTCAATACAAAGAAAATTTTTTGAGTTTACTCAATCAACGTGCGGGAAAATTAGTCCTGCGAGCGGATGCGGGTGCAGACCTAACCTTCCTTTATTACATCCTGTCTACCAGTACTGCCCGAATGGAGATTGCAATGTTGGCGCATGGGGCCGCTAATCAGGCAAATGTTTCACCGAAGGATGTAGAGAAACTTAAATTTAACTTACCAAAAAAAAGCGAGCAGACAAAGATCGCCGCCATCCTCTTGGCGTATGACGACCTGATCGAAAACAACCAGCGGCGCATCGCGTTGCTGGAAAAAATGGCCGAGGAAATCTACCGCGAATGGTTTGTGCGCCTGCGCTTTCCCGGTCATGAGAAGGTGAAGTTCATTAAAGGCGTGCCGGAAGGATGGAAGTTAGTGAAACTGGAGAATGCATTTAAGTTTACTGGCGGTGGCACTCCAACAAAGGAAGTTAATCGCTATTGGGATGGCGGAGACGTGAATTGGTTTACGCCCTCTGATATCACCGGTGCGAATGGTATTTTTCTGGAGCGATCTGGCGGGCAATGCACAGAAGAAGGTTTCAACAATAGTTCTGCCAAGATGTTTCCGGCGTATTCAGTAATGCTAACGAGTCGTGCCACCATCGGAGCAGTCGGGATTAATCTAACACCAGCCAGCACGAACCAGGGTTTCATCACCTGCATCCCGAATGCTCAGTATCCGCTGCCGTATCTGTATCACTGGATAAAGTTGGCAAAGCCACATTTTGAATTGCTAAGCTGGATGAACATGGGCACGATATTGAATATGACTTCAAAGCCCCGGAGCATCCGCTGCAACTGGTGTTTGTCTGCGCCATGTGGCTGACCGGCTTTGATGCGCCGACACTTTCTACCTTATATCTCGACAAGCCGATGCAAGGCCATACGCTGATGCAAACCATCGCCCGCGCCAATCGCGTGACGTCATGGAAGATCAACGAGGTGGAGAAGTGTAATGGCGAAATCGTGGATTACTACAATGTGTTCCGCAACATGAAATTGGCGCTAAGAGATTACGCGCAAGGCGGCGACGAGACCGAGCCGCCGGTTAAGGAAAAAGCGGAACTGTTTCGCTTGCTGGATGATGCGATTGAACAGGGTTTGGCGTTTTGCCACGAGAAAGCGATTTCGCTACGTGAGGTGCTGAATGACAGCAATAATGTGTTTAAGAATATCGCGAAATTCAACTGGTTCGCCGATACGTTGCTGGCCAACGATGAATGGCGTAAGACGTTTAATGTGTATGAAAATACTATTTCATCATTGTATGAAGCGTGCAAACCGGAAATCATGGGGTGCGATAACCGCGACAGAGTGCGTCAGGTGGCGGCATTCCAGTATTTGCGCGGAGTCATCGACAGTCTTGTTGAACATAAGGATATTGATGCAATCAGCCGGAAGATTGCTGAATTACTGGATGAAAGTGTGGTGGTGGATGACGCGAAAGCATTCGAAACACGGCTAAACGATGCGGAATATCAGATTATTCAAAAAGGCAAAACCTGGGATTTAAGCAAAATTAATATCGACAAGCTGCATGAGGAATTCAAACAAGCGGCTTACAAACATATCGAGATCGCCGATTTGCGCGCTTTTTTGCAGCATAAGTGAATTGATGCTGCAACAGAATGCAACCCGTACTGATTTTGCCCAGCGCTTACAGCAAATTATTGACACCTACAACGCTGGCGGTTCTTCCACCGAAAACTACTATGAAGATCTGATGCAATTCACCGAGGATTTGCGGACCGAAGACGAGCGCCACGTCCGCGAAGGGTTGAACGAGGATGAACTGGAACTGTTCGATTTGCTGAAAAAAGACAAGATGACGCAAGAGGAAACGCAGAAAGTCCGGCTTGCTGCAAAATCGTTATTGCATCGCCTTCTGCAAGAACATCCTAAGGTGCTGGTGCAGGATTGGTATAAGAATACGCAAACCCAGAAGAAGGTGCGCTCTGCGGTCGAGCAGGTATTGGATAATAATTTGCCCGAAAGTTATGATCGCGTGCTATTCCGCGAGAAATGTGACAATGTGTTTTATCTGGTACTGGAATATGCCGGTCATGGCAGAAAGTGGGCCGCTTGAAGTTTAT
The DNA here is from genome assembly GCA_945872825.1 of Nitrosomonas ureae. GTDB lineage: Bacteria > Pseudomonadota > Gammaproteobacteria > Burkholderiales > Nitrosomonadaceae > Nitrosomonas > Nitrosomonas ureae_D. Next base: position 13,539 of record CAMCBD010000003.1, read on the forward strand.
GTTATTGTCAGGTGCTCTATGCCAGAATTTAAATCCCGCGTCTTGGCTTCTGCGCCTTCAAGTTTGATTTGCAGACGTAGCTCATTCACGGAATCAGCGTTCCGCAGTGCGTCTTCGTAGCTTATTTTCCCCGCCTCATAAAGTTCAAATAATGCGGCATCAAAGGTCTGCATGCCCATTTCACCGGATTTCTTCATAATCTCCTTAATTTCGTGGACATGTCCCTTAAAAATCAGATCTGCGATCAGTGGCGAGTTCAATAGCACTTCGATGGCCGCTACACGCCCTTTTCCATCTTTCGCCGGTATCAATCGCTGCGCGACCAGCGATCGCATATTCAGCGACAAATCCATGAGTAACTGAGCCCTTCGCTCTTCCGGAAAGAAATTGATAATGCGGTCAAGCGCTTGATTGGCGCTGTTTGCGTGTAACGTGCCCAAACAAAGATGGCCGGTTTCGGCAAATGCGATGGCATGTTCCATGGTTTCACGATCACGTATTTCGCCAATTAAAATGACATCGGGTGCTTGCCGTAGCGTATTTTTTAGAGCTGCTTCCCATGATTCAGTATCAACACCGACTTCACGCTGCGTAATGACGCAATGAATATGTTCATGCACATATTCCACCGGATCTTCAATGGTAATAATATGGCCGAAGCTATTTTTATTGCGATGCCCGATTAAAGCGGCCATCGATGTGGATTTTCCCGAACCGGTGCCGCCAACAAAAATCACCAGACCCCGCTTGCTCATCACAACTTCCTTGAGTATCTGCGGTAAACCCAAATCATCAAACTCAGGAATTTTGGTTGTAATGGTACGTAATACCATACCGACCCGTTGCTGCTGAACAAAGGTATTAACCCGGAAACGCCCGATCCCGGGAGGGCTGATCGCAAAATTACATTCCTTGGCAGCTTCGAACTCAGCCGCCTGCTTGTCATTCATAATCGCTCTGGCTAACACTTCGGTATGCTGTGCAGACAATGATTGCTGAGAAACGGGTGTCATTTTTCCATCAATTTTGAATGCAGGCGGAAACCCGGCTGTAATAAACATGTCGGATGCCTTTTTGCTGAGCATTAAGCGCAGTAGATCAGACATAAATTTTGTTGCTTGTTCCCTATCCATAGCATACCCCTAGCGTTTTCAATTCACTGCTCGATCAAAGCTTAAAATTATCCTTATTCATGGCCTTGCTGCGTGCTTCAGCCACGGAAACAACATTGCGTTTTACCAGTTCGGTTAAATTCTGATCCAATGTCTGCATGCCAACGTTTTGGCCTGTTTGAATTGCCGAATACATCTGTGCAATTTTGGCTTCGCGGATCAAATTACGTATCGCTGGTGTGCCGATCATTATTTCATGGGCGGCAACGCGTCCCTTGCCATCCTTGGTTCTTAACAGCGCCTGAGAAATAACAGCGCGTAATGATTCAGATAGCATTGCGCGCATCATTTCTTTTTCTTCTGCAGGAAAAACATCAATAATACGATCCACAGTTTTTGCAGCAGAGCTCGTATGCAATGTGCCAAATACTAAATGGCCTGTTTCAGCCGCAGTCATTGCCAAGCGTATGGTTTCCAGATCACGCAATTCGCCCACCAGAATAATGTCAGGGTCTTCACGCAACGCCGAGCGCAACGCATTGGAAAAGCTTAAGGTATCTCGCCCCACCTCGCGCTGATTAATCAAGCATTTCTTACTCTCGTGCACAAATTCGATGGGATCTTCAAGTGTCAGGATGTGTCCGTATTCATTCTCGTTAATGTCATTGACCATTGCCGCTAATGTGGTGGATTTTCCAGAACCGGTAGGGCCTGTTACCAAAACAACACCACGCGGTTGTTTAGCAATTTCGGCAAATATTTTAGGCGCTTTGATATCTTCCAGACTCAAAACTTTTGATGGAATCGTTCGCATAACTGCTGCGGCACCTCGCTGCGTATTAAATGCATTGACGCGGAAACGTGCGAGATTAGGAATTGCAAAGGAAAAATCACACTCCAGATGTCCTTCATAAAATTTGCGCTGACTATCATTCATGATGTCGTACACCATCGCGTGCACTTCTTTATGGTCCATCTCCGGCAAATTGATGCGGCGGATCTCGCCATGTACCCGGATCATCGGTGGCATACCTGCAGATAAATGTAAATCTGAAGCGCTGTTCTTAACCACGAATGTAAGCAGCTCAACTATATTCATTGCGATGTCCTCTTGTGACAATAGGTAACGTCAGGTGAAATGTTCGAATAAGAATTCATGAGTCTCAGGTAAGCAGTACCTGAGTCAGCCCGTTAGTCAACGGAAGGAGTAGATGAAAATTGAGTAATTCTGGCTTATAAAATGTATGGAAAATGGACCTTCATCAACTTGATAGGATCAGATAATCTATCCATGCGTTAATTGCGTATTTCTTATGCAGGTTGATTGATTGCGTCGCTGATCCGGTTGGCCCAGGCTGCAGCTTCCAGTTCCATTCTGGTGAATTCACTGACGCTCAGAAAACCCAATTCTGTCAGCATCGCTAAGACCTTCTCAAATTCACCTTTCTCATGAGCTTCTATCAATTCCAATTGACGACCCAGATATCCACGCCGATTTAGCAAAGCTTCGCTCATATCTTTCTGTATGCTGAGTGAACTAACCAGTTCGGCCATTTCTATCCCAAGTAAGGTATCCAGCAATGATAGGGTACCCACCATAAAAGCACGATCCTGGTGATTTTTGTCATGCGGGCGATCTGCTATGGCGATGAATTCAAGCAGTTTGCCGCGTAGCGTGGCGGTTTGCATTAATGCATCCGATGCATTGTCACCCTTCTGTTTGGCGGCATAGAGTAATATTTGTACCCAGCGTTGGAGTTGTTTCCGGCCGAGTATCATGATGGCTCGTTTTATCGAGTTAATCGTGCTTGGCAAGCCACTTGCGGCAGAATTGACCATGCGCAGCAAGTTATAGCTTAAACCGGGTTGATACTTGAGTTCATTTTCAATTTCACTCACATCGCTGTCTTTAACAACAAGCAATAAAAGCTTTAGTAAGGCGAGCTTGGATGGGTCAATCCGTTTGCCCGAAATAATTTCTGGTTTCGCGAAATAAAATCCTTGTAACATATGGAAATTCAAGGTGATACAGTTCCTGGCCATTTCCTGGCTTTCAACTTTTTCTGCTAAAAATAATACCGGCCAGCGCTTTAGTTTCTTTATAAGACTGATCAGGTCGCTTTGTTTCAACGCAGTGATACTGATTTTGACTACATTAATTAAAGGCATGATACGGTCGTATCGATTATCCAATTGAACAACATTGGAAAGCGCTAATTGATAGCCTTTTTGTTTCAGAAACGTACAGCGATTAATAATTTCATCGTTAATTTCAACGCTTCTTAAAATTTCAAGAACCACATGCTTTTTGGGAAGCATGCAAATGGCATCATGCATTAATAACTCAGTGTCGACTTTTATAAAACCGCGCCGTTTTCCTATTACATTTTCAATACCTAATTGTCCGTAGGTATCAATGATGACATTTGCCGAAGCGGCAGAATTATCTGTGACAGTAACTGTGTTATTTTGGTCGGAACGGAATAAAAGTTCATAGGCAACTAAATTTTGTTTGCTGTCAAGAATCGGTAACCTGCCAAGATAAACCTCCTTCATATATTCTCCTGTATCTTCTATCTATCTTGCACGCTTTTGTTTATCGTCTTGAATTAAACCAACTTGAGTTTTAGCATGCACATCATAAGATACTGTAATAATTGAATACTCTTTGCTGATCTCTAAGAGGGAGATTCTTCTGGAACAATCTTATTGCTAGGATGAATTGCCGGTTTACTCAATGCGGCTTGGTGTTTTACAACACAGCCGGATACGGTGTTTACTAAGCTATGTGCAAAGATAATGTAATAGCTTTTGTGATTTCTTGATGCCTACCGTATGGCATTGAACACTTCTACTACTTGCAATTTAGCCACTGTCATCACCGACTCAATAATTTCAGCCGACAAACCAAGGTAACTCCATGTTTTGAGTGCACGCTCAGGTATTGTTTCTTCGTAATTTATTTTCTGATTAGTACAGGGCTGGATATAGTTAGCGATATTAATTGCTGCGCAAAGCGTGTTGGCGTCATACTCATATTCCGCATCCTGCATGGGATCGAATTGGTGCTCAACCATTTTCCAAATATTAGGAGGTAATTTCCATTGCTTCAGCAGCTCAGCACCTAATTGTGCGTGAGTAAAACCAAAAATCTTACGTTCTGCATGGATTACAGCGTCCTCGCCTTGGTTCATGTAACTCAACACTTTTGCAGATTCTTCCGGGTACTGGCTGAAGAGTATTAATCTCCCAACACCATGCAACAATCCAGCGATAAAGAAACGTTCTCTACTATCAACACCCGAGGCGAGTAACCGCGCTGTTACACCGCAAGTGATGCTGTGATTCCAAAATGTATCCATGTCGACCAGATCGGATGAAATACCTTTAAATGTAGACGTCACTGATGTTGCTAAGACTAGATTACGCAGTTCTTTATGCCCAATTATGGAGATTGCTTTTAAAACAGTTTCTACTTTTCCAGAAAAACCAAAGTAAGTGCTGTTCGCGAATTTCAATAATTTTGCTGTTAATGCCGGATCACTTGAAATCACCTGCTCCAGTTCAAAATTAGACGCTTCCCCTGAATCAATTAAATCGTTGATGCGAATCACAACATCCGGTAAGGAAAAAATTGAGCGAACATTCGTGGCTATCGTGCGAGGATCCATTTGAGTCTCAGTCAAGAAAATATCAATTAGCGCTGGTCTTAATTTAATTGGATAGTGCGGTGGTTATATCTGATTTTGGCGATGGAATAACTATTTTCTAGCTTGTGCTCGGATTCCATCGGAACGAACGCTTCGCAAGCAAAACCAAAATGCTCATGCGAAGATTAAACCAATATGCGCAGTAATGCGTTGACGATTAAGCGGAGAAAACGGTCTGATTTCGTGTAGAAGCGTGGCGCGGTTCCGGCTGATTCCCCCGGATATAGGCTATTTGCCAGAGATAAGCGACTGATACTTAGCTTGTAGTTGTTCTTTGCTTTCAATCCTATCTGGATTGGTAATAATACAATCGACAGGACATACTTCGATACATTGCGGCTCATTGTAGTGCCCAACACATTCTGTGCATAAGCTCGCATCTATCATGTAAATTTCTTCACCCTGAGAAATGGCACCGTTAGGGCATTCGGGTTCACAAACATCACAGTTAATACATTCGTCAGTAATAATTAATGCCATTTAATTCTCTCGATACTATTTTGTTATTTTTTCGCGTAGTTTTTTTGCTACCAGCGGGTGTACAAATGCATCCGCATTACCGCCCAATGAAGCAATCTCACGCACAATGGTTGCTGAAATAAACATATATTGTTCTGATGGCGTCATGAATAAAGTTTCCACATCGGGGTACATGCTACGATTCATCCCCGCCATCTGGAACTCATATTCAAAGTCTGAAGCGGCACGCAAACCGCGCAAAATTATTCGCGCGTTCTGTTGCTGCAAAAAATTCATCAATAAACCAGAAAATGCCATAATTTTGACATTCGGACAGTCTGACAATACCTCGTGTGCCATTTCTACTCTTTCTTCCAAAGTAAAGAATGGTTTTTTACTGCTGCTTACGGCTATCGCTACGATAACTTGATCAAACAAACGCGAAGCGCGCCGGACCAGATCTTCGTGCCCACGCGTTATTGGGTCAAACGTACCAGGATAGATCACTTTATCCATTCAATTCTAACTCCAGAAGCTGATAGGATACGGCACCAGCTTTTGCGCTACGTTTTACATGCCATGGTTTATCCGCGATCCAAGCGCTTTTAGTCTCAGTGTAAACCAGTCCGTCCTTTCCCAGATGTGATGGCAGTAGCAGCAACAATTTGGGTAACAGTTCAAGACGATAAGGCGGATCAAGAAAAATAACATCAAATTCCCGCACATCAGAATTCAAAAAACTTAACGCATTCATCATTTTTAGCTCAACTTGCGTAGCTTGCAATTTTTCCTTATTTTCATGCAGTGCATTATAAATTTTAGTATCTGCATCGACCATAACCACTTGTGACGCGCCGCGAGATGCGGCTTCAAAACCCAATGCGCCACTTCCAGCAAACAAATCAAGACAACTCAGGCCGGTTAAATCCTGTCCCAGCCAATTAAACACGGTTTCACGTATTCTATCGGGAGTGGGTCTTAAATCAGGATTTGCTGGAAAAGTCAGTAAACGGCTGCGCCACTGACCACCAATGATACGGACTTTTCCTCTAGCTAAAGCCATGAGCCAAGCGTTTACTCAATTGCTCCCACGACAACAGTGACCATGCCGTCCGGTTGGATTCGTCGCTGGAATGCTTGCCGGATTTGCTCGGTTGTTACTGCTTCAACAGCTACCAAATAATCCGTTAAATAAGTCAGTGGTAAATTATAAAAGCCGATCATGGAAAGATAGCTCAATATTTTGCTATTACTATCTATTCGCAGCGGGAAACCACCGATAATATTTTGTTTGGCAGCCAGCAATTCTTCTTCTGTTGGACCACTTGCAACAAAATCTTTAAGCACTTTCTGCGTTAATGCCAACGCCTCTTCTGACTGTTCCTTTTTTGTCTGCAAACCTATCTGAAAGGGCCCTTGTTCTTTATAGGGAGAAAAGAAGCTGTAAACGCTATAAGCCAAACCGCGTTGCTGACGAACTTCTTCCATCAGACGTGAAATGAACCCTCCACCGCCCAGTATATGATTCCCGACTAGTAGGGAAAAATAATCCGGATCACTTCGACGCAGACCCGGATAAGCCAATTGGATGTGACTTTGTGTTGCCGGGTGTGGAATTCTTTTTATTCCTGCGACGGGTATTGATACTGTCGGCATTTCAGTTTTCTGTCCACTGGAAGATAGATTATCAGTTAATTGTTCCGCAATTGCTGCAGCTTCAAGCCGAGTCACATCGCCAATGATTGTTATTACTGCGTTCCCAGCTACATAATAAGAACGATAGAAAGAAACCAAATCTTCCCGCTGCAACCTATTCAGTGTATCAATTTCTCCCTGCTCATTGAACCCGTACGGGTGACTGCTATAGAGCATTTTCATCAATTCACGCTCACCAATGTAATCTGGCTTGGTGCTCGATTCTTTAATGCTCGAAACTATTCTTGCCTTCTCACGCAACAATATTTCCTGAGAGAATTCCGGAGACTGAATAATGCGTGCAAATACATCAAGTGCTTGCTTGCGCTCCCGCTCACTGCTCAAAGTACGCAAAGCTAATCCCGCACGATCGCGGTCGAAATTATTTTTTAGTTGCGCGCCAACATCGGCCAACGCTGTGGCAATTTGGTCTTCAGATAGACCGCCCGCGCCAAGACTAAGCAAATGCTGTACCAGATTGGCGCAGCCTGATTTACTAGCTGTATCCATGGCACTACCCGCAGCAAACTCCACATTGATATCCAGCATGGGCAAATCGTGATTTTCAACAAAATAAACTCTTGCCCCGGAGGATGCCTGCCAGTACTGGATCGGCAGTGAAGCCAATACCCATTGAGAATAAAAACTGAACAACACGATACATATGATTCGCTTTATTTGCACGAAGCCTCCTACAGCTCAAGCATTTCAATAATAAGACTGCCTATTAACCACTATTGCGCAACCCGGCGGTTACACCATTAATCGTAAGGTGGATGGAACGCCTAACTTCTTCACTATCTTCACCGGACCGGTAGCGGCGCAGCAGTTCCACCTGTAAATGGTTAAGCGGATCAATATAAGGGGTTCTGTTGCGAATACTCCGTGCTAACGTTGGATTGTCTTGCAGCAACTCAGTATGGCTGGTCACGGCAAACAACCATTTTTGACTTCTTGCCCACTCGTCTTTGATACGCCCAAAAATCTGCTCACGCAACGCCACATCTTCGACTAATTCCGCATAGCGGGATGCAATACCCATATCTGTCTTAGCCAGCACCATGTCCATATTCGACAATAATGTTTGCATAAAGGGCCATTCCCGATACATCTCCTGTAATAATGCCAATCCCTCCTGCCCACTCTGATTTTTAGAATTGACAAAAGCTTCTACTGCGTGACCAAATCCGTACCATCCCGGCAGCATCATCCGACTCAAACTCCAGCTAAATACCCAAGGAATCGCACGCAAATCTTCAATCGCATCGGAATTCTTACGTGACGGCGGCCTGCTGCCAATATGCAGCCCCGCCATTTCGCGAATCGGCGTTGATTCCAGGAAGAATTGCTTAAATCCGGGTGTTTCATACACCAAGTCACGGTAAGCTGCAAAAGACACGGACGCCAATTTCTCCATAGCCGAATAATAACGATCCGAATTCGTGCCGATTGAATCATGACTCAGCAGCGTTGCTTCCATCGTCGCCGCCGCCAATGTTTCAAGGTTCCGTCTCCCAATTTCAGGTTCAGCATATTTACTGCTGATCACCTCGCCTTGCTCGGTTACGCGTATTTGACCATTAACACTTCCTGGCGGCTGAGCCAGGATACTTTGATAACTCGGTCCGCCACCCCGGCCCACCGTACCGCCGCGGCCGTGAAATAAGCGTAACTCAACTTTGTGCTTGGCGAAAACCTTGGTGAGTTCAATTTCGGCTTTACAAATCTCCCAATTCGACGTGATAAAACCGCCATCCTTGTTGCTATCAGAGTAACCCAGCATAACTTCTTGCACGTTGGCACGCGAACCCAGCAACTTACGATAATAGGGCAGTGAAAATAATTGATCCATAATAACGCTACAGCTACGCAAATCCGAGATTGTTTCAAATAGCGGGATAATATTGAGGTAAAGTTGCGGATTTTCACCGGTTTGCAACAGACCGACTTGCTGTAACAAGAATGCCACTTCCAGCACATTAATGATATCGGTGGTCATCGAAATAATGTAATTCGACATCGCCATACGTCCAAAGCGGCGATGAATTTCGGCGGCGCATTGCAAAATACGCAGTTCGGATTGCGCCAGCTCGGAAAAATCAGCGTACGAAGTCAGTATCGAACGTGGTTGACTAATTTCTTTAAGCAGCCACTCGGTACGATCTTTTTCACTCAACTGCGCATAGCCTTTTCGCCCTGTGTTGCGCTCGAATAATTCGCTGACGACCTGCTCATGGATCTTGCTATGCTGGCGCATATCCAGCGGCGCTAAATGGAAACCAAACACATCCACAGCACGGCTGAGATTACGTAATGCGCCACGTGCTATCCAAGATGATTTATGTTGTTTGAGCGAGTGGATGATGGCATTGAGGTCGTGCAAAAATTCAGTACTACTGGCATAAGGCGCTCTGGTTTCGGCCGGCGTGTATTGCGTAACCTGATGACCTAATTGATGCGCGGTTGCAACCAAACGCGCAGCGATACTGAGGAAAATCCGCCGGTACGGTTCGTCAGACCGGTTAGGAATATCCGGCGCGGTAGCAGCCAGTTGTTTAACTTCATCGCTGACTTGCACCAATTGCTCGGTCAGACTCATAGAACGGCCGATTTTCTGCACGGCATCAATATAAAAATCCAATGCCACTGACGATTGACGTTCTACCGCTCGCAACATGACATCATGCGTGACAAAAGGATTGCCATCACGGTCACCGCCAATCCAGCTACCGATGCGTAAGAACGATGTGACATAGGGGGCATCTTTACCTAAGCGGCGTTCGAGCAGGTCTTCTATTTTGGCATAGATGTATGGGATCTCTGTCAAAAAGGTGTAGCTGTAATACGCCAAGCCATTTTCAATTTCATCATACACAGACAAGCGGGTGGGACGTAACATGCGAGTCTGCCACAATATCTGAATGGTAGCGCGCAAGCCTTCCTCATTGTGGCGCAATTCATTGGGCGTGAGTTCAGTCCGCGCACGTTCTTTCAGCAAACGCTCAATGGTTAACTGACAATCCAGGATACTCCTTCGTTGGACTTCTGTTGGATGCGCTGTCAGAACCGGGGATATCATTGCTTTGTTAAAAAAATCCGCTAAGACTGTAATATCTTTTCTGCTTTCCAATACGCGTTCCAGTGCTAATGCCACACTTCCAGCCTGTGGCAGAGATCCCGCGCGAAGATGTGCGCGCCGACGCCGGTTGTGATGAACGTCCTCAGCAATATTGGAAAGTAATGAGAAATAACTGAATGCACGAACGACGGGCAATGAGTCTTTGTCACTTAACTGGTTGAGTATTGCATCGAGCTCATCTCTCGCCTTTAGATCTTGGTCCCGATGAAAACGAATTGCAGTCTGGCGTATATTCTCGACCAGTTCAAAAGAGCTATCCCCATCCTGCTCACGTAACGTATCGCCTAGCATGCGTCCTAGGAAACGAATATCTTCCCGCAATGGCAAGTCTTTATCATTCACCGATTTATTGTTGGCGACACTATTCTCCGAATCAGTTGCGCTCATCGCATCACACGCTCACATAAAAAAGAATCCGACATACACTTGCGACAAGCCAAGTCAGTGTCGACCATGCTAAAATGACTATTATTAAGAATTTTTTGTAATTTTTTCATTTTATACTATTAATGCCCAATTCACTTTTATCTCCCCAGAAAATCGTCATTGCATCACGCGAAAGTCTACTTGCAATGTGGCAAGCTAAGTTTATTAAAAAATGTTTAGGCGAATTATACCCGCAAACTGAAATCAGCATACTCGGCATGACAACGCTTGGCGATCAGATACTGGACCAGTCATTATCAAAAATAGGCGGGAAGGGTCTGTTCATTAAGGAACTGGAGCAAGCTTTAGAAGATGGAAGAGCTGATATTGCGGTGCATTCGATGAAAGATATGCCCATGAATGTGCCCGAGGGATTCAAACTTGCTGCCATCACTGAACGGGAAGATCCTCGCGATGCCTTTGTTTCCAATCAGTATGCAAATCTGGATGCGCTGCCAGAAGGCAGCATTGTTGGCACATCCAGCCTGCGGCGAGAAAGTCAATTGCGCGCACAATTTCCTCATCTTCAAGTACATCCATTGCGTGGCAATGTACAAACCCGGTTACGCAAACTCGATGAAGGGCAGTATGCTGCAATCATTCTTGCTGCGGCTGGCTTAAAGCGACTTGGATTATCCGATCGCATCACTGCACTACTGAATCCTGAACAAAGCTTACCTGCGGTAGGACAAGGTGCTTTGGGTATCGAATGCCGAGCCGATCGTGCAGATTTAATTGAGCTCATGCAACCTTTGCATCATCAGGCAACTGCTTTTTGTGTGGAAGCAGAACGGGCTTTAAGTCGTGTATTGGGAGGTAGCTGTCAGGTGCCATTGGGAGCATTTGCAGAAATTATCAATGGTACACTCGAGTTACGTGGTTTCGTTGCACAACCTGATGGCAAACGCATCGTCAGCGGCGCATTAAATGGCAAGCCAGAAACCGGTATCGCTATGGGGCAACAGCTGGCTAAAAAACTAGTTACCGAAGGTGCTGATGAGATATTAGCAGCCTTGGTCCCAACAGATGGTTGGAAGTAGCGTTGCCTACCAACAAACAATTAGACGGCATTAATATTCTGGTTACTCGTCCAATACAGCAATCTGTTTTTCTTGCAGAAGGTATCCGTGCTATTGGCGGAAATCCAATTCTACTTCCAGTACTGGAAATAACTGATGTAACAGATTTAAATCCTTTGATAGATTTGATTGATCGCTTAGATGAATTCGATTGGGCAATATTCGTTAGTCCCAATGCTGTCAACAAAGCCATGCGGTTGATCATCAAGCAACGTATATTGCCATTCCATTTGAGATTTGCCGCTGTCGGTAAAGGCAGTGCAGATGCTTTAAAGCATTATGGCATCAACGAAGTACTCGTTCCAATTGAGCATTCTGATAGTGAAGCATTGCTGCAACAGGAGCAACTGCAAAACATGGCTGGCAAACGAGTCGTTATTTTTCGTGGTAACGGCGGTAGAGAATTACTGGGAGACACACTTATACAGCGAGGGGCATCCCTCGAATACGCAGAATGTTATCAACGCAGGAAACCAGATGTTGATACAACGTCATTAATAACTGCTTGGTCGCAAGGCGAGATACACGCGGTGATTATCACGAGCAGCGAAGGATTACATAATTTATTTGACATAATAGGCAAGCTTGGCCAACAATTACTAAAATCGACCCCAGTTTTTACAGTTCATGAGCGTATTGCCCGGACAGCGAAAGAATTGGGGCTGGGAAAAATCGTAAAAGCGACATCTGCTGGAGATGAGGGTTTGCTGGAAAGCCTACAAGCATACTTTCAGGTAGCCGGGAAACAGTGCAATTTATAAGAGAAGGCACTCGGAATGAGGCTAAAGCGTTTATAACATCACTTGTACTTATCATGGCTGGTGTTTATGTAATTTGTGGTTCACATTAACAATGATCGCTCTACTGCAATGAGGAGAAAATATGAAACTGATACTCTGGCTATTGGCACTGTTTGCTGCTGCTGTAGCTGTTACACTTGCTGCAAAAAACGTGACGGGGCGTGCTCTGTTGGAGATGCCGCCCTATCAAATAGAGCTATCACTTGATCACTTTATAATTGGGGTAATTGCAGCATTTTTTGTTTTCTACATTCTGGTTCGGATTATTCTGGGAGTATTAGGGTTCAGTCGACGGCATCGCCATAAAAAAGCAGACGATATGTTACTTTCTGGATTGAAAGCTTATTTTGAGGGCGATTTTGTTAAAGCGCAAAGAAATACAGCCATCGCATTGAAGTTAGCTGACTCATCAACGGCTCAAGCAATTTGCGCTGTCATTGCAGCTCGCTCAGCAAATAAGCTTGATGAAATCACAGCGCGAGACCAGTATCTGAACACGGCGCTCCAAAAAGCGCCCGATGAAAAGTCGTTATGCCTTGCCACTAAAACTAAATTTCTACTGAATGATGGGCATTATGAAGAAGCGCTCAATACATTACGATCTCTGTACTCGGATGGCGGTTTACAATCGACTGTCGTTTTACAATTGGAGCTGGAAGCGCAAAAACAAGCCGGAAATTGGGATGCAGTCATTGAGTTAACTGAAGTACTAGCGAAACGTCAGTCAGCCAATAAATCACTGGTAAAAGAATTAAAACACGATGCACAAATAGAAAATATTAGAAGCAAAGCTTCGGATTTACCGTCACTAAATCAGTACTGGCAGCATATATCGCCCATGGAGAAAATGGATAGTAAGCTTTCTGTTGCTGCCGTGCGCGCCTATATCTCACAAGGAAGCTGCACGATTGCAAATCGGATCATTGAACAGAATGTTCCCATTACATGGGATAGCGAATTAATTGAACTCTATGGCGAATGTCTGGATTATCATGTTAACAGGCAGATTGAGTGTGCTGAAGTTTGGCTGAAGTCACAGCCTAATAACGCACAACTGTTATTGACACTCGGTAAACTCTGTACGCATTGTGAACTTTGGGGTAAAGCGCAAAATTATTTAGAAGCCAGCTTATCTGTTGAGCCTGGGCATAAAGCGCATTTTGCTTTAGCGCAACTGAATGAGAAATTAGGCAAACATGAATTAGCTATGAATCATTATAATAAGGGGCTTGAGTTAACACTCAAACAACTCAATTAAAGCGGCTAAGATTCTTGTACAACTTGGGAGTTGCTGGTTGAAGGTGTAAATACATCGGAGAAAAAGGCATCTTTTGGCAAATCGCGAAGAGTGGTAAAGTCTTGATAAGCAGCTCTTACCATAGCCGGAACGCCACAGGCATATACCTGATGTTTTTCCAAACTGTGAAAGTCATGCATGACTGCCTCATGTACCAAACCGACTCTCCCTTTCCAGTTGTCGGTTGGTAAGGGTTCAGACAGCACAGGAACAAAAGTGAAATTCTTGTGCTGTTGTTGCCACTTATCTGTTAAATCTGCTAAATACAGATCAGCTTTTTTGCGAGCACCCCAGTAGAGTGTCATTTTTATTTTATTGTTTCGACCGTTCTCTTGATGAAAAATATGTTCAAGAATACTCTTGATTGGTGCAAATCCTGTACCGCTCGCCAGAAAGATAATGGAAGTATTCTCGGGTATATCGCGTAAAAAGAATGATCCTAGAGGCCCTGTGAAGCGAAGCATATCTTTGGCTTTCATGTGCGTAAAAACATGTTCAGTAAATACACCTCCAGAATAGTTACGTGCATGTAATTGTAAAAAATCATCATCATGCGGTGCATTTGCCAAAGAAAAACTCCGTCGCTTTCCATCTTTGAGCAAAATATCGATATATTGCCCTGCTAAAAACTGCAGCCGCTGATTAGTAGGAAGTTTTAGAGAAATAATCATCACATCAGGAGCGACAAGCTCAAGATTATGCACACGGCACGGTAATGTTTTAATTTCAATATTCTTAGTGGCGCCGATTTCATGACATTCAATAACCAGATCGGTCAGTGGAGAAGCGCAACAAAATAATGCTTTACCGGCTTGCTTCTCTTCTTCAGTTAATGTTTCTTCACTATGGTGGCCATAGTCTACTTTGCCTTGTATGATTTTTCCTTTGCAAATCCCACAGGAGCCATTACGACAGCCATAAGGCAGCGAGAAACCTTCACGGAGGGCTGCTTCAAGAATAGTTTCTCCAGATTCTACTTTTAGAGCATGCTCGCTAGGTTTAATAATGATTTGATACGACATTGAGTGGCAGACAAATAAAAAATATAATAATCAGAAACAAATAGCTAATATGAAAAAAACACTGTTAATTGTTGGTTGTGGTGATATTGCCTTACGGGTAGCGCCACTTTTACAAACACATTACCGAATGCTCGGTTTATATCGTAATTTAGATAGCGCTGCCCATTTACGGTTACATGGCATTATCCCAATTTACGGAAATCTTGATCTTCCGAGAAGTCTCGAGAAACTCGCTGGGATTGCACAATTAGTTCTACACTTGGCCCCCCCGCCCAATCAAGGATTATACGATCGCAGAACCGCGCATCTACTGTCCGCATTAACCAGACGAACAGAACGGCAAACGAATATTTTACCACAACGATTCATCTATATCAGTACCAGCGGGGTTTATGGCGATTGCCATGGGGCACTAATAGACGAGACATACCCAGTTCATCCGGAAAATGGTCGAGCAATACGACGCATCGATGCTGAAAGACAAATACGTGATTGGGGAAAGCGTAATCATATTCCCGTTTCCATTTTACGGGTGCCGGGTATTTATGCAGCAAACAGATTGCCACTAACACGTTTGCGAGAAGGTCATCCGGCATTATTGGATACTGAAGATAGTTATACCAATCATATTCATGCGGATGATCTCGCTCGAATAATTTGTGCTGCCTTGCAACATGCAAAGCCAAATCGAATCTATCATACTTGCGATGACTCGCATCTGAAAATGGGAGAATATTTTGATTTAGTTGCAGATCATTTTGCTTTGCCACGTCCCCCTCGTATCACCCGCAATCAAGCCCAAGAACAGATATCACCTACGATGCTATCTTTCATGAAAGAATCCAGGCGGCTTAATAATCTAAGAATGAAAAAAGAATTGCATGTCAACTTGTTGTACCCAACAATTTTTGATGGCATCAAAGCTGTTCATATGAAGAGCCAATGACATCTAAGATAGAACGCAATGCTGTGAAAATTAGCGCTAAGTAATACACGAAACTATGCCGTTAATTCCGCACAAGCTCAGAATAATCTTTTGAGCTTTGTTGTTAATGACAGTAGCGGAATTTGAGTCTTTGCAATGTTTTTCTAGTATATATTTTCATGAATACTCTAAGTTTTTGAGGAGATAATTATGGCAACTGTGACAGCGCACACAGAGAATAAACTGAAAGAAATTAATTACTCGTGGGAAGGTAAGGACAGGGCTGGTAAACAGATAAAAGGTGAAATGCGCGCTGCCGGAACAGTTATTGTTACTTCTACATTACGCCGCCAGGGTATCAAAGTCACAAAAATAAAGAAAACTCAATCCGGTGGCAAAATTACTGACAAAGATATAACGTTATTTACACGTCAATTGGCTACTATGATGAAATCTGGTGTACCGCTATTACAAGCCTTCGATATAGTGGGCAGAGGTCACAGCAACAGAGCTTTGAGTAAATTACTTTTGGATATTAAAGCTGACGTAGAAACTGGTAGTAATTTGACAGATGCATTTCGCAAATACCCGCTTTACTTCGATGAACTATATTGTAATCTTGTGGGGGCAGGAGAAGCTGCCGGTATTCTAGATCATATTCTAGATCGTTTGGCAACCTACAAAGAAAAAATTCAAGCCATCAAGGGGAAAATTAAATCTGCACTTTTTTACCCTATTTCAATTATCGTGGTTGCTTTTGTCATTACTGCGGTAATCATGATTTTTGTAATCCCTGCTTTTAAAGATCTATTTGAATGATTCGGTGCTGAATTGCCCGCTCCAACGCTTCTTGTAATGACCATTTCAAATTTCTTCGTTGCGTATTGGTGGGCCATCTTAGGTATTCTTGGTGGTGGAATTTATGCTTTTTTGTATACTTGGAAGCGCTCGACCTCAATGCAACACGTTATGGATCGTTTTGCACTTAAGCTACCTATCTTCGGAGAAGTAATTCGTAAAGCCACGATTGCACGCTGGTCACGCACACTTTCAACTATGTTTGCCGCAGGTGTACCTCTGGTGGAATCGCTGGATTCTGTCGCCGGTGCGGCAGGGAATCATATTTATTTCGAAGCCACCAAGAACATACAAATTGAAGTTAGTACAGGCAATAGTTTGACGTCTTCCATGGCCGGCACCAATGTATTTCCGAACATGGTGATTCAAATGGTCGCCATTGGTGAAGAGGCCGGTTCGCTTGATTCCATGTTAAGTAAAATTGCTGACTTCTACGAAGCAGAAGTAGATGATGCGGTTGCCGCACTATCAAGTTTGATGGAACCCATCATAATGGTTGTATTGGGAACACTAATTGGCGGTATGGTTATTGCGATGTATTTACCTATCTTTAAAATGGGTATGGTTGTTAATTAAGCGCGACTCTTAGAATCCATTTTTTTACATAAAATAGCTATGTCATTCCTATCCATGCTGCAAGATATGCCAGCTTTTTTTATTTCATTTGTTGCAATAATCGGGTTAATGATCGGCAGTTTTCTAAACGTCTTAATATACCGTCTGCCTGAAATGATGAAAAGAAATTGGCTGCAGCAGTGTGCAGAACTGCATGGTGAATCGGGCAAAGCATTGCCTACATTTAACCTGATTACCCCTCGTTCGGTATGTATCCATTGCGGACATAAAATAACCGCGTGGGAAAATATTCCGATTGTTAGTTATCTTGTTCTACTAGGGCGTTGTTCTCAGTGCCATGCACATATTTCACTGCGTTATCCTATTGTAGAAGCAGTAACAGCGCTTATGAGCGGTTTTGTTGCTTGGTATTATGGTTACGATTTGATAACCATTGCAGTATTAATTTTTGTGTGGTCACTCATTGCCCTTGCTGTCATTGATCTGAATACGCAACTACTTCCAGATGATATAACATTGCCACTACTATGGATGGGCTTACTGGTTAATATGAACAGTGGTTTTACTGATATTCAATCTGCGATTATTGGTGCCGTAGTAGGCTATCTTTCCTTGTGGTCAATTTACTGGTGCTTTAAACTTCTCACGGGTAAAGAAGGTATGGGCTATGGCGATTTTAAATTGTTGTCTGCTATTGGCGCGTGGTTAGGATGGAGCATGCTTCCGCTGGTCATACTTTTTTCATCGCTGGTGGGTGCAACTGTTGGTATTGGATTAATGTTGGCCGCTAGACTCAATAAGAACATTCCTATTCCATTCGGTCCTTATCTCGTTGGTGGGGCACTTATTGCTCTATTCTGGGGAGAAAAGCTGAATCATGCTTATTATGGTTTATTCTGATTTATGACCTTTGTTGTTGGACTGACTGGAGGGATTGGTTGTGGAAAATCGAGTGCCAGTCAATTTTTTTCAGATTTAGGTATTGACGTTATTGATACCGACGTAATTGCTCGAAACTTAACTCAGCCGTATGGTTTAGCTATCAATCCGATTCGAAATACATTCCAAGATACTTTGATTACTGTGGATGGCGCTTTGGATAGGGAAAAGATGCGTAACTTGATTTTTTCGGATAGTGAATCACGGCTCAAACTCGAAAAGATTCTGCATCCACTCATTCTTAAAGAGACTGTGCGGCAAGTTGCACAAACCCAGTCTTCCTACATCATGATCGTTGTTCCCTTATTATTTGAAACGAATGATTACGACAATATTACTCAACGAATTCTGGTCATTGATTGCGAGGAGCAGCAGCAAATTTTACGTACCATGGTGCGTAGCAATTTGTCTGAACAACAGGTAAGAGCGATTATGGCAACACAGATCTCGAGAAAAGAGCGTTTACAAAAAGCTGATGATGTTATCATTAACGATCAGGATATTGATTACCTGAAAGCACAGATAACTCAGCTGCATCATAAATATCTTATTCTTTCAGAGGAAAAACCGGATACTGGGATTTAATGGCTAAGAAATTACTTGGGAAATTTAATCTTTTTGTGAAATAATCTTATCTAAGGCAAGATTTTAATATCTCTAATCTTTCTTGTGGATGCATAGCTATTGTGATTTGTTACGAACACCCGCTTAATGAACGTATCCGTACCCTTCTGCGACTTGAGGATTTATTTAATAAAATTGATTTCTTTTCAACTAAAGATACCGCCACTGAGCATCATGCTTCACTCATCGCACTATTTGAGGTCCTTGAAATTACTAGTCGCGCAGATATTAAATCAGATTTATTACAAGAGCTTGAGCGACAAAAGCAGATACTTGAGATGTTACGCAGGAATCCGGATGTTTCTGAGGCAGCACTCGATAATGTGCTCAATGATATTAAAACCACTTTCCGGGAAATGCTGGATTCTCCCGGAAAGGTTGGCGAGCAATTGCGAGGGAACGAATGGCTAATGACAATCAAGCAGCGAATTGGGATACCGGGTGGTTGTTGTGTATTTGATTTGCCATCTTATCATTACTGGCTGAATTTGGACCCAGTTTACCGACATAGAGACTTTAACGAATGGCTAACACCATTTCAACCCATACGCAATGCATTTGGGATTGTGCTTCACCTACTGAGAAAGAGTGGAAAAACTGTGCAGGTTGTTGCAAATCAGGGTATTTTCCAGCAAACAGGCGCGGAATATTCCGCGCATATGCTAAGACTGAACTTAAGTGACCAACTGCCTTGTGTACCTGAAATCAGCGCTAATAAATATGCTCTGAATATTCGTTTTATCCCCACGCAATCAGGTCAAAGAAACAAAGTTTACGAAGGGGATGTTACATTTGAACTCACCTTCTGTAATCTCTAGTTGATTGCTAAGTCATTCAGAAAAATGACTTAGCAATCAACCTATCAGCCTAATGCAATACGATTATTTATTTGTCCAAGTGATTGCTCAACTTGATCGACCAAAATAAGACATAATTCTCCATCCTGCAAACTGGATAGCGCTGCATCAATTGCGATTGCTTCTCCAACTATTTCACTTATTTTCTGAGTACGCCTGGCATTACCCAAACCTTCTCGCAATAATGTCAGTACTTCTCCATCCGCACGACCACGCTGACATTGATCTTGATAAAGCACTACTTCATCAAATGCATCACCAAGAATTCTTGTTTGCTGACGGATGTCTTCATCACGCCGATCCCCAGCGGCACTAATAACTACTGAGCGTTTCTTGGATGGAATATTATCAATAGCGCTTACAAGTGCCTGTATCGCATCGGGATTATGGCCATAATCAGCGATCAAGGTAGCATTGCGGTAATTGAAAAGATTAAAGCGTCCCGGTGCGGTCTGTATATTACTTACAAAACCAGCTACGCCGGCATGAATAACAGCCCAATCCAATCCAAGTGCCCAACCAGCGCCAACAGCTGCCATCACATTTTCTATTTGAAAGTTGATACTGCCATTTTTTGTCAATGGAATTTCATTCAGAGGTATCCGGTATTCATCACTCTCACCCACAGCCACAATACAGTCATCTTTTACATAAATTACACGTTTATGCTGTGCATGGTGCATTGCTAGCACCGGATGATGATTGTCACGCGCAAAGAAGATAACTGAGCCAGGACAATGGTCAGCCATGCTGGCGACAAGTGGATCAGCGGCATTTAGCACAGCAAAACCGGTACCTGGTGTTACATTCTGCACAACGATGCGTTTAACTGCCGCCAGTTCTTCCGCAGTGTTGACATAAGCCATACCAAGATGATCGCCCATACCAATATTGGTCACTACGGCAACGTGGCAGTGATCAATCCCCAAGCCTTCGCGCAACAATCCACCGCGCGCAGTTTCTAAGACAGCTGCATCGACATCAGGGTGAAAAAGAATATTTCTCGCACTTTTTGGACCGCTACAATCCCCGGTATCGATACACTGCCCATCAACGTATACACCATCTGTGGAGGTAATACCCACACATTTGTTATCTTTTTCTAAAATATTGGCAATCAGGCGCGTTGTCGTTGTTTTGCCGTTGGTTCCTGTTACCGAGATCACCGGAATGCGTGCATCCTGTCCATGAGGAAACATGTAATCGATAATTGCTTCACCCACTGCACGTCCTTTACCAAATGAAGGTTGCAAGTGCATACGCAAACCGGGTGCTGCATTAATCTCGATAACTCCACCACCTTGCTCTTCCAATGAATTCATAACATTGTCGCAGACAACATCGACACCGCAAATATCCAAACCGACTACTTTTGCAGCTGCAACTACACGCGCCGCTAACTCCGGATGAACATCATCGGTCACATCAGTTGCTGTACCGCCTGTCGATAAATTGGCATTGTTGCGTAACACAACTCGCATTCCTCTGACTGGAATCGATTCAGCTGTTAATCCCTGTGCGGCCAGATGAGCTATAGAAATCTCATCCAGATAAATTTTAGTCAATGTTGTAACGTGTCCTTCTCCCCGCCTTGGATCGCGATTAATTTGTGCTACCAATTCATAAATGCTGTGCACGCCATCGCCAATAACTTGTGGTGGGTCACGGCGTGCAGCGGCAACCAGCTTGTTACCAACAATCAGCATACGATAATCATGTCCGGGAATATAACGTTCTACCAGAACATTATCACTGATTTCGGTTGCGATCATATAAGCCGTTTTTACTTGTTCTGCGCTAACAAGATTAACGGTTACGCCTTTACCTTGATTACTGTCTTTTGGTTTTATTACTACTGGAACACCTATTTCGCAAGCTGCTACCCAGGCATCTTCTACGCTTGTTACCTCTCGACCAAGAGGTACAGGTATACCAGCTGCATGCAACAAGGTTTTAGTCAATTCTTTATCCTGCACAATTGCTTCTGCAACAGCGCTGGTCATATCGCTTTCAGAAGCTTGAATACGACGTTGTTTACTACCCCAACCAAATTGGACCAAACTGCCTTCCGTTAAGCGGCGGAATGGAATACCGCGCGCAACAGCAGCTTGAACAATAGCACCCGTGCTCGGTCCTAAGCGTATATCTTCATTGAGTTCACATAAACGATGTATAGCATCTGCTAAATCAAAAGCAGTATCTTCAATGGCTGCAATACACAAAGCTTGCGCCAGCTCAAAAGCAAGTTTGCCAACTTTCTCTTCAGTGTAACCGACTATGACGCGATAGGTATCGGCATCTGGTGTTAGAACGGTGCGGCTAAAGGTTATCGGGCAACCTGCTTGAACTTGTAAACCGAGAGTAGCAAATTCGAGTACATGCGCTATCGTAACAGCTTCATGATGACCAGCAGGTTGAAGTGAAGAAATCCCAGGAAAACGCTCACGTAATCGTGCTTCAAAGCCAGGGATGGTATCAATCTTATTTTCGGATCCACTGCAAACGATAGCAGCTTCAATAGAAGTGTGCTGACTCCATAAATTTGGTCCGCGCAATGCTCGAATACGCAAAACTTTCATAACTTGATTCCTTGAGTTTGTAATCCAATTGGAAGATTCTGATTTTCTGGCTTATATTTTTCCTGACTGAAACCAAATGTTTCAATCCCGATACGTATAAGATCAGGTTCAATACCTAATGCCCAAGCAGCTCCGATAGCTGCCAATACATTTTCTATTTCTTGTGTGCTATGCTTACCAGCCGCTGCAGATATCTCCATCAATCTGACCAGTGGCAATTCATCAGAACCGGTAGCAAGCATAATTGTGCTATTGCGTACTATCACAGCACGTTTACCTTGCTTATGACCCGTTCCGTTAACGCGATGTTGAGTAATGACTGGCAAGTCTGGGTTAATACTGAAGAAAATAACCTCACCATGACACAATTCGGATATCTCAACCAACATTTCTTCCTTGGCATTGAGAACTGCAGCGCCGATGGGTAGTTTCACACCTTCTTCCACATCATCGATAGCTGCAGCCGTGGGTGTCACTACATCAACTTGTGTGCGTAGTACAGTAAAAACTTGTTTCAGCGTTTCGATTCCATGGCGGCCAAAATGACAGGCTGGGTCAACATTGGTGATGACGCCAACCTGACAGCTATCGTATACCAATCCCTCATTTAGAATGGCTTCAAGGCCATTCTCAAGCACTGCGGCTTCAATAGTCGGATTCATCAGTGTACGGTTAGCTGACGCCCAATTGGCACTGTTGTTTTTATCAATTTGTCTGTAATCTTGATAAAGACCATTACTACATGCCAAGCCAGTTTGTTTACCTGAAAGAATAAGCAATCGGGCAACAAGATAAGCGACTGCTGTCTTACCATAACTACCCGTAATTCCCACAATTGGAATACGACCGTTATCTTGATTGGGGAATAAATGATCTACTATTGCTTTTCCAACAGGGCGCGGTGTACCCACTGCCGGTTTAATATGCATCAGCAGACTTGGACCGGCATTTATCTCAACAATGGCACCGCTTTGCTCGCTCAGTGGGCGTGAAATATCGCTTGTCACCAAATCAATTCCGGCAATATCTAGACCAATGATACGCGCAGCGAGTGATGCGATGGATGCTGTGCTGGGGTGTACTTGATCCGTTACGTCAAATGCGTGATTACCGTTACGCTGAATCAAAACTTTGATGCCGATTGGTACAATCGAATCACTGTGATAACCCTGGTGGGCGATCTCCATTTGCGCTGCATTATCCAAGCGGATTAGATTAAGCGGGTGATCTTCCGTTGATCCACGGCGAGGATCGGAATTTATTTGAGATTCAATTAATTCAGCTATGGTTGAAGCACCATCTCCAATTACTGATACCGAGTCACCTTGCGTAGCGGCTATGAGACGTCCGCCAACGACTAGCAAGCGATGCTCAGTGCCTGCAATATAGCGCTCAACCAATACACCTGTGCCCTCTTTTAAGGCCATGTAATAAGCCGATTCAATTTCTTCGCGACGGCTTAATTCAATAAAAACACCACGCCCATGGTTTCCATCGCAAGGCTTTACGACTACCGGCATACCAATGTCATTAGCTGCTTCCCAGGCAGCTTCAGCACTTTCAACAATGCGTCCTTCCGGGACAGGGACGCCACAAGACTGTAATAATGTTTTTGTCAAATCTTTGTCACGGGAAATACTTTCTGCTATAGCGGGTGTACGATCTGTCTCGGCGGTCCAGATGTGACGGGAACGAGCACCATACCCAAGTTGCACAAGGTTTCCTTTAGTAAGGAGCCGAGTGGCTGGAATATTACGTGCGACAGCAGCATCCACAATACAAGCTGTAGAAGGGCCAAGCCAGAGTGAATCAACCAAATCCCGCAGATGCCTGATAGTCCCTTCGACATCATACGATGGGCTGTGAGATTGCTGAAAGTTCATAGCTGTCAGCACTAATTCACGCGCAGAATACAAAGCAGTTTTTGTAATTTCTGCATGCCAGGCACTTAATGCAACCTTATATACACCGCGTACCGAGGTTTCACGGGCTCTGCCAAAACCGCCACGCATCCCAGCCAGATTTTGCAGCTCCAGAGTTACATGTTCAAGAATATGGCACGGCCATGTACCTTCCTTTATTCGGCGTAAAAAACCACCACGTTCTTCATAGCTACAACGGTGTTCGATCAGTGTCGGAAGCCATTCTGACAACCGCTCATAAAAGCCTGGGATCGTATCAGAAGGAAAATCTTCAAGTTCGCCAATATCAACTGTTGCTTCGAGAGCGGGGTAATAAGTCCAAATGTTTGGGCCATTCAAGTGTTTGATTTCAAGAAACTTGATATCTTTAGCACTATTACAGTTTAGATTTGAGCAATCAGACATAAAATTTGAATCAGAAAGAAGAGATGTTATTAACGCCGCTCAAATTAATAGGTTTACAAGAACCCAAACAATTTTTAAATAGATTATTCAATTTTTTTGATAACCCTGACTTATTAACACGTTGTGTATTTACCGGAGCCAGGTAGAAGTACGGGTGAACTCTGCCTTGGGCTTTAATAGCCAGAGTTCAATTGCTATTGCAAAATTAGCCATACTGCCCTCAGTTGTATTGTTAGCAATTAAATACTTGCTAACAATACAAACAACAATTGTTTAGTCAAACAATTTTTCTTATTGACAAACATTTGTTTGAATCCAAAATAGACAAACTGCTCATTTTAGGGTTTTTACTATTTATCGGTTTTAACGATTTTCATTACACAATAAAGGTGTTCTTTGGAAAACATGTCGCTGCACATCATGCTGATCGCATTGGTGTTTTTATTAATTCTATCTGGCTTTTTTTCCTTATCTGAAACCAGCATGATGGCGATTAATCGTTATCGCTTGCGGCACCTAGCCAAGCAAGGGCATCGTGGTGCCCGGTTGACTGTAAAATTGCTTGAGAATACGGATCGATTACTGGGTGTTATTTTACTGGGAAATAATTTACTTAACACAGCTTCTGCAACATTGGTGGCTGTCATCATTGCTACTTTCTTTACCCATGATGACTTTGCATTGCTTATTGGAACGATAGCCGTTACTTTTGCCATTCTGATATTTAGTGAAATTACGCCAAAAGTCATCGCGGCGGCTTATCCGGAGCGGATTGCTCTTGCGGCAAGCTATGTGTTAACGCCATTGTTGACCATTTGCTATCCCATTGTATGGTTCGTTAATTTGTTTGTCAGTGGACTGCTGATTCTGTTTCGATTGAAACCCAAAAAGGGTGAAGGTGAGCTTGAACAGAAAATAAGTACGGAAGAACTTAAGACACTGGTCTTGGAAGGCGGACATTTCATACAGCATAAGCATCAGAGCATGTTGTTGAACTTGTTTGATCTTGAAACCATTACGGTGGATGATGTAATCGTGCCACGTAGTCAAATCGAAGCGATTGATTTGAATGCAGATGACGATGTTATCCATACGCAATTGTTGACTTGTCATCATACCCGCTTACCGATTTACCGCGAGCGCATGGATAATATTGTCGGCATTGTTCATGTTCGCAAAGTACTAAACCAAATGCAAGGAGGGAAAATAACGGCAACCACACTCGAAAAAGTCATGCGCAAACCCTATTTTATTCCTTCTGGAACATCACTATTTTCGCAATTACAATTGTTCCAAGAAAACCAGAAACGAGTTGGTTTGGTGGTTGATGAATACGGTGAGTGGATGGGACTGGTTACACTGGAAGATATTATAGAAGAGATTATTGGAGAATTTACAACACAAGCACCGACCCAAGCCAGCACTTTTCTGAAGCAGGAAGATGGCAGTATTATTGTGGAGGGGAGCACCTTGTTGCGCGATTTAAATCGAAAACTTGGTTTTCAGTTTCCACTGGATGGTCCAAAAACCTTGAATGGCCTGATATTGGAGTATTTTGAGGATATTCCCGAAGCAGGAACTGGACTTAATATTGCGGGTTATCCGATGGAAATCATTCAAACAAAAAACCGGGTTGTGAAAACTGTCAAAATTTTTCCTGTTTCAATAGAAACAGAAGCGAAGAATCCCGAATAGTTTTAAGATTTTCTAGAGACGAGTTGTGGACATTGTTAAGTTTGCAAAATGATTGCATTAAGGATTATCCAAGTTGGACTAGAGTTATAAAAGCAGTTATCCTATGGGCCGGTAAGTGGCATAACAGTTTGTTCACCAAAGCGCCCATAGCTCAGCTGGATAGAGTACCGCCCTCCGAAGGCGGGGGTCGCACGTTCGAATCGTGTTGGGCGCGCCAATAGCTATATCGTTTTTTCAACGCATCGCCTTGATTCTCACAACGTTACTTTCATTACTTGAAGAACTACAAGGTATACTTACAAAAGTACGAAATTTGTAGTTTGCACGTCACATTGCTATCAATTCGTTGATGCATATCCTACATTCGTGTCACATCTAAACTTATAGAACATATTGGGATGTTTACTGGAATCATACAAACAGTGGGTGAAATAAAACAGATTCACCCTATCCAGGGACATAGCGATAACGGATTGTCGCTAGGTATTTCCGCCGGGAAAATGGATCTGAGTGATGTCATGGCGGGTGACAGTATTGCTGTGCATGGCGTTTGCCTTACGGTTACAACGTTAACCGGCGGCCTGTTCACGGTAGACGTTTCGCAGGAAACGCTCAGCTGTACACAGGGTCTGGATCAGATTGGGTTGCACGTTAATTTGGAGAAAGCCATGCGCTTATCTGACCGGTTGGGTGGACATCTGGTCAGTGGTCATGTGGATGCGACTGGAACAGTGGTTAAATTTGAGCCTATCGGAGAGAGTTTTGTATTGATCATTCAAGCACCAGAATCAATATTGCGATACCTTACCCATAAAGGTTCTATTACCGTCAATGGCGTGAGCCTGACAGTTAATCAAATTGAGGGTAATGAGTTTTCTGTTAACCTCATTCCACATACCTTGACGGTAACCACGCTGCAAGAACTTGCACCGGGAATGCGTGTAAATCTGGAAACAGACATGCTGGCGCGATATGTGGCAAGATTATTAAATATTTAAGGCTAACCGGGATTAAACAGACATGAGAATCAGCGCTATCCAAGACATTATTGATGATCTCAGATTGAGTAAAATGGTCATTCTTATTGATGAAGAGGATCGCGAAAATGAAGGGGATCTGGTTCTGGCTGCCGATTTTGTGACGCCGGAGGCTATTAATTTTATGGCCACCCACGGCCGTGGACTGATTTGTTTAACGCTGACTGAGGAAAGGTGCCGCCAATTAGATTTGCCATTGATGGTGTCAGCCAACCGTGCTCCCTTGGGCACCAATTTTACGCTTTCCATAGAAGCAGCGAGCGGTGTAACCACAGGCATTTCGGCCGGTGACCGAGCACGTACCATTCAAGTCGCCGTTAGAGCGGATGCCAAACCACAAGACATTGTGCAACCAGGGCATATTTTTCCACTGATGGCACAGAAAGGCGGTGTCTTGGTTCGTGCGGGTCATACTGAAGCCGGTTGTGATTTAGCCAGAATGGCCGGTTTGACAGCAGCCTCGGTAATTTGTGAGATTCTGAAAGAAGACGGTAGCATGGCAAGATTACCCGATCTCATGGAGTTTGCACGTAAACATCAACTCAAAATTGGCGCGATAGCCGATTTGATTCAATACCGTAGTCAGACTGAAAGCTTGGTAACGCGTGTTGCTGAGCGTGCGATTCAAACACTGCATGGCGAATTTCTGTTGATAGCCTATCGTGATGAAATAGCCAATACAACACACTTGGCTTTGGTAAAGGGTGAAGTAAACCCAACAACGGAAACCTTGGTGCGCGTGCATGAGCCGCTGTCGGTCATTGATCTGCTGGATATTGATGATAATACGCATTCCTGGAGCATTCATGATGCCATGAAGTTAATTGCTGAAGCAGGACAAGGTGTTATCGTTCTACTGCATCGTAAAGAAAATCCAACTAAATTGATCGAGCGCGTTCAATTGAAGGAATCGCGTTATCCTGGTTCGATTAAGACGGATCTTCGTGATCACGGTATTGGCGCGCAAATACTGAAAGATCTGAATGTAGGAAAAATGCGATTGATGTCAGCACCAAGAAAAATGCCCAGTGTGACAGGGTTCGGTTTGGAAGTAACCAGTTACGTGGATACGCCCAAGCTATAAAATATAAATCTTAAGTGATCAAGAATTGATCACGATTAATCAATAGACTTACAGGAGTAAGATATGCCGTACTATGACGATATTCTTGAATTTGAACCGAATCTGGATGGAACAGATCTACGTATCGGCATTGTCATGAGCCGTTTTAACATTGATGTGGGTGAAGGTTTACTCAGTGCTTGTACGGCAGAGCTTAAGAAAAATGGTGTGCAAGATTCGAACATACTACTCGTAACCGTGCCAGGAGCGCTGGAAATTCCACTGGCATTAAAAAGGATGGCTTTGTCCGATCAGTTTGATGCGTTGATTGCGTTGGGTGCAGTAATCCGGGGAGATACTTATCATTTTGAAGTCGTTGCGAACGAATCTGCGCGCGGCATAATCATGGTGCAGATTGAAACAGAAATTCCTATCGCCAATGGGATATTGACTACGGATAATGATGATCAAGCGATTGCTCGAATGAGCCAGAAAGGAATGGAATCCGCGCAGGTTGCATTGGAAATGGCTAATCTGCATATAAAAATTGATGAAATCGATTTATGAGTAGCACGCTGACCGAAACCAATTCCACCACCAACAAAAAAACGGATAAACATAAAAGCCGCCGCCGGATTGCGCGCGAGTTTGTTTTGCAGGGTGTTTATCAGTGGCGGGTTGCTGGCGGCACGGCGAACTTTATTGAGCAACAATTACGAGAATCTGAAGAATTCAAGCATGTTGATGAGAAACACTTCACTAACTTGCTGCAAGGTGTGCTCAAGGATGTTGAGGGATTGGAAAAATGTATCCAGCCCTGTTTGGATCGCCCTTTAAATGAATTAAGTCCGGTAGAATTTGCGATTTTATTATTGAGCACTTTTGAGTTAATGCATCATCCGGAGATTCCTTATCGTGCAATTATCAATGAAGCGATAGAGCTGGCCAGAACTTATGGTGGCAGTGATGGGTATAAATATGTGAATGGCGTGCTGGATAAATTGGCCATTCAATTGCGCGCTGTTGAGATTGCAGCACCCAGGCTGACAAGAAACCCAGTTTAATATTAATACAGCGTGTGTTCAGAGTTCGATATTATTCGTCGCTATTTCAAACGGACTGCAACTCAAGCAGTGCTGGGAATTGGTGATGATGCTGCGCTGATTAAAGCTACTGACAATAAAGAATTAGCTATCTCAACGGACACTCTGGTATGTGGTAAACATTTCTTTGCGGATACTGATCCTTACAAACTCGGATACAAATCCTTAGCAGTTAATCTCTCGGATATGGCTGCAATGGGAGCAAAGCCTCGGTGGGTATTGCTGGCTTTAACGTTGCCGGATAATCTGGTGCAACAGAATAAAGCATGGTTAAGTGAATTTAGTGCGGGGTTTTTTGCACTGGCCGACTCGCATCAGGTGGAGTTAATCGGTGGAGATACCGCTTCCGGGCCACTGAATATCGGTGTGCAAATCATAGGGGAAGTTGAAGTAGGCAAAGCATTGCGCCGCAGCGGTGCCAAATTGAATGATGATATTTGGGTTTCCGGCCGATTAGGCGATGCTGCCTTGGCGCTTAATCATGAATTGCTGCAAATAACTCTCGAACCCAATGAGATTGCGGAATGTTTGCCTGCGTTACTGACACCGGCCGCAAGGGTCGAGTTAGGACAACGTTTGATCGGTCTGGCGCATAGCGCTATCGATATATCCGATGGATTAGTGGCGGATCTGGGTCATATTCTGACCGCTTCTGAAAAGGCAGCTTACATCAATATGACCGATATCCCCTGTTCACCGGTAATAAAAAAATACTTGCAGCAATCTTTGGTAATTCGCTGTTTATTGGCCGGCGGAGATGATTATGAATTATGCTTTACAGTTCCGAAAATAAATCGCGATAAAATTGAGAATCTTTCTGCTGAATTGGCTATTCCTCTTACTCGCATCGGTGAAATTCTTGCGGGTGAGGGTTTGATTGTGAAAGATGCCAAAGGAAGTGCAATCACATTGGAGACCAAAGGATATGACCACTTCAGTGCCTAAAGAGTATGACTTGTCGAGTGACCAATCTCCCCAATTTCAACCGGATTTTGCTTTAATATACAGTCATCCCGCCTATTTCATCGCCTTTTCAGGCGGTATCGGATTAAGCCCCATTGCTCCGGGTACGATGGGAACACTGATTGCATTTCCATTATTTTGGCTACTTAATTACTATCTCAGCCCAGTGCATCTTTTACTATTGATAGACATCATGTTTATTATAGGTATCTGGGCGTGCGGTCTTAGCGGCAAGGCCTTGGGTGATCCGGATCATGGCGGCATGGTTTGGGATGAAACCGTGGCATTTCTTTTGGTTCTATTTTTTACGCCGACTGGTTGGGCATGGCAGTTAGCTGCGTTTATTTTGTTTCGCCTGTTTGATATTGTTAAACCGCAGCCTATCCGATACTACGATCGCAATCTGGAAGGTGGTTTTGGTGTTATGTTTGATGACATGGTGGCGGCGTTTTTCACATTACTGTGTCTCGCTGGTTGGAAAGCCTGGATGTTATCTGAAGGATATTTCTAGAAAAAGTTTCTTCAAAAATTTGGGTTGTGTCTGTAATTACTAGAGATTATGGTCAAATCTGGCGTATAGAAAATCAAGCGGCATTTTGTTTTTGATCTGGTGTATGTTTAATACCGTTAACAAATTTAACGCCATTGATTACACCTGCTAACAGATTATAACCTCTTAAGCGAGATCATTTTTCCTGTGCGGTTTCCATGAGCTTGAATGCCATCATCAGTGTTGTTATACGGCTTCCACAATTTTTCGTTTTGGCAGTTCTTAGTCTGACAGTAGCCAATGCAGACTCAATCGGATTGGTGGTTCTGATGTGCTGCCAGTTCTCGGCAGGATAATCATAGAAAGCCAACATAAAATCCTTGTCCTTGGTCAGGCAATTCTTTGCGCCCCGTTTCATCGGAGCCGATAATCACCAACAAACATAACCGATTATCCATCCAAACATTACTGTAGACGCCATCAGCCCAAACATAAACGTAATGCTTCTTACTTAAATCATGTCGATTCCATTCCTGATAATTCTTCCCCAGTCCTGCTTTAAACGGCTAATCGTGGCTGCCGACAGTCCCGTTGCAGGTTATACAGTAGTTCAAGATTTTCTTCACGCTTCTCAATGCCTTGATAGCCCGAGAATCACCAAACACATCCGTTTCATCGCCATGCAGCAGCGCATGCGCCTGAGTGACATCGTGAACATTGGCAGCCGCCGTTCCGATCAGAGTGTGAACAAGCCCTGACTGCGCATCAACAATCGTGCCCTCGCGAAGAAATAATCCTCGATCAGCCAGATGGGCGTTAATCGCATTGAAGATGATTCGGTCAGATGATGTTCTTCCAGCAGGTGGCGGAATTTGAGTAGTGTGGTTGCATCCGGTGCGGCCTCGCGATTCAGGTCAATGCCAACAAAGCGGCGAATTGCGTGACTGTCGTATACGGCATCTTTGGTACCTTCATCCGACAGACCGAAGCATTGTTGTGCAACATACATGCGCAGTATCCGCTCCAGACTGACAGGCGGGCGGCCAGGCCCGCCACCGGATGGATAATATGGAGCAAGGACATTCATCAGGGATGCCCAGGGAATGATCGCTTCAATTTCGGCCAGAAAACGATCTCGTCGCGTCTATTTCTTCTTTGACGCATATTCCAATTCAGAAAAGCTTGATTGCATCTGCTTATCCTACATTATCAACATGATGCATGCTAGAAAACTTCATAAATTCAAACTAATGGGTTCAAATAAATCAGCGTTTCCCTAAAAAGCTGTCGTTGAGTGTGCTCAATTCCGCGCTTAATTTTTGAAGTGAATGGTTCTCGTCAAATTTTACCCAACCGGGCGAGTCTTTCAACAGCCTGTTAAGCAGATGCAGCGCCCCGTATCCCCGTAACAATTCTCCGAGGATACGGCTATGAAGTTAAATAATTACAAAATCTGCTGCTGTTAGAGCAGGTATTCCTGTCAATATTGCAAAAACTACTTGAGCGCCCGCACCATTACCGTCGACATCATAATAGAGGTTTCCACTTGCATTATCGTAGATCAGATAATCATTACTATCCAATGCAATTGCGCCTGGGTCGGAAACGAAGGTATCAACTGGAATGGCACCGGTTGCCGTGAATAGGGTAAAAGTACCATTTTCTAATCGGATGGTATCATCAACAACGCTAAAATCCGCAACACTATCGACATTGGTAACCGCATTCAGAGCGGTACTAAACACAAAGAAATCAGCACCCGCACCACCAGTAATATTATCGGAACCCGTAGCCCCATTCAGGATGTCATTACCGGAACCGCCATCGATCGTGTTATTTTTGCTATTTCCAGTAATCGTGTTAGCAAGGTTATTACCTATTCCCGTTGTTGCCGAACCGGACAGTAGAAGCTTCTCGACATTAGCGCCTAATGTATGGCTAGCTAAGTAACTGATAACCTGATCGCTACCACCACCTCCGCTTTCCGTATACGTATCTCCTGCATTCTCGATGATGTAGGTATCGTTTCCTGCACCCCCCACCATACTGTCATTGCCATCACCACCATTGAAGGTATCATTGCCTGTCAGCGCATCTGCAAACTGTGTGCCTTGCAAAATATCATTTCCAGAAGTGCCTGCGATTGTAATCGGTGCTATGGGCGCGGCACTTTCATTATCAATGATCGATGCGGTGGCTGAAGCTGTGCCGATAGTCGCATTGATCGCGCCGCTCAAGTTGAGTGTAAAGTTCTCGAGCACTTCTGCAGTGATATCGTCAATCAGAACAACCCGAACAATTTTAGATAATTCACCGGGAGCAAACGTCAAACTTGCAGAGGTACCTACATAATCTGAATTATTAACAGCCGTAGCATTTGCGGTAGTATAGTTTACTGAGACATTCGTGCTAGACGGTGCTGTCAGCGTAACGAGAAAATCTACATATCCCTTATCTTCCGATGCTGCGACATTCGCTACATTTAAAATAGGCGAAGCAACTGCAGCATTATCATTGCCAGCGATAATGACATGTGCACGCCCGTCTCCCACGGTAACTCCAAGAGGGCTACTTAATATCACATCAAATAGCTCTGCATCTTCAACAGTATTATCGTTCAATAATCCAAATGTAACTGTTTTAGCAGTCTCGCCTGGAGCAAATGCTACGGTGCCAATTTGTAGATTGCGAAAATCGCTGCCATTGTTAGCTGTCACATTCTGTCCGGCAACATTAACCTTAGTGCCACTGGTGCTCGGTTTGTCAAGAATGATCGTAGCCGTAGCTGTTTGATCAGTTTCATCCACAATGACATCAATAATCCTCGCGACGGGTACACCTGTCGGAGCATCGTTATCGATGATGGTAACCAGAGAAAATGCATCTGTAATCGTCGCATTAGCGCTCGGCGACGATAGTCCAAGATAGAAACTCTCAATCGCTTCGACAGTTGCACCGCCCAGCATGCTGACTCTCACTGTTTTAACCATCTCACCCGGAGCAAACGTCAACGTCTCGCTCGTCGGTACAAAGTCCGTATTATTGCCTGCCGTATTCTGGAAGGTGCTGTAATTCACTGTGACTGTTGCCGTATTCGGGGCATCTAGCCGAACCTGAAAGTCCGCATAGGTTTGTGATTCATCGACAAAAGTATCGTCAACATAGATCTTGGAATTACTGACCGGCGCCGCGTCGTTCTCAAAAATGATTGCGGTACCAATATTGTCCAGCGTGGTGGCATTAGTGATCGCAGATAATGCCAGATTGAACGCTTCCGACGATTCAAACGCAGCGTCATTGGTTAAGGTAACTTTGACTGTTTTGGCCGTTTCACCCGGTGCAAAACTCAGCGCCCCGTTCTTGGCAACAAAGTCTGATCCAGCCAGCGCGGTGCCATTTTGCGTCGCATAGTTCATCGAAACCACGCTGATCGATGGCCGGTCAAGCGCAATCACAAAGGTGGCTTCTTTGGCCGTTTCGTCTACGGTAAAGTCATTGATCGAAACTACCGGCGTGCCCGAAGGGGCATCGTTATCGATGATAGTAGCCAAAGCAAACG
This sequence comes from Nitrosomonas ureae, assembly GCA_945872825.1. GTDB lineage: Bacteria > Pseudomonadota > Gammaproteobacteria > Burkholderiales > Nitrosomonadaceae > Nitrosomonas > Nitrosomonas ureae_D. The sequence continues at coordinate 47,873 of CAMCBD010000003.1, forward strand.
CATCGGCTATCGTCGCATTAGCGCTCGGTGACGATAGTCCAAGATAGAAACTCTCAATCGCTTCGACAGTTGCATTGTTAAGAATTGAAACACTGACAGTTTTAGATACCTCACCCGGAGCAAACGTCAAAGGACCGCTTGTCGGAACAAAATCCGTATTATTGCCTGCCGTATTCTGAAAAGTACTGTAATTAACGGTTACTGGAGCGGCATTAGCAACATCCAACCACACAGTGAAATTTGCAGTTGCATTGGCTTCATCCACAAAAACATCATCGACTCGAATAGTAGTCATTTTCTTTGCCCTTATAAAAATTATCAGACGTCATTACTGACATCGCCTTTTTGTTTGTCCTTAGTCACAGCTTGCCCTTTGTTACGATTTAGCCGACATTTCTGTAACCGATTCCCCCATCAATGATGGTACTGGATAAATCATAACACTGAGTTCTTTCAGCATTGTGACTTTTTTTCCGGTGCTTTCGCTGCTGCATTTACCTGCTTAGACTTTCTGTAAGCCACCGATTTCTCCAACCATTATGGAAATGATCAAAAATGGTGACCGATCTACTGAAGTACTTGAGAAGAAAACACAATAAAGCCGTGGAACATATGATTCAGTTATCCTGAATTCCTCAGTTGAAATCACTTAAATCGCTCAAGAATCGCATAGAATGAATCGTGCTTATCCGGCTCACTCCCAAAGGTTGTGCTGGATGTAGTAGTGAGCCGTGTTTTTTGCATAAATTCAGCATAGGTCGGCGCAGTGACATCGCCAGCAATGCCAAGCAGGAAACGGAACGCGTTGAAAGGGTAGAAAAACGGTGGTATGAAGATCCTTCGCTTTTCAAGTGCTGCGTAGCCGCTCCAATCATCGGTAATGATGGTGGCGTCTGGCGTAACGACGCGCTCAATGAAACCGCCGAACGATTTGGCACTGCGGTCTGGCACTACAGCGAGCCGAACACATCCGTCGTACCGCCCAGTTCTTGTGCGAATTCTACGATATGGACAAACAACATTGGTCAAAAGCACGTGTGCTATTAGCGGACGAAACGGATTTGCGTGCCGAGGAGGCCTGTATCTATATACATGCCGCTGGAGCACCGAACCCTTATTTCACAACCTGAAGCGCTGGTAGGGGCGTGAACAACTTGTGGCAGCAGAAACGCAGTATGCTGGAGTATGGATACAGATTCGCTAATCAGCGCGGAAACTTTTTCAGCTATTGAGTCTGGTTACGGAAGCAGTCTTTTCGATCACTGTTGTGACACCGTGGGCGCAACAAACAAGCGCTGACCGGCGGTCTCGTAGCACAGTGGCTATACGCATGGAATTTACCAGATTTGCTTTCAAGGACGATTCAACCAATTTACCTTGCCCAAACAACGCGCAGCGACTCAAGACTGCGGGTGTAGCAACAACAGTAAGCGATATGGACCTTCGTTTCACCCCAGTTGTGTCACCGTTTGGTGACACAACTGGGGTGACTGGATGTCTAAAGTTGAGAAGTATATTTACAGCAGTGGAATAATCAACAAAGCCACAATGTTAATAATCTTGATCAGTGGGTTAATCGCTGGTCCAGCGGTGTCTTTATAAGGATCACCGACTGTATCACCGGTTACTGATGCTTTGTGAGCGTCACTACCTTTGCCGCCATAGTGCCCATCTTCGATATATTTCTTTGCGTTATCCCAAGCACCGCCACCTGTTGTCATAGAAATTGCAACAAACAGACCGGTTACGATAGAGCCCATCAATACACCACCTAAAGCTTGCGGCCCTAGAATCACACCCACTAAGAGCGGAATCAGTACAGGCAATAATGAAGGAATCATCATTTCCTTGATAGCTGATTGGGTCAGCATATCCACTGCACGTGAATAATCAGGCTTGGCTGTACCTTCCATGATGCCAGGAATTTCTTTGAACTGACGACGCACTTCAATTACCACTGAACTGGCTGCGCGTCCGACAGCTTCCATCGACATGGCACCAAATAAATAAGGAATCATACCGCCGATAAACAGACCGATAATGACCATATGATTGGATAAATCAAAGGTTATTGCATGTCCGGCATGTTCCAGTGCGTGCGTATAATCAGCAAATAATACCAAAGCCGCTAACCCAGCAGAACCAATTGCATAACCCTTCGTAACGGCTTTGGTTGTATTACCAACAGCATCCAGTGGATCAGTAATGGCGCGAACTGAATCTGGCATTTCAGCCATTTCGGCAATACCGCCAGCATTATCAGTAATTGGACCATAGGCATCCAGCGCTACAATAATACCCGTCATGGATAACATCGCTGTTGCAGCAATCGCAATACCGTACAATCCTGCTAGAGAATAGGCCAGCAAGATGCTAATACAAACAGCCAATACAGGTGCTGCGGTTGAGCGCATTGAAACGCCCAAACCAGCAATAATATTAGTTGCATGGCCGGTGGTTGATGCTTCAGCAACATGCTGCACAGGTGGATAATCTGTTGAAGTGTAGTACTCGGTAATGACAACCATGAGTCCCGTCAGCACCAGCCCGATCGTTGCAGCCAGGAATATACGCATAACCAGCATGCCACCAGCTACTTCAGTGCCATCAATATCAAGAGACATATCGCCCATGAACCAAACAGTTACGGGGAGATAAGCAAATAAAGCGATACCCCCCGCTACTGCCAAGCCACGATAGAGTGCATTCATAATCTTGCCGCCTTCGCGCATCTTGACGTAGTAGCAGCCAATAATTGACGCGATAATGGAAACGGCGCCTAACATTAATGGGTAAATCACAGCATCAATGGTATTCGCTGAAAACAGTAGCGCACCTAAAATCATGGTGGCAATGATTGTTACCGCATAGGTTTCAAACAAGTCAGCAGCCATACCTGCGCAGTCGCCGACATTATCACCCACATTATCGGCAATAACCGCTGGATTCCGTGGATCATCTTCTGGAATACCGGCTTCTACTTTCCCGACCAGATCAGCACCTACGTCAGCACCTTTAGTGAAAATGCCACCACCCAAACGAGCGAAAATAGAGATCAGTGATCCGCCAAATGCAAAACCGATTAAAGGTTTAATCACATCGCTAATCGGTTGGCTGGGATCAGCACCATCAAATAACGTAGCGCAGTAACCGGCAACACCCAGTAAGCCTAAGCCGACTACCAGCATTCCAGTGACAGCACCGCCGCGGAAGGCAATAGCAAGCGCCTCATTCAACCCGACAGTCGCAGCTTGCGCTGTACGTACGTTCGATTGAACTGAAACATTCATACCAAGAAAACCGGCAGCACCAGAGAGCACAGCACCCAAAGAAAAGCCAATGGCTGTATCCCAACTGATCGCAATTGCAAGGGCAACAAATAAAACTGCACCCACGGCACCAATTGTCATATATTGCCGCTTAAGATATGCAGATGCTCCTTCTTGTATAGCAGCAGCAATTTCCTGCATACGCGGATTACCAGTTGATTGAACATAAATACCCCTAATCCAGATACCACTGAATATCAGGGCTATAATCGCGCTACCTATTGCGATAATAAAACCGTTAGCCATAAAGAACTCCAATTAAAGTCAGACCATCAAAATCGTATGTGGAATCTTGGCCTAATTAATCCCACATTATTAAACACTTCACTTGTCCAAAACCAAAATACAATCAGGACGTATTTTATCTGTTCTTGTCCCAGAATGTATCAAATATTAATGAAATTTAGGTTGTTATATGACTTGCGCCCTATTGTTTGACTCCATTACAACACCTGGGCAGTTTCAATCCAAATTTTTCCTTAAATTTTGAACTCGCCCAATTTTTTCTCAACCGCTACATTTTTTAACCGCACATAGTCAGGCAATCCATTTTTATAAGGTGGGTAATCTTCACCTTCAATTAGTGGCGCCAAGTATTCGCGACATGCCTGACTGATGCCAAATCCATCCTCACTGATATAATCAGCTGGCATCATTTTTTCGACATTGGCTACATTAGCAAGCTTAGCCATGCCCACCGTCCAGCTATAGGGTGCATTGGATTGTCGGACTATCGTTGGCATGACTGAGTTGTGTCCTGCAATAGCATACTCCACCGCCGCTTTACCCATTGCATAAGCTTGTTCCACATCGGTTTTTGACGCAATGTGGCGCGCAGCACGCTGTAGATAATCAGCCACACCCCAATGATATTTTAATCCCAGACCATCTTTGATGATATTTGCTACCACCGGTGCAACACCGCCTAGTTGTGCATGACCGAAGGCATCGCGCAGCCCCTGATCGGAAAGAAAATTACCATCTTCCCCCTTGACTCCCTCTGATACGACGACCGAACAATACCCATATTCCTTGACATAGCGGTCCACCTTGGCAAGAAACTTTTCTTTGTTGAATGTAATTTCTGGAAATAAAATGATAATTGGAATCTCACAATCTGGACTCGAAGCCAATCCGCCCGCTGCGGCAATCCATCCTGCGTGGCGGCCCATCACTTCCAGAACAAAAACTTTAGTTGATGTTTTCGACATACTGGCTACATCAAAGCTCGCCTCGCGTGTGGATACCGCGATATATTTGGCGACAGAGCCAAAACCGGGACAACAATCAGTGATTGGCAAATCGTTATCAACTGTTTTGGGAACGTGAATCGCCTGAAGGGGATAGCCAAGCGTATCGGATAGTTGTGAAACCTTAAGACAGGTATCCGCAGAATCACCGCCGCCATTATAAAAGAAATAACCTATATTGTGCGCTTTGAATACTTCGATCAGACGCTCGTATTCACGTCGATTTTGCTCCAAACTCTTTAATTTGTAGCGACAAGATCCAAAAGCACCTGATGGGGTATGACGTAGCGCAGCGATCGCTGCTGCTGAATCAGCATTGGTATCAATCAAATCTTCGGTCAACGCACCGATAATCCCATTGCGACCTGCATAGACATTGCCAATTTTATCAGTATGTTGACGCGCTGTTTCCAAAACACCCGCCGCAGAAGCGTTGATTACTGCTGTAACGCCACCGGATTGGGCATAAAATGCATTTTTAATTGCCATTTTTTTCTCCTGATTGATCAAATCGTTAGTAACCTATTTGTATCCTACTCATCTGTACGTACAAAAACCCAGGCAAGGCTCATCGCTCTCCTGAGTTTTCAATTCTGTTCTTTGAACCAAAGAATGCGGTTGGTTATATTTACTTTAGTGCTGCAAAAATCAGATCACGTATTTCTTCAACCGTGCCTATGCCAGCTATTTTGATATAGTGCGGCGCACCTTTTTCGCCATTTGTCGACCACTTTGAATAATAGTCAATCAAAGGCTCAGTTTGTTCGTGATAGACTTCTAGTCGTTTTTTGACGGTTTCTTCCTTATCGTCATCGCGTTGTATGAGTGGCTCCCCTGTGACATCATCTCGATTATGTGCTGTGGGCGGATTAAAATCCACATGATAAGTGCGGCCTGAAGCTGGATGAACTCTACGACCCGACATGCGCTTCACAATTTCGGCATCTGCGACATCAATTTCAACCACAAAATCAACCGGCACACCTGCCGCTTTCATGGCATCGGCTTGCGGGATTGTGCGTGGGAATCCATCAAACAAAAAACCATTTACACAATCAGGTTGTGCGATACGCTCTTTAACTAAATTAATGATAATATCATCAGAAACCAATCCACCGGAATCCATTATTTTTTTAGCCATAACACCCAATTCAGTGCCTGCTTTAACAGCATTACGCAACATATCGCCTGTAGAAATTTGTGGAACACTAAAATGTTCCTTAATATAATTAGCCTGAGTACCTTTCCCAGCACCAGGGCCACCTAATAAAATGACTCGGATAGCTTTTCTCCCTTTGTTACCAATGTTACCAATGTTACCAATGTTACCAATTAAAATTTACTGAATGTAGTGACGAATTTATATCTGTCACTTTAATAACATCATGCAATTATATCGTAGGCTGGTCAGATACTCGAGTTTTTTACTCCAGTAATTTTTGCGAAGTTAAACAACTTTGTAACAAGTTGCGTTGATTGGGCGCAGGTTATGCGATAATTTGATCGACTTTTAACAGGAAAAATCATGGACGAGAACAGAAGTAAGGCGCTTGATGCTGCGTTAGCCCAAATCGAAAAGCAGTTTGGTAAAGGTTCAATCATGCGACTGGGCGCAAACGATGTCGCCTATGATATACAGGTTGTTTCTACCGGTTCGTTGGGACTGGATATTGCACTGGGTGTGGGAGGATTACCACGGGGGCGGGTCATTGAAATTTATGGACCTGAATCTTCGGGTAAAACCACACTGACATTACAAGTCATTGCAGAAATGCAAAAAATGGGTGGAACCGCAGCATTTATTGATGCAGAGCATGCATTGGATCCGCAATATGCACAGAAAATTGGGATCAATGTCAAAGAACTGTTGATCTCCCAACCCGACAATGGTGAACAGGCATTAGAAATAGCCGACATGCTGGTGCGTTCGGGGTCGGTTGATATTGTTGTGGTGGATTCAGTCGCAGCGCTCACGCCACGTGCAGAAATAGAAGGCGACATGGGTGACCCTCAAATGGGACTGCAAGCACGATTAATGTCACAAGCTTTACGCAAACTGACGGCTAATATCAAACGCAGCAATACCATGGTTATTTTCATTAACCAGATCCGCATGAAAATCGGCGTTATGTTCGGCAATCCCGAAACAACGACGGGTGGCAATGCATTAAAATTTTATGCGTCAGTCCGCCTGGATATTCGCCGGACCGGATCGATCAAAAAGGGTGAAGAGGTCATTGGCAATGAAACGCGCGTTAAAGTAGTCAAAAATAAAGTAGCGCCGCCGTTCAAGCAGGCCGATTTTGATATCCTTTATGGCGAAGGCATTTCTCGAGATAGCGAAATCATCGAATTAGGTGTATTACATAAACTTATCGACAAATCAGGGGCCTGGTATGCCTATAAAGGTGAAAAGATCGGCCAAGGCAAGGATAATGTGCGTGAATACCTGAAGGAACATCAAGAAATCGCCCATGAGATTGAACAAAAGATTCGATCGATTGTAGGTATTGTGGATCAAGCCAGACCTGCAAAAGAGAAAGCTGAGAAAGAAAAACCTGAAAAAGAAAAATAAATTGTGTGGATACTCGATCGTCTCTAGAAATACGTGCTTTGCGTTATCTGGCACAAAGAGAACACTCTCGTTTAGAGCTCGAACAGAAACTTTCCGCTCACGCCCGGTCTTCCACACCAGAAGCTATATCTACCGTATTGGATAAGCTAGAACAAAACGGTTTTTTATCGGCTGAACGAGTCGTTGAACAAGTTATACGCACACGCAGATCCCGGTTTGGTAGCCAACGTATCGTTTATGAATTGAAAGAAAAAGGCATTGACGAACAGTTGATTGACAGTATTTTGCCAACGCTTAAGGAAACTGAATTGGATACAGCGTTTAAAATCTGGCAAAAAAAATTTGACCAATTACCCAATACAAGAGAAGAACGGGGTAAGCAAATGCGTTTCATGATGAGTAGAGGTTTCTCAATGGAAATAATACAACAAGTTTTATCACAAGCCGATGAGGAGAATCAATGAAAAAGCTGCTTGTGCAGACGATACTCATACTGTCAATTGTATTGCTAGGTAATCATGCCAGTGCTGATGACATAGTATCCATCAATCAAATCAATGAATCCCCCGTCAATTTTGACGGTAAAGAAGTCAAACTGAAGGGGATTGCAAAAAACCCCACACGTCTGCCGTTGGTCAATCTAAAATCCTATGTATTAGAAGATAGCAGTGGGGAGATTACGATTTTGACGGAATCCGATTTACCTAAAATGAACGAAGAAATCACTATCCGAGCTAAAGTCAACAGTCTGGCCATCGTCAAAGGCGAAGCGCTAGGTTTGACAGTGATTGAATTAGAACGATACGAGTCGCAGCAAAAAATATGAAAAGTAGCGAAATAAGACAAAAATTTCTCGAATTTTTTGAATCTCACGGCCACACTATCGTGGCATCCAGCCCCTTAGTACCGGGCAATGATCCGACACTTTTGTTCACCAATGCGGGAATGGTGCAATTCAAAGATGTGTTCTTAGGCCAAGACACCCGACCCTATGTCTGCGCAGTCAGCTCGCAACGCTGTGTGCGGGCGGGCGGCAAACATAACGATCTGGAAAATGTTGGCTATACCGCGCGGCATCATACGTTCTTTGAAATGCTGGGAAATTTTAGTTTCGGTGACTATTTCAAGCGCAATGCCATTCAATTTGCATGGGAATTTCTCACCGTTTCACTCAAAATTCCACGCGAAAAACTATGGGTAACCGTGTATGCAGAAGATGATGAAGCTGCAGATATTTGGTTGAATGAAATCGGTGTCAATCCGTCCCGAGTCGTGCGCATTGCTACCATGGATAATTTCTGGCAAATGGGCGACACTGGTCCCTGCGGACCTTGCTCCGAGATTTTTTATGATCATGGTCCCAAAGTAAAAGGCGGGCCACCTGGTTCTGCCGATGCAGAAGGTGATCGTTACATTGAAATCTGGAATCTGGTGTTTATGCAGTATAACCGTGACAGCGCGGGCATACTCCACCCGCTGCCAAAACCATCAGTGGATACCGGCATGGGTTTGGAACGGATTTCTGCAGTCATGCAGCAGGTTCACAGTAACTATGAGATTGATTTATTCCAAAGCCTAATTAAAGCCGCTGCACGTGTAACCAACACGGAAGATCTTGCCGATAACTCCTTAAAAGTCATTGCCGATCACATCCGTGCCTGTTCATTTTTGATTACCGATGGCGTCATTCCAGGCAGTGAAGGTCGAGGATACGTATTAAGGCGCATCATCCGCCGCGCCATTCGCCATGGCTATCGATTGGGACAGAAACAGCCTTTCTTTTATCAACTGGTAGAAGATTTAAGCAAAGTCATGGGGCAAGCCTATCCGGAATTAATCGCAGCCAAGGCGCGTGTCGCAGCCGTATTACAACAAGAAGAAGAGCGTTTTGCTGAAACATTGGAACACGGCATGCAAGTTTTGGAAGGTGCATTGAGCCGTAAAATAAAAATACTCGATGGCGAAACAGCATTTCGGCTCTACGATACTTTTGGTTTTCCGCTGGATCTGACTGCTGACATAGGCCGTGAACGGGGGATTACCATCGATCATGCCGGTTTTGAGCAAGCCATGGCGCGCCAGCGTGAACAAGCGCGAGCAGCTAACAAGTTCACCATGCAAGAGGGTATTGAATACAATGGCAGTCAAACTACTTTCTATGGCTATGAGGCCCTGCAACATGAAGGACAAGTATTAGCGATTTATAAACAGGGCAGTCCGGTCGAGTTTATCGAAGCAGGAGATGAAGCTGTCGTTGTATTGGATCAAACTCCTTTTTATGCCGAATCAGGCGGACAAGTCGGTGATTGCGGTGAAATACTCAATACCAACGGTACTTTCGAAGTCACCGATACACAAAAAATTCAAGCCGGTGTGTTTGGTCATAAAGGCTTATTGCGCAGTGGCCGACTGGTGATCAAGGATACCGTGCAAGCGCGAGTCAACCCAAAAACCCGAATTAGCATCGCCAATAACCATTCCGCCACGCATCTTTTACATGCCGCGTTGCGTAAAGTATTAGGCACGCATGTCACGCAGAAAGGTTCGCTGGTCGATGCTAACCGCGCGCGTTTTGATTTCTCGCACAATGTGTCAATGACCGTGGATGAAATCCGGGAAACCGAGCGTTTGGTCAACGAGCAAATCCGCAATAATTGGGTGGTGGAAGCTACTTCAATGAAATACGACGATGCAGTCAAACGTGGTGCAATGGCGTTGTTCGGCGAAAAATATTCGGATGTGGTGCGTGTCATCGATATAGGAGAATTTTCCACTGAATTATGCGGCGGTACGCATGTACCGCAAGTCGGACAAATCGGCTTATTCAAAATCATCGCCGAATCCGGCGTCGCCGCCGGTATCCGTCGCGTTGAAGCGGTGACTGGAAAAGCAGCTATCGATTATGTACAGCAACGCGAAGCGCAACTGCTGGAAATCGCACACACCTTAAAAACCAACCCACAGGAAGTCACGCAAAAAATTGCCCAGATCATCGACAACGTGAGGCAAACCGAAAAAGAGCTGGCACGCCTGAAAACCAAAATGGCCAGCACGCAAGGCACCGACCTGGCCGCGCAAGCGCAAGAGATAAACGGCGTCAACGTATTAGCCGCCAATCTGGACAATGCCGATGCCAAAACCTTGCGCGAAACACTGGATCAGCTGAAAGCGGAGCTCAAAACCTGCGCTATTTTGCTCAGCACCGTTTCCGACGGAAAAGTCACGCTGATTGCCGGTGTCAGTGCTGATCTGACTGACAAAATCAAAGCAGGTGAATTAGTCAACTTCGTCGCGCAACAAGTCGGCGGCAAAGGCGGCGGACGGGCTGATATGGCGCAAGCAGGGGGTACACAACCGGATCAGCTCCCTGCAGCGCTTGAGAGCGTGATGAATTGGGTGAGAAAGAAATTAATAAAATAAATGCAACAAGATTTATACTGAGATGTGTTGTCAAATATGGAATCCGTGTGATTAAGCAGCGAGTGGATTTGCATAGTATTGTTGTGTGAATTCTGCTGGTGATAAATAGCCCAATCTTTCTTGTTTTTTCTGCCAGTTATGAAAGATTCAATATATTCGGTAACTTTCTGTTTTGCTCTTACAGTCGTGTTTTGAACTTGTGATTCCCCGTTAGACGACGTGCGTCCGCTTCCTGTGCTCTAACACCGGTGTCAACACTGTCAATCCCCGGCAATTTATTGATGGCTCAGAGAGAGTGCTTTGGAGCTCAGATTGGGGTAGTGCCATTCCGGCAGAATCAGAAAGCGACTGTTGTTGGTGATTAAATTCAGACGATCAAATTGGTGGCGAAAGCCCCAGCCAATTCAGCGGTCACGCACGCCGAAGACCATAGTGTGTTTAGAACTTACATTCACGCTTTATGCGCAAAATAAACGTGAATGTCCCGATAAACAATTAACCGCTAATCCTTTGAGAGTTTATAAGATAGACAAGTTCGCCTTGTCACCAGCCACGCCAAGTTTTTGGATTTTCAATCGTGTATAAGATATTCTGTGAAGTGCCGATAAGTTATACCGAGCTAACATTAATTGTTACACTTTAAACTAGAATCTGCTTAATCAGAAAGTTCGCCATGCAAAAAGATTTATCCAATGAATTAATTCGGTTAAAAAAACTCTATGAATTGAGCATGACTATTTCGGGTGATCCCGTTGAAGTGTTCAGTCATATTGCAAAAATTATTGGTGAACTCTTCGAATTAAAAATTGTATGCCTTTCAAAAATAAACGGTGATAAGCTCGATTTTTTGGCGATCTACCATGAGGGACAGATTTTCACTGATGCAGGTTCGTGCGAACTCGCCATTACACCGTGCGCAACAGTAGAAATGGCCCAAGATGTGAGGATATACGATCATGTCAAGGAGCGGTTTCCCGATGCGCTATTCCTTCAGCAGCACAATGCCCATTCCTATTGCGGTTTTCCTTGCTTGGGGAACGATGGAAAAGTCAAAGCAGTAACGTGTCTACTTGACGATAAACCTCGTGAGTACACTGAAGAGGATATAGAAATACTTAGAATATTTGGTCAGCGCATTGGTATGGAGATTGAGCGTCAAGAGCATATTCAATCCGTTAAAGCATCGCAACAACGGATTGAGTTCCTTGCGCATCACGATATCCTGACTGAATTACCTAACCGTATTCTACTGATCGAGCGTTTTAAGTTAGCGATTGCACAAGTTATACGGGAAGAGAACTTGGTCGGTTTGATATCCCTCGATCTGGACCACTTCAAAGTAATCAACGATTCTCTTGGTCGCCACACAGGCGATTTTCTGCTTAAAGAAGTCGTTGACCGGCTTAAAACATGTGTCCGCGATGTGGATACCATCAGTCGTCAGGGCGGTGATCAATTTATTATTCTCTTGTCAGACATTTGCGAAGCGAATGATGTAGCCATTGTTGCTCAAAAGATTCTTGAAATATTTAAAAATCCATTCTTGATTGATGGCGATAGTGTCAAAATAACTGCAAGCTTAGGCATTGTATTATTTCCAAAAGACGGCAATGACCTTAGCCAGCTTCTGCAATATGCAGATACTGCGATGTATCATGCAAAAGATTCCGGCGGGAATGGTTACCAATTTTTTAATGAAGAGATGGCAGCCAGCTCTAAAGAACGATTACATATACTGAATCATATTCGGCAGGCACTCGAATTCAATCAATTCAAACTTTATTACCAATCACAAGTTGATACGATAACTAGGAAAATTATAGCCTGCGAGGCTCTGATACGTTGGGAAACGCCGGATGGCTTTATTCCCCCTGGAAAGTTTATTCCTGTGGCTGAGAATTCCGGGATCATCCTTGATATTGATGCATGGGTTGTTGACGCAGCTTGCTGCCAGGCTAAAATCTGGCAAGATACGGGGATGCCCCTAGTGGTTGCTGTCAATATATCCGCATCGCAATTCAAACGAGGAAATATTATCGATCTAGTCTCAATAGCGCTTGAACGGCATCAATTAGATCCCAGTCTATTAGAAATTGAACTGACTGAGTCGATACTCATTCATGATACCGAGATCATACGGCAGGTACTTTTTCAGCTAAAACAATTGGATATAAAACTTTCTATCGATGATTTTGGTACTGGGTACTCTAATTTATCCTATTTGCGTATGCTGCATTTAGATAAGATCAAAATTGATCAATCATTCATCACACATATGGCTACCAACGAAAATGACAAAGTTATTGTGCGCTCGACTATTGATCTGGCACATAACCTTGGTCTAAAAGTTATTGCGGAAGGTGTAGAAACAGCCAGTGCAGTTGAGTTGCTAGAAGAATTTGGTTGCGATCAATTGCAGGGCTATCACTTTGGAAAACCAATGCCATCCGAATTATTCATGAGTTTTATCAAATAGTTGGAGTATAAATTTTTCTCTCTTCATTGGATTTTCAAGTACCGGCCTGTCTTTGCTTGGTCAATTTTACTGAATCATGTGTACTTTGGTTGAATCTTACTCCCCAGTTCTGAGTACTTTGCCTATGGTTGTTGTTGGCAACTGATCAAATAGGTTTCTGAAACCACAAAACATAAACTTGCGTTCATTAATCAGCTACACCTATAATCGCACTCTGGAAATCACACCTTTTCAGCGAATGCAGCAAAAAGGTTTCACGTGAAACATCTCTGATAAAATCTTCTCTCGTTACCAAGAAATTTAGTAACACTAATAATATTGCAGGCTTTGGTACTATGAGCAATCACACAAATTTTGAGATTATCGTTGTTGGTGGCGGCCATGCCGGAACTGAAGCGGCATTGGCAGCTGCACGCATGGGGCACAAAACATTGTTGCTGACGCACAATATCGAAACGATTGGCCAGATGTCGTGCAACCCATCCATCGGCGGAATCGGGAAAAGTCATCTGGTCAAGGAAATTGATGCTTTGGGTGGTGCTATGGGAATGGCCGCTGATGAAGCCGGTATTCAGTTTCGCATCCTCAATTCAAGCAAAGGTTCTGCCGTCAGAGCCACACGGGCACAAGCAGATCGAGTGCTTTATCGGCAAGCAATCCGTAAGCGCATCGAGAATCAGCCTAATCTTCGAGTCATGCAACAGGCAGTGGATGATCTGATCATTGAAAAAGATCAGGTGATTGGTGTTATCACACAGCTTAACATCAGAATTTACGCGCGCGCGGTGATATTGACCGTCGGCACATTCCTGGCGGGTATGGCGCATATTGGCAAAACCAATTTCAAAGCAGGCCGAGCGGGCGATCCGCCTTCTGTGATGCTGGCGCAAAGACTGCGCGAAATGGAATTTCCCGCCGGACGATTGAAGACCGGCACACCGCCGCGCATCGACGGCCGCAGCATGGATTATGCAAAACTTTTGGAGCAGCCCGGCGATCAGCCGATACCGGTGTTTTCATTGATTGACTCCGGCATTCAGCATCCGCCACAGATATCGTGTTGGATTACCAATACCAATGCGTTCACGCACGAAATCATTCGTGACGGTTTGGTGGATTCACCGATGTACACTGGAAAAATTGAAGGGATTGGACCACGCTATTGTCCTTCGATCGAAGATAAAGTGGTGCGTTTTTCCGCCCGGGAATCACACCAGATATTTCTCGAGCCGGAGGGTCTGGGTACTCATGAAATATACCCCAATGGCATATCAACCAGCTTGCCGTTTGAAGTACAGATCGAGCTGATTCATTCGATATCTGGATTGGAAAATGCGCATATCACGCGACCGGGCTATGCGATCGAATATGATTATTTTGATCCGCGCAATCTGAAGCGTTCACTGGAAACAAGAACCATCGAAAACCTGTTCTTTGCGGGACAAATCAACGGCACAACCGGATACGAAGAAGCCGCTACTCAAGGCTTATTGGCCGGTATTAATGCCGCACTGAAAATTCAGGAAAAGGAATCGTGGCTGCCACAGCGCAATGAAGCCTACTTAGGCGTTCTGGTCGATGATCTGGTGACTTCCGGCGTGACGGAGCCTTACCGGATGTTTACCAGCCGTGCGGAGTATCGTTTGCAACTTCGCGAAGACAATGCCGATTTGCGCTTGACTGAAATGGGCAGAAAGCTCGGTTTGATCGATGATCAGCGCTGGGCTTCCTTTACTGATAAGCAGGAAGCAATTGAGAAAGAGCAGCAAAGGCTTAATTCGGTACGTTTGCTGCCCGGCACATTGCCGGAGGATGAGGCCATGCGCGTTCTAGGAAAAGGAATAGAGCGGGAATATACGCTGATGGAACTGTTAAAACGCCCTGATGTGACCTATGCTGCGTTGATGACGCTACCCGGTGCGGGAAAACCGGTAGACAATGTGCAAGTGGCTGAGCAAGTTGAAATACAGACTAAGTATCACGGTTATATCCAGCGTCAGCAGGAAGAAGTATCTCGTCAGGCGCAATATGAAAATACTTTACTGCCAAAAGATATCGACTATAAGGTGGTTAATGGTCTTTCCAATGAAGTGCAACAAAAACTGAATCAGCATAAGCCGGAAACCATAGGCCAGGCTTCGCGAATTTCCGGTGTGACACCGGCCGCGATCTCATTGCTGCTGGTGCATTTAAAGCGTGGATTTGGAGACAAAAAGCAGAGCGCATGAGTTTGTTACAGCAAATTACGCAAAGCTTGAGGGTACTGGATTATGATTTTGCAGCTCAGGAAAAGTTGCTTCCCGGACTGATCGAGCGCTATTTATTACTGATCGAGAAATGGAACAAAATACATAATTTAACGGCCATCCGGCATCTGCAAGACATGCTTTATCAGCATGTGATGGATAGCCTGGCTGTGTTGCCTCACATCAATGGCCCACAGATCATTGATGTCGGCAGCGGTGCCGGTTTGCCGGGCATACCAATTGCACTGGCAAGACCGGATTGGCAGGTATCGTTGGTTGAAAGCAATCAAAAGAAAGCGTCTTTTTTGCAACAAGTTAAGATTGAATTGGCATTGCAGAATGTTGAAGTCATCGGGCAACGCATCGAAGATATTCATTCGGATAAAAATGTGGATACCATTATTACGCGTGCATTTTCCGAATTGGGTGAATTTGTTAATTTAACCCGGCAATTGGCTATGGAAAATGATGCAAATTGCCGCTGGGTCGCGATGAAAGCAAATTGCGCAGACAGTGAACTGAAGCAAATCCACGCCCCCTTTCGTATTGAAAAAAGCGTATCGCTGATTGTGCCGGGACTCAATGCAGCCAGGCAATTGATTGTCATCAGAAAAACAGTAATTCCGGATTAAAACACTTGGCAGCTTTGATTCAACCTAATGAATGCAGGAGCTAAACCCGTGACGAAAATTCTCGCCATTACCAATCAAAAAGGCGGCGTTGGAAAAACTACAACCAGTGTTAATCTGGCGGCCAGTCTGGCTGCTGCGGGAAAACGTATTTTGTTGGTCGATCTCGATCCGCAAGCCAACGCCACAATGGGTAGCGGCACCAACAAACAAACGGTAAAAACCACGGTTTATCATGTTTTGCTCGGCGCTGCGACGATACAAGCGACGCGGATTACCGGCACACAAGGTAAATATGACTTGATACCCGCCAACCGCGATTTGGCGGGCGCAGAAATTGAAATGGTTGATTTGCCTCAGCGGGAAGCGCGGTTGAAAACGGCACTCGAAGCCATCGAGCACGACTATGATTATATTCTGATTGATTGCCCCCCTGCTTTAAACTTGTTAACACTCAATGGCTTATGCGCGGCACAGGCAGTGATGATTCCGATGCAGTGCGAATATTATGCACTGGAAGGCCTCAGTGATCTGGTCAATACCATTAAGCGCGTGCGTAATAATTTTAACCCCACGTTGCGGATTGAAGGGCTGCTGCGAACCATGTTTGATCCGCGCAACATATTGGCACAGCAGGTTTCTGACCAATTACAAAAACACTTTGGCGATAAAGTTTATCGTACCGTGATCCCGCGTAATATCCGCCTGGCCGAAGCACCCGGTTTTGGCTTGCCCGTTTTGTATCACGATGCACAATCAAAAGGCGCGCTGGCTTATCTTGAACTCGCTAAAGAAATACTTGGCGCATGATTGCAAAATTAAGGAATCGGTAAAATGACAAAACAAAAAGGACTGGGAAGAGGTTTGGATGCCTTATTGTCGGGCAATGGAAATGCCGATTTTACGGAAGAATCACTGCAAAGCCTTGAAATTGACAAGCTTCAACCCGGTAAGTATCAACCTAGAACCAATATGGATCAGGTAGCTTTGGCAGAGCTAGCCGAGTCGATCAAAGCGCAAGGTGTCATGCAGCCGATTCTGGTGCGGCCCGTCCATGCGGATCAATACGAAATTATCGCGGGTGAACGACGATGGCGCGCAGCCCAGTTGGCTGGATTGACCGAAGTACCGGCGCTGATACGAAAAGTTTCCGATGAATCTGCGCTCGCCATGTCGTTGATTGAAAACATACAACGTGAAAATCTGAATCCATTGGAAGAAGCCATGGGCATTCAGCGTTTGATTAATGAATTTGGTATGACGCATCAAACGGCCGGTGAGGCGTTAGGTAACTCACGCAGCACGATTTCCAACTTGCTGCGTTTGCTCAACTTGTCTGCGCCAGTACAGGAATTGATGATGCAGGGTAAAATTGATATGGGGCATGGTCGTGCGCTGTTATCGTTAGCGCCTGTGCAACAAATTAAGATTGCCAATGTGATTGTGCAAAAACAGCTTTCCGTGCGCGAAACGGAGAAAATCGTCAATCAGATTGAACATCCAGCGCCTAAAAAGGTGAGAAAGCCCGATCGAGATCTGCTGCGATTACAGGAAGATGTTTCCGAGCGCCTTGGTGCGCAGGTGGCGATCAAGCCGAAGAAGAATGGCCAAGGTAATATTGTCATTCACTATACCAGTTTGGATCAATTGGATGATATTCTGAGTAAGTTATAAAATAGTCCATCAACATTAGCGTGAATAAGGAAAATTATGGATGCAAGATTGCTGGATATTTTGGTATGCCCCCTCTGTAAAGGGCCGCTTGTCTATAAGAAAGAAGACAAGGAACTGATCTGCAAGCCTGACCGGCTCGCTTTTGCGATCAAAGATGGTATTCCCGTGATGTTGGCAGAGGAAGCGCGCAGGATACCGGACGAAGTTGAAATTAAATAAATCCCAATCTTCATAAAATACGATGAATTCATGTATTCAGCTTGAGCCCCGTATGGCGGCTATTTTAGGTGCATTGATTGCGGATTCCGCGGCATTGGGCTTGCACTGGCTTTATGATCCCGAACGCATTGCACAGATCGAAAAAATTAAAGGGTTGGTTTTTTTGCAACCTGATGCCAATGATTATGCTGGCGCCAGTGGATATTTCGCGCATGGCAATAAATCAGCGGGTGATTCATCCGGGTATGGTGAGATATGCCTGCTGATGTTGCGGCATTTTGCACAGCATGGTCA
This sequence comes from Nitrosomonas ureae, assembly GCA_945872825.1. Classification (GTDB taxonomy): domain Bacteria; phylum Pseudomonadota; class Gammaproteobacteria; order Burkholderiales; family Nitrosomonadaceae; genus Nitrosomonas; species Nitrosomonas ureae_D. The sequence continues at coordinate 65,985 of CAMCBD010000003.1, forward strand.
ATTTGATCGTATTGCATACCAGACGGAATACCGCAGTCATTTTGGTCCGGGCGGCGCTTACATCGGTTATGTTGATTCGCCCACATGTCAGACCCTGCAAGCACTATTACCCCTCAAACCCGAAGAATTCCCGGAAAAATCCGGTGCCGATGATGACCAATTTGCCGCATTGGCGACGATACCGGTCGTGGTAGCCACGCACACCGGGCCGCTAGAAGCGTTGAAAGCTAAAATTGAACAAGTCGTGCGTCTGACCAATCATAATGATACGGCGGTTACAGCCGCGCAATATGCGGGCTGTGTTTTGCTGGAAGTATTGAGTGGAAAATCCATCACCCAAGCACTTACTAGCACACTACCGCTCGCCGGGAAGAAACTGACGCCACTGCTTGAAGAAGTTTTGCAAACCCGCCAACTCGATAGTGTCGCAGTGGCTAAACGCTTTGGTTCAGCGTGCCATGTTTTGGAAGGGTTGCCGGTGATTGCGCATATCGTTCAACATGCACCCAATTATCGTACTGCCATCGAAGAAAATATCCGCATCGGCGGTGATAGTTGCGGCCGTGCCATCATGCTCGGTGCCATCATGGCGGCTTATACAGCACAGCACAGTGAGCAAAGTTTCTCTATTCCGTTTGAGTGGGCTGCCCGCTACCAAAAGTTATCCATCGCAGCGCATGCTTGCGCGCAACTCTGAGCGTCGGTGGATAAATTCTCGCAGAATGGATATAATTTGCTGAATAATTAGTCAGTCTTTAAAATACGAAGCAAAAAAAGCCTATCATTCTAACCATTCACCTCATCAAGATTACCTGCGTTGCAAAATCACGAACCAAAGAATGCCTTCATTCCATGCCTGCTACAGCGTGCAGATCAGGTGAAATGACACTAAAAAAGTGCATCCGGCATGTTCGTTTATTGGCCTTTTCATTACTATAAATATTTATTAATTCTGGAGGAAAAATGAGTCACACGCTATACGAAACCACTATTCAGCGGGTACAACGCTGCGAATTAGCCGTTCCAGGCTCCAGCCCGGGAATGTTTGAGAAAGCGCTCAATAGCGGCGTAGACTTTGTTTTTCTCGATCTGGAAGATGCCGTAGCGCCCGATGACAAGGTACAAGCACGCAAGAATGTTATCCAGGCGCTCAACGATCTGGATTGGAAAGGTCATGGCATCACGGTTTCGGTGCGTATCAACGGCCTGGATACCCAGTATATGGTGCGTGATGTCGTTGATCTGGTGGAACAAGCCGGGCATAAGATCGATACGCTATTAATACCGAAAGCCGGGGTTTATGCAGATATTTATATGGTTCAGGCCATGGTAACCCAGCTCGAGATGCAGCAAGGCTTGAAAAATAGTATTGGTCTGGAAGCATTGATTGAAACAGCACTGGGTATGGCAAATGTGGAAGATATTGCACGCAATGGCGCAGCAGGGCGGCTGGAAGCCTTGCACTTTGGTGTTGCTGATTATGCTGCCAGTAACCGTGCCAGAACTACCAATATCGGCGGTCTGAATCCGGATTATCCTGGCGATCAGTGGCATTTTGCTATCAGCCGCATGATCGTGGCTTGCCGTGCCTATGGTTTACGTCCTATCGATGGTCCTTTTGGCGACATCAAGGATCCGGATGGCTTCGTATTGGCTGCTAAACGTGCGGCGGCATTGGGCTGTGAAGGAAAGTGGGCAATTCATCCAACGCAGATCGAATTGGCGAATGACGTATTTACGCCGCCAGCCCGCGAGATTGAAAAAGCAAAACGAATTCTGGCCGCACTCAAAGAAGCTGCAGCACAAGGTAAAGGTGCTGCTGCGTTGGATGGTCGCTTAATCGACGCGGCCTCTGAAAGAATGGCCAATAATGTGGTAAAAGTCGCGGAAGCGATTGCAGCAAAAAACGGATAGGGCCGCACTGAGCGGCCTTAATCTTTATGGCTCGGTGTATTGAGACAATATAAAATTATCGAATTGAATTTAATGCGATTGTTGAGGAAATTGAAGTGAATATTCACGAATATCAAGCAAAAGAAATTTTGGCTGAATACGGCGTCAAAATTGCTGAAGGCGGTTTAGCCTATAGCGCAGTGGAAGCCGTACAACGTGCCAGGGAAATAGATGGCGACGTATGGGTTGTCAAAGCACAGATTCATTCCGGTGCACGCGGTAAAGCGGGCGGAATCAAGGTTTGCAGAACACATAATGAAGTGGAGCAAGCTGCCGAGGCATTGCTGGGAAAGAATCTGGTTACACATCAAACCGGACCCGCCGGAAAAATCTGCTCCAGGCTATATATTGAAGCAGGCACCAATATCGCCAAGGAAATGTATCTGTCATTCATGATTGATCGCAGCAGCGAGCGCGTCATCATGGTTGGTTCAGCGCAAGGCGGCATGGAAATTGAGAAGCTGGCTGAAACCAATCCGGAAGCGATCATCAAGATTTATATCGAACCGGCGGTCGGGTTGCAGGATTTCCAAGCGAGAAAAATGGCTTTTGCCTTGAATATCGACAGTGCGCAACTCAATCATGCGGTTAAAACGATTAAAGGCTGTTACCGCGCGTTGCGCGATCTGGATGCCAACGTTCTGGAAATCAATCCATTGGTGTTGACCACCAACAACGAAATCATTGCGCTCGATGCCAAGATGGCTTTTGACGAAAATGCATTGTTCCGCCGCCACAAGATTGCAGAGTTGCGTGACAACACACAGGTGGACAATCGTGAAGTCGCTGCCGCAGAAGCGGGCTTAAGCTATGTCGGCTTGGATGGGGATATCGGCTGTATGATTAATGGCGCAGGCCTGGCGATGGCGACCATGGACATGATTAAACTGGCTGGTGGCGAGCCTGCCAACTTTCTTGATGTCGGCGGTGGCGCTTCGGCTGAACGCACAGAAAAAGCTTTTCGTTTAGTGTTGGCCGATGCCGGTGTTAAAGCGATGCTGGTGAACATTTTTGCCGGTATTAACCGCTGTGACTGGATTGCAGAAGGGGTTGTGCATGCGGTCAAAAACATCGATATGAAAATACCGCTGGTGGTTCGTCTGTCGGGAACCAATGTAGAAGAAGGCCGCCGCATTATTGCGGATAGCGGCTTGCCGATTATCACAGCCGATACGTTAGCGGATGCAGCGGAGAAAGTCGTACGCGCACGCAATGAAGTCGTCGCAAAAAAAGCCTAGGAGTATAAAGTGGCGATATTAATCAACGAAAATACACGAATTATTGTTCAAGGTTTTACCGGAAAAATCGGCACCTTCCATGCACAGGAAATGATTGACTACGGTTCCAATGTGGTCGGCGGTGTTACCCCTGGAAAAGGTGGACAAACTCATCTGGGATTGCCGGTATTCAACACGGTCAAAGAAGCGGTCGATCAGGTTGGTGCGGAAGCCAGCATTGTTTTTGTGCCGCCTGCATTTGCGGCGGATTCCATCATGGAAGCCGCCGATGCTGGTATCAAATATTGCGTATCCATCACCGATGGCATTCCGACACAAGACATGATGACGGTGAAGAATTTCCTGCGCCGCTTCCCCAAGGAAGAACGCATGCTGCTGGCAGGCCCGAATTGTGCCGGCACAATCAGCCCAGGCCGTGCCATGCTGGGCATTATGCCTGGGCATATTTATATCCGTGGAAATGTCGGTGTGGTTGGCCGCTCCGGCACGCTGGGGTATGAAGCCGCCGATCAAATGCGCTTGCTGGGAATCGGGATTTCAACCTCTGTGGGCATTGGCGGCGATCCGATCACCGGCAGCTCACACCGTGACATTCTGGAAAGATTGGAGCAGGACCCTGAAACCAAGGTGGCGCTGATGATCGGTGAAATAGGCGGTCCGCAGGAAGTGGAAGCCGGTAGATTCGCCAAAGAAAATATGACCAAGCCGCTAGTGGCTTATATCGCAGGTTTGACTGCGCCGGAAGGACGGCGTATGGGTCATGCAGGTGCTATTATTTCTTCTGCGGGTGAAAGTGCTGCTGAAAAGGTTGCGATATTGAAAGAGCTCGGCGTCACCATCTGCCCAACACCATCACTGATGGGACAAACCGTCGCGGAAGTTTTAGCGAAACTGTAATAACTATTCTCAAAATAAAAACCCGGGAGATGCCATTTCCGGGTTTTTTCTTGCTCAATCGGTATCTGTGGTAAAAGGTATTTGTAGTGGTTATCGGACAAAGGATCAGCCAAGAATGCTAATCGACAGTTTCTAAGAAAGCACAAAATCAAGAGCGCAATCATGTATCGCGCATACAAGAACACACCGCTTTCGTCACGCCAGAAACCGGCGAATCAATTGATCAGCAAAAAACGCTAATATCGAACGGTGGCTTCGGTATGGCCAAACGCCTATTCAGAATAGGACGTACCGGCAAAAGGAATGGCAGGTTATCAATTTACACCTTGGCCATTACAGATAGCGATCATCAACACAGTTGCGGGGGAGCCTTATACCTATCGAGGATCCGACGTTTCTGGACCTGATTCAGATCGCTCAGAACATCCTTAACTCTGAACCCACGGCAACCCGGCCGCTTTCCAACCGGAAATTTTACCCCGCTGACTGTTTTCATCTTTATCGCCCTCAAAACCTTCGAGGACGTTGTAACAGTCGGCAAAACCGGTTTGACTGGCCATTATAGCGGCTTGGTTCGAGCGTGAGCCGCTACGGCAGATGAACAACACAGGTAGTTTTCTATCGACTTGCCCTGCCAGTTGATCGAGAAAACCAGGATTGGGTTGCATGGAAGGATATGAACGCAATTCGATTTCCGTTGCACCGGGAATGCGTCCGACCCAATCCAGTTCAGCACGGGAACGCACGTCCACCAATTGGGCCTGGGCAGATTCTTGTAAAATGCGATAAGCTTCGATAGGAAGCAATGCACCCTTGTAGGGAAGCTCCATTTCTTCGGCGCGTTTTTGCGCCTTTTCCAGTATAGCTTCGGCTGTTTCCATAAAATTATCCTGATGATGTTAATAAAAATGATCCGTTGATTACCTTTATAATAGGCGCAATACTAACCTCGCATGCATTCTTTGTATTTTCCAATATTATAGCCGCTTCATGGAAAAAATTCGTTTATCTAAACTGATGTCTGAACAAGGCTTATGCTCGCGCCGGGAAGCGGATCGCTATATCGAGCTGGGCTGGGTGTTTGTCGACGGCGTACAGATTTCCGAATTGGGAACAAAAATTTATCCCACGCAGAAAATAAAACTGAACAAAGCGGCACAATCGCAGCAAACCAGTTTGGTTACGCTAATACTCAACAAGCCCATCGGCTATGTTTCAGGGCAGCCGGAACCGGGCTACCGGCCCGCGGTTGTATTGATCAAACCGGAAAACCAGTTTATCAATCCGCAATCCACCAAGCGCTTTCAACCTGCGCATTTGAAAAATCTGGCGCCAGCCGGGCGGCTGGATATTGATTCCCAAGGCTTGCTGATCCTGACACAGGATGGCCGTATTGCGAAACAATTGATCGGTGCGGATTCTGAAATTGAAAAAGAATATCTGGTGCGGGTCGAAGGCGCTTTGCCGAAAGATAAGCTGGCGTTGCTGAATCATGGCTTAAGTCTGGACGGCAAGGCGTTAAAACCGGCGCAAGTAAGCTGGCAAAATCAAAATCAACTGCGTTTCATCCTGCAGGAAGGCAAAAAACGCCAGATCCGCCGCATGTGCGAGCTGGTGAATCTGAAAGTAACCGGCTTGAAACGGGTGCGTATCGGCAATATTGGATTACGGGATTTACCGGAAGGAAAGTGGCGTTATTTGCAAGATAGTGAGAATTTTTAGTATGGTATTTTAGCCTTCACCGTAATTTCTAAGAATCTCATTAATTCCTTTCTTGCGAGGATAGGCGATGGACGAATCAAAAATGATTTCCTCGGTAAAGCAACAGTATGAAGCATTGCCGTATCCTCCCAGAAACCCAGAAGATGAAAAAAGCCGGTTGTTGCGCACAGTGGGCGATACATTGAGTGAGTTGAATCATTGCTGTTTCAAGGGGCAAAGAAATTTTAACCAGGATTTCCGTTGCCTGGTCGCCGGCGGCGGAACGGGAGACAGCGTCATTTATCTGGCTGAACAACTGCGCGAGACTTCGGCGGAAATTGTTTATCTGGATATGTCCGCGGCATCGCGCCGTATTGCCGAACAGCGTGCCGCAGTTCGCGGATTGAACAATATTACCTGGCTGACCGAATCCTTATTATCCATCCCTGAACTGGGCATCGGACAGTTTGATTACATTAACTGTTCGGGCGTTTTGCATCATTTAAGCGATCCTCAGGAAGGCGCGCGCGCACTCACAAGTGCTTTGAAGGACGATGGTGCCATTTATCTGATGTTGTATGCCGAGTATGGCAGGCAATCCATTTATCTACTGCAGACTTTATTGCGGGAAGTGATTCCGCAACCTATGAGCATTCCGGAAAAAGTGATCCTGGCACGCCGCATTATCGGCGCTTTGCCTATCGATCATGCCTTTATCAAAGACTTGGATAAATGGGCCAATGAGATTACTGCCGCTGGCTACGGAGATTCAGGCTTATATGACTTGCTGCTGCATAGCGTTGACCGGTGTTATAACGTCAATGAAGTCTATGCACTGGCTGCGGCGGTAGAATTAAAGCTGGTGAGCTTTCTTGGGCCGAATAAACGGTTTTACGATCCGGCTCAACTGGTCGCCGATCAGAGTATTCGGCTGTTCTGGTGTGAGAAAAGTATACAAGAGCAGCAATCCATTGCAGAAAAACTGTTTTCCAATCATATCAAGCATCAGTCTTACCTCTCTCGACAAACGTCTTGCACAGCTTCCATAGACGATGAAGACAATGCGATTATTCTTGAACACGAGCTTGCGAATCAAAATATGGCCATCCATGATGCGATAAAGCCAGAAGAAACACTTAGCATTACTTTTACGATTAACAATGAAAAAACGGTTTTCCAGATAATGGGCAATAAAATCAATAAAGCTTGCTTCCGGTATATGGATGGAAAAACACCCATTAGCAGTATTATTCGCAAAGTAAAAATGAAGTGCGGTGCCAGTGAGCAAAAAATCAGATTGGAATTGCGATCGATTTTTGAAGATCTTTATCCCATGGGCTGCATCTATCTGCAACGCCCATAAATCTTATGTTCGCCCATGTATCAGCGTTTGCACGTTGTCCTTAAAATCCCTTCGCACCAACTGTTGTATTATTACGAAGGCGAAGTCGACGTCGACGTAGCGAAAACAACCGATGGGCGCATCATCCGCTTTCCCGCCAATATTTTGCGTTCAGTGGTACAAAATCATGGCGTGTATGGCACGTTTGAACTGGTTTTCGATGAAAACCATAAATTTGTATCGATCAGCCGCATCGGCGATCACCGCTAATCTACCGGATTGGCTTTCATTGCCGGAAGACGTGCGTTAAACTCTCTATCTATCATTTTTTACCTATCAAACAAAGATTAAACCCATGGCTCAATATGTAATGTCTATGCTCCGCGTGAGCAAAATGGTTCCTCCCAAGCGTCAAATTATCAAAGATATTTCGCTTAGCTTTTTCCCCGGCGCAAAGATCGGCTTGCTCGGCTTGAATGGTTCCGGCAAATCCACCGTGCTGCGTATCATGGCCGGTGTGGATAAGGAATTTGACGGCGAGGTGCAGCGCCAGCCCAACATCCGCATCGGTTATCTGCCGCAAGAACCACAACTGAATCCCGAACACACCGTGCGCCAGGAAGTGGAAGAAGCCTTGGGCGAGGTGATGCAAGCACAGAAAAAACTGGACGAAGTGTATGCCGCTTATGCCGAAGAAGGCGCCGACTTTGACGCATTGGCAACCGAACAGGCGCGGCTGGAGGCCATTCTGGCAACCGCCGGCAGCGATACCTCAAATCAGATGGAGATAGCCGCCGATGCACTGCGTTTACCGCCGTGGGATGCGGTAACCAAAAATCTTTCCGGCGGTGAAAAACGTCGCGTCGCGCTGTGCAAGCTGTTGCTGGAAAAACCGGATATGTTGTTGCTGGACGAGCCGACCAACCATCTGGATGCCGAGTCGGTGGAGTGGCTGGAGCAATTCCTGGTGCGCTTCCCCGGTACCGTGGTGGCCGTAACCCACGACCGCTACTTCCTCGATAACGCGGCGGAATGGATACTGGAACTTGACCGCGGTCATGGCATTCCGTGGAAAGGAAATTATTCCAACTGGCTGGAGCAGAAAGAAGCGCGGCTGGAGCAGGAAAACAAGCAGATCGATGAACATATGAAATCGATGAAGAAAGAGCTGGAATGGGTGCGGCAAAATCCGAAAGGACGCCAAGCGAAATCCAAAGCGCGACTCGCCCGCTTTGAAGAACTCAATTCGCAGGAATATCAGAAACGCAATGAAACCCAGGAAATTTTTATTCCCGTCGGCGAGCGCCTGGGTAACGAAGTCATTGAGTTTAACGGCGTCTCCAAATCCTATGGTGATCGCTTACTAATCGACAATCTCAGCTTCATCGTGCCGCCGGGTGCCATCGTCGGTATCATCGGCCCGAACGGCGCGGGTAAATCCACCCTGTTCAAACTGATTACCGGCAAAGAACAGCCGGATTCCGGCGAAGTGAAAATCGGCCACACGGTTCAGATAGCGCACGTCGATCAGGCACGCGACTCGCTGCAAAACGACAAGACCGTATTCGATGCCATCTCCGGCGGCAATGATCTCCTGGTCGTGGGCAAATACACGACCCCGGCACGTGCTTACTTGGGGCGTTTTAACTTCAAAGGCGGCGATCAGCAAAAAATCATCGGCCAATTATCCGGCGGTGAACGCGGCCGTTTGCATCTGGCGCAAACACTGATTTCCGGCGGTAACGTGCTGCTGCTGGATGAACCTTCCAACGATCTCGACGTGGAAACGCTCCGCGCCCTGGAAGATGCACTGCTGGAATTTGCCGGTTGCGTACTGGTCATCTCGCATGATCGCTGGTTCCTCGACCGCATCGCCACGCACATCCTCGCCGCCGAAGGCGAATCACAATGGAGTTTCTTTAACGGCAACTACCAGGAATACGAAGCCGACAAGAAAAAACGCCTGGGTGAAGAAGGCGCGAAACCGAAACGGATACGGTATAAGCCGATTAGTAGGTAACGGGTATCAAATTGCTGAGTTCTTTTATCAAGGGAGGTGAACGATATGCTGGCAATAAAGCAGGAGGTACTGAAAGTCATTAATCAGTTGCCTGAGGATGCTGACATGGATGAAATCATGTACCGGCTTTATGTACTGGATAAGATTAAAAAAGGACAAGAAGCCGTCGCACAAGCTGAAACGCTGACAAGCGAACAACTTAAACGGGAAATTGATGCGTGGTAATTTGGGCGCAGCAGGCAGTCGTTGATTTGCGGTCTATCCACGATTTCATCGCGAGAGACTCGCGTTACTATGCGAAGAAGGTTGTACATGATATACGCGAAATAGTCGATGAATTAAACGGGTTACCAAAAATGGGAAGAATCGTTCCGGAGCTCAATGAGGAAGATGTTAGAGAGCTGCTCCTTTATTCCTATCGCATCATCTATGAGATAAAAAACGAGGTAATTTTTGTACTCGCTGTAGTTCATCAGAGAAGAAACCTGAAAGATGAAAATATTCCAAGAGAATCTTGATACACGATGACAAGGCCATCACCCGACACAATTTTTAAACAAGATCTCATCGAAGGAATAGCAGTTGCACCATGGCGTATTCGTTCAGTGGCTGTACTGCCTAATTATTGCCTTTCCGTGACTTGCAACGATGGCACGACCGGGATCGTCGATTTGTCGCAACTTATTTTCAGTGAAAAAGCCGGTATTTATTCAGCACTGCAAGATGAACAATTATTCAATCAGGTTTGCATCGAATTGGGCACGCTGGCATGGCCGAACGGTGAGGATTTTGACCCGATGTGGCTTCATGAAGAGATTGGCAAAAATAATACATGGCATGTTTCAGTGTGACTATTCGTGAATATCTAATTTATATTCAGTTTCTTTTATCTATGTAAAAAATTTCCACTTATTGGAAACGTTAATGCCATCACCCAAAGAGATATTTCAATTCTTGGAAGAAAATTGGTTCAAAAAGAGCGGCCTGGTAACTGCTGCAATCTTTTCTATTATCATAACATCCACTCTTCTAGTAACAGCCAATGCAGAATTTTACTGGTGGGGCTTACTAATTGGAATTGAGCTGATCATCTGGTTTGTATGGCTTTTTACGACAAAGCCGCCAGTTGTGCCAGAAAACAAAATCGGATTTCTGGTATGTATAACTTGTTCAGATAAAGAGGAATTAAGAGATATTACTGACGATTTTATTACTTCTCTTAGGAAACTTGTTAAATCTGGAAAGACAGGAGATGCCTTTCACTTTGTAGATATGCCACAACATTTTGCTCGGGAGGTAGTAGATGCTGAATCTGCACTTAGAATGCGAGTTCGATGCAAAGCACATTTTATGATTTATGGTCGTGTACGTCGAAAAATTATTAATAAAGAAGAAAATCATATTGTTGAATTAGAAGGAGTTGTAGCTCATCAACCAATTCCAAATCAAGTAAGTGATAGTTTGGCAACAGAATTTACCGAACTTTTACCTCGAAACGTTCAAATACCAAAAGATAATGATCTTTTTGCATTTCAGTTTACTTCTGAATGGACTGAAATTGTTGCACGTTACATAATTGGCGTTGCAACTGCATACTCAGGGGATATTAATTATGCTGAAAATTTATATCAAGATGTTTTATCACGACTTCAAGGCAAAGATCAAAATTTTCCTATTTATAGGAAACTAAAAGAACGTATTCCACATAGATTAGCAGAGCTATATGAAGCCATGGCCTCTACTTGTTTCTCCAAATGGTCTGAAACGCGCGATTCTGATTATTTGACCGAAGTCGATGAATGGCTTGATAAAATTGATGAAGTGGTAAAAGATAATAAATCAGTTTTATTTCTGAGAACAATTACCACATTCTTAACTACTCGTTCTGTTGATAAAGCAATCAGCATGTTAATGAAGTGGTCTCCTGCAACTGTCCAACCTGAGAGTAGAATTAAGCTCTGATATGGGTAGTTAATCAAGCTCAGGCAGCCTGATGAATTGCTTGATATTGATAATAAACCTCATTGGGAGTTTGGTTATCAAGACCTTGATGAAAGCG
>CAMCBD010000004.1 GCA_945872825.1 Nitrosomonas ureae
GCGTGTGAGTGTTATGAGGTTGTTAAGAATCAATACGAAAGGATACTGGGAAAATATATCTCCCAGCACGACTCTTAATCACACTTTGCCAGCAATCTTTATCGAGACCTCAGGTACTTCAGCATAGCATCAGCGCCTGACATCTCAAAAGGATCCGTAGGGCAATTGTCTGCAAAACCTGGCTCAACGAACATTTTCTCGATCTGCTTATCCTGAACAACCATGGAATACCGCCATGAACGCATGCCGAATCCTAAGTTCGATTTATCTACAAGCATTCCCATCTTGCGAGTGAACTCGGCATTGCCATCAGGCAGCATGAATATTTTCTCGACCCCCAGATGCTTACGCCATTGATACATGACAAATGCGTCGTTCACCGACAAGCAAATCACCTCATCAATACCCAACGTTTTGAAATCATCATAGTGCTTCTCGTAACCGGGCAAATGCGCAGTAGTACACGTCGGCGTGTATGCGCCGGGTAACGCGAATAATACAATTCGCTTATTCTTAAAAATATCATCCGTTGTAACATCCTGCCAGCGAAATGGATTATCGCCACCTATCGATTCATCGCGCACGCGCGTTTTAAAAGTTGCACTGGGGACTTGCCATTGCTCTATCATGATTGCCTCCTCATTTTATTGTGCCATCTCTCAACTACTACACCGAATGAGCGGATATCCGGGAACGCTATTCCGTTCATGTTGAAGAAAAGCAAAAATCAGCGAATCTCGCACTAATCCATTGCGGTATTCCGGCTACACCGCTTTCGTCTCTGAAAAAGTTCCCACGGCACCGGGGCGCCGCAGCATTTTGTCCACATCACCCTGGTGCATCTCTTCCGCAGCGATCATCCGGCGCGCGTACTCTTCAAGCATCACGAACTTATCATCCACCAGGGATAACAATTCTTTGTACACCGCCAGCGCCGCACGCTCATGTTCCAGAGACTCACGCAGTATGTCGCCAATATCATGTTGATGAGTTTCCAGCAAAGGGCCAATTGCCAAGGATGGATGCGCCCCCAGGTAGGTGATCATCTCACCGGCTGCTCGCGCATGAACCAAGGATTCATCGGCCTGTTCCTGTAACCAGGAGACAATTGGAATACGATTGTAGCCATAGATCATGAAAGCATAGTGAGTGTAACGCACCACACCCGCCAACTCAAGTTCAAGGATCTTGCTAAGGCAGTTCAGCACCGCTGGTTTGTCAAATTTCTCGTTCATTAGACTTCTCCTTTACTTAGTTCAACAGCTCGTAGATTACTATGGCTACTCCGTAAATAGGCGAAAAGCTCGAGTCATTGATGCCAATTGATTAACTCCGGGGTTATTTGGATTTGGTACCCCCCAGGCATGGCGGCGAATCGTTGCGTACTCCATTCTTTTCAAACCATTCTTCCATTGTCAATGTATGCAAAACAAGCGCATGAATAGATTGCGCCAGCTCATCAGCTAGGATTTCATTAACCATTCGATGACGCGCTATAAGCATTTTTCCATGAAACGCATCGGAAACGATCGTCACCCTGAAATGGGATTCGGATCCTTCCGGCACATTGTGCTGATGGCTTTCATTAACCACTTCCAGAAACTGCGGTTGCAATGATTGCAGTTTGGTTTCGATCGAATTTTTAATTTTCATAGCACGGCCACTCTTATATCACCCCTCTCGGATTCCAACAAACAAAGTTCGTTAGTCTACCGCGATTCGCCTATCCTGTTCAGCTTCGCTCGTGTTACTTGCCTTGCTCAATATCTTGTTTCAGATCACCATAACCCTTCTGGGCTTTGCCGACATTTTTTTGCACATTGCCTTCTGTCTGCATATTTTTGTCATCCAGTATCACGCCGGTGGCTTCCTTGGCCTTGCCTTCGGCTTCACCGGCACGACCTTCTACTTGGTCTTTATTTATCGGCGCTGGCACATGGCTCTTTTGCGCATAAACGCCAACTGTGCAGAAGGTCAATGCGATGACGACAACTAACTGAGTAAATTCCATTTTTTTGCGTTGCATGTTTTTTCCCTGTAAAAATAATCGTAATCAGGAATCTCTCCCGAAAACTGTTCAGCCACAACCCAATAGTTACGACCACAGCGTGAATTACATAGTTCACTGCTTGAAAGCTACATTACAATCATCAGTGAATCAGTTCTGTGCAGTAACACACATAAACGCAGGATAAAATCAGAAGCGCCGGCTAATCCACTCACAATGAGCCGTATCAAAGCTATGCTACAATCAATCCGCATTGAGAAGATCGTTGTATAGCAATGGTATTATCACTACAAAACACAGGATAAGGAGTTTCTATGAAAGTCACTATTGCCGCTTTGTTCACCATCACCCTTGTAGCCTGTAGTTCTCATCCACTAGAAGCGCCGTCGTCCCCCGCTTTTGTCAATGCAGTGCCGGATAATTGGCTGCAGGCTCAAACCAAGAAATCTCAGGAAAAGGCCGACTATATTCAGTCTCATCAGATCGCTTATGATTGGTTCTCCAATTTTGCTTTTAGCGAAGTGGACGGCATCCCCTACATTGCATTGAAGCTATTGCCCAAGCTGGCGCCGGAACTCTGGGGCAGCGAGGAAAATTTTCTCGATGCCGTTGGTTTGTTTATCGATGAACGGCAAAAATCTTATCCGGTCGCACGCGGCATTGGTTTTAGCGGATTATCCCGAAGTGAAGCTCAAGGCAACATCGACTATGCTTCGTTTACGTGCGGCGCCTGCCATATTGGCCGCGTGCGGCTGGAAAACGGCCAAATCGATTACCTGGACGGCGGGTCGAATGCCACATTCAACATTGTGCAGTTCCGCGTCAGACTGTATCAAACCTTACAAAAAGCCTATGCGGGTGAAACCGGCGACAACAAATACCAGTTGCTAACACAGAAGTTACTGAATGCATTGGATACAACGCATCAACAGAATCCAAATTATTTTTATAGCAATTATCAATCTGCCGGCAGAAACTTTGACGCTGACTACGAAGCCGCCCAGATCGCACTTTTCAAGAAAAATGCTGCGCAAACAATTAAGAAATTCGCGCAACGGGCCGAAGCCGAATATGACGGCTTCGGCGCATTGGTCGCAAAAAACTATGCGGGTTTTGAATCCGCCATGGCTGCAGGTTTTCCCGGCATGGCCGACGCCACCGGTTTGAGTGCTGTCAATGGTTATATTGGTTTGCGCAGCACCCCGATACTGAAATGGTTTGCCGGTATCAGCTTACCCCCGGAACCGGGCATTACTGATTTCATGGCTGTATGGGAGCAGGACAAGCGCCGCGCCAGCTGGGATGAAAGCCACAAAAGACTCATTAATGGCGGTGGCCAGTGGAACGGCAATGTGCCCATGCCCTTATACCGTAATTTAATTGCCATGTTGACCTTGGGTTTGGAAAAAACCGATGTGCGTAACGCTGTGTTTACCGAGGAATTGTTAGATGGCTTACCAGCCACTCCCTATCCTTTTGCTGTGGATATCAAGCTGGCCAAACAAGGACGGGCATTATTTGCCGAGCATTGCGCCGATTGCCATCAACCCAAAAACGGCAAAGTGTACGACAATCTCGGTACCAGCATGAAACGGGCTTATGTGGTCGGTGCGCTGTTAAACTACGCAGCCCGCAAAACGCTTTATGACAACTGCTCACCGGATACGACGGTCAATCTAGGCGGCAAAGCGATTAAACCTTGCGCTGAATTTGATGGCGTTTCGTTAACCGGCAAGAAAGACCTGCTGATGTCACCCCAAGACGAACACCACGGCTACAACGCCCTCCCGTTAAGCGGCATCTGGGCGCAAGCACCGTATCTGCATAATGGCACCGTGCCGACTGTTTATCACTTATTAGTACCCAACGAGCGCCCCGCCAGCTTTATCAAAAGCCGTTTGGATTACGACCAAAAATATCTCGGCTTTTCCTGGAACCCGCAACAAGCAACCGGCCAAAACGAAGGTTACCCATTCCAGGCCAACGCCATCCCGGCTTTAAGCAATAAAGGCCATGACAAAGACATTGTGGAAGGCAAAAAAACTTATCGCCTCAACTGGTCCGGTGACAAGCAAGGCGCTTTGGCGATTATTGAATATCTAAAAACTTTATAACGTTTAGCCTAAGGAGTCATCATGCCAAACCCATTGATTCAACCCTACTTAATGTTCGGCGGCCGCTGCGAAGAGGCGCTCGAATTCTATCGCACCGCGCTCGGCGCACAAATTGACATGCTGATGCGCTTCAAAGACAGCCCGGAACCCCCACCGCCCGGTATGCTGCCGCCGGGATTTGAAAATAAAGTGATGCACGCCAGTTTCCGCATCGGCGACAACGTACTGATGGCCTCAGACGGCTGTGAAGAAGGTCAACAATTCAAAGGTTTCTCGCTGTCAATTGCGGTTGCCACCGAAGCCGAAGCGGATCGCTTCTTCACCGCACTATCCGACGGCGGTCAGGTACAAATGCCACTAGCCCAAACATTCTGGTCGCCGCGCTTCGGCATGCTCACCGACCGTTTCGGCATCAGTTGGATGGTCAATGTCGTCACCACTGAATGCAAAGAATGAAATCACGCATCTCGATTATTGGCAGCGCAATAGCGGTACTGATCGCCGGAACCGGTTGCACCACCCAGCAACTCTACAATACCGGGCAGGCGTGGCAACGTAACGAGTGCAGCAAAATCATGGATCAACTGGAACGCAGCCGCTGCCTATCGAGTACCAGCACTTCGTATGAAGCGTACAAGCAGCAATCCGGAACCGGAAGCGAACCGAAATGACAATCCTCATCCACTTCGACAAGATGACCGAACAACAGCTATGGGACATCGCCAACCCGATCATGGACAACTTGATGGATGCCTCAACGCAACTCGACTATGCCAGGCATGTCCGGGATTTTACTGGCCGGATGAAAGCCATCGTTACCCCGATGTATCTCCAACACGTCTGCCAGCAGTACCAAGCTGAAAAAGGTTATTTTTCTCACCGTGCTCCGGTCGCTATTTTCAGACGCCCGGAGTCAGCGGTCATTGTGTGGAAACAATCGTTCACGAAAGTGCCGGGGGAGTTCATCGCGGAAATGGTGCTTGTACATCAAGATGGTAGATATTTGGTGGATCATACGATGGTTTTTTGAGGGTTTTCTTGTAATTGGAATGAGCGAAAATCACTCAAAATCACATAGACCCAAAGTTAGTTATCATGAAAGCTAAATTGATCCGTTTCCATAAAACAGAAGGAAATAGCATGCAACTCACCACGATAGATTTCATTAATGACGTAATATATTGCGTCATTTCGGAAGCCTGATTCTAGTTATGCGTCGGGCAAGATTTTCTTGGTGAGAATATGGGAAGAGTAAAAGCTTGGATGATGGAGCAGGATAAACGAGGCTATAGAAGCATCGAAGATAAGTACGTTTGTTCGAAATGCGTATCAGATTACGCAATTAAGGAGTTCATAAAGGAAAACTGCTCGTACAATGAGTGCTCATACTGTGAAAGAAAGTCAAAAAAGGAAATATCTGTCCATTTTGACGAATTCTCGGAGTTTGTTTTAGAGGGAATATCAACGGAGTTTGGTGACCCTCATGACGAATGCGTCGGTTGGGAGCAAGGTTGGGTTGGGGAGGTTTTCGATAGTTACGATTTGCTTCAGGATGAAATTGGGATCGAACTTGAAAGCGAAGATCTGTTTAAAGATCTTGTTGAGTCTCTAAGTGACAGGCAGTGGTGCAAGCGAAACTTCTATGGCTTAAGCCCTAGTCAAACGCTCAAATATGGGTGGAGTCGATTTGTTGGGATAATCAAGCACAAATCCCGCTATGTATTCCTTGGGGTATCTGAAGAAGAGGATGCCTCGGAGCACATACCAACAAATAGATTCTTAGATGCGTTTGGTGCAGTCGCTAAAAGATTAAAGCTAGTAAGAAACCTCCCAGCAGGCTCTGATTTATTTCGCCTGCGCATGCATGGGCCTGAGGTTTCGTTGTCAAGTGCAGCAGAGTTGGGATCTCCTCCAGACGATGTCTGCATATTCGCGAATAGAATGAGTCCGGCCGGAATTTCAATGTTCTACTGCGCGCCAGACAAAGAAACTTGCGTGCTTGAAACATATGATCCAGATGGGGAAAAGCATTGCGGAACTTTCGGAAGATTTAATAACGTGAGAAATCTCACATTGCTTGATATAACAAAGATTCCCGCGTCTCCGAGTATGTTTGAGTCGGGGTCACGCGACATGCGGCACAGCATTATCTTTTTCAGAGAGTTTTTGGCCGACTTTACACAGAAGGTCTCCAAAGATGGTCGTGAGCACATTGAATATGTTCCTACTCAGGTGATATCAGAATACGTAAGGTATGCCCTGAGGATAGGAACGGCTCGAATTGATGGCATTGTCTATAGAAGCTCGCATAACACCAAAAAAGAAGCAATCGTCCTGTTCTTTGACTCAGAAACGTGTGGGAACTCTGGTGAAAGTAAGCCGGGAACAGAACTGATATTGGTAGACACAAGTCGCCAAACATTTACGTCGGCAGACGCATAACAATTCGCTGCAGGATTTACGGCTCTGACGGACCGCGGGCCCTGAGCTCAAACAGAAACAAGGCGGCAGATCGCGAACAAAGAAAATGAATATGTAACATGAAACAGCTGATCGCTATCTAGCGATGTCTAGGAAACCCACCACCATGACCGCCGCCGCCATGACCTCTACTGAGTAATATCGCAGCAGCGACAATGGCAACTGTGACAGCGACTGCGATGACTTTATTCCAATCAACGACTGTTTTATAGAGCTGAAAATTCCCTCTCCAGCGTATGCGCTGCCAGACCTCGTCCGGAGTAACCGGATAAGGACGATTGATCGCCTCATGGGTAATAATAATTCCGTGATCTGCTCTGACGTCAATGGATTGCGTTGCATCTTCCAGCAATATTACCTTGATCACGCCACTGAGTACCATGACTTCTGTTTGATGCTGCGACACACTGATATGCAGGATAGCGTCCTTGGCTTGTATCCTTGCATGTAGGGTTTCAATATTTTGCTGGCAATCCGATGTATCTGCGTAAGCATTACCCACATTAAATCTATCGACGCGTATCAAGCAGGATGAATCCGATGCTTTGAATTCAACGCGCGCGCTGCTTTGAGGACCTGTGCTCACAAACGAATGATTCTTTACCTTCGCAGAAATCTTTACTTGCGCGCCATTGAGTAAAGCGCTTTTGCCCGATGCGTACATGGAACCGATAACTGCATTGTCAGTACCGGCGTTGTGATGAACACGAAAACCTGTATTTTCACTTTGTTCCAAAAAACCGTCCCTTTCAGCAAAATTTCTATCCTGGATGGGTACTGTTTTACAACCCGCCAGTAGCAAAATGGCTATAAGCAGTAGCAGCAGCCCTTTATTGCCAGACAAATTAAAAGAAAAAGACATAAACCATTGATAGCGTCTCGAACAAATATCCCTTATCTCGCAGAAGAATAGCTTGGTTTGTGTGGCGTCCATTTTGCTTCTCCTTTCAGTAATGAGTTCCGAGTGGATTGCTGATGGGATCACTGTACAGCGATCAATCTGAATCAGGACTGAATGAAGCGAGGTGTGATCATGGCGCTGTTTTTTCTGCGCTATAACGGCAGTGGGTATCTGACAAAACCGGATAGGTTGTTAAGCGATTTCTGGCTAAGCTGATTATCTTCAAGGTTAGGATTATGGATTTATCGTGTTCTAAGCTTTTCATTGAGAATCCAATTAAACTCAAGAAACCGAATATAAAAATTGTCTGTAGTAAGCAATTCTTTTGCGTGTGCGGTGTCGGCAAGGCTATCGCGATATTGGGTAAAGAATTGCGACAGGTTAGGCCAGCCTTGCCAGCCACGCTCAAAATCTCTCTCATACCAATCAAAAATTTCAGAAACTTCAAGTTTCCCAGTCACTTCGTCCAATCGATTGCGTGATCGATCTGACAAGAAAGTGCGTGTTGCTGATTCTAATTGCTGCTCTAAGTCGATGCCGCTATACGCTCGATTGCGTAATGCCGGGTAATCGATGGAAGCACGATTGAGTGCGAAATGAATGCGTGGTTCATCGTAATTTCCAGGTCTACGAATAAAATCATCTTCAAGCTCACTTAATGAAAGCATCTCACCCAATAGTGGAATAAAGATAATTTTTTGCTGATTTTTTATCTGGGAAATGAGCTGTAATTTGTCACGAAGATTACGTGGCTTATAGTATCGAACCGGGGGTAACGTTGATTGAGTCCTCAGAATCATGTCTATCGTAAACGCGTTGTAAGCATTAATTAAGAAAGCGAGTTGCTCGGATTTATCCCAATTTGAAAATTCGCTTTTTTTGATTTGCGATAACTGAGACAAATAGCTGCTTAACTGACCGCGATGTGCAGAAAAATTGAAGTAATCCACAACACTGGCTTTTCCTTGATTCACCATATAAACGTGTTGACGTAATAAATCATCCCAAATGGCATGATCGAATCGTGCCGCTGAAACTGTGCTCGAAGTAAGCCACAACAGTAATATCAGTAGTGAATGTTTAAAGCTATTCAAAGTAATCTCCTGACATCAAGTCGAAGTCACTTGCAATGGGGTTTGGGGGTTGTAATGAAAACGAAACCTTTGTTACCAGGCAAATTAAAGGAAAAAGCATGAACCATGGATAGCATCTCGAACAAATATTCCATATCTTGCAGAAGAATGGTCTGTTTTTTTGGGGTGTCCATTTCTCTTCTCTTTTCAGTTATTCATTCCGAGTGGATTCCTGATGAGTCACTGTACAGTGCTCAATCTGAATCAGGACTGAATGAAGAAACTGAACAAAATATTGTTTTTGCGGTACCACAACAGCAACCTGTGGATGGAATATGTAGAGAAGAGTGGCTAGTCTTTTGATTGCCCGCATGAGGAGTGAGAAACAGAGTTGACATGGCGATACATTGCATGTTTGAATACTGCTCAGATATCAATTATGGAGTCATTCAAACATGTCAAATCGTGGCGGGAAAAGAGAAAATGCGGGAAGGCCGCGCGGCCAGGGCAAATTTGGCGAACCGACTGTTTCAATACGCATACCGCAAAGTCAGGGAGCTACCATCGAGAACTTTCTTGACGCATACCAGCGTAAAAGAACAAGCTCCGATGATGAAGAATCAAACGTGGATGAGTTTCTTATTCCCGCCATTAGCGACCAACCAACCTTGTTACCGCTTTTTTCTACTATAAGTGGCGGCAGGTTTCCCCAGTCCGGCGGATGATCATATCGAAAAAAGCCTCGATGTCAGCGAATTTCTGATCGATCATGCGGCATCGACGTTCTTCGTTACGATTAAGGGAGATTCGATGATTGATGTCGGTTTACTGCCAGACGATAAAGTTGTGGTAGATAGATCAAAGACACCAGGCATCGGCGACATTGTGCTTGCAGTGGTTGATCGTGAATTCACCATTAAAATCTTTGATTACGGGGCAAACAAAATGCCGAGGCTGATGCCAGCCAATTCATCAGGTGCTTACAAACCCATTTACATTCGTCCAGATATGCAGTTTGAGATCTTTGGTGTAGTGACAGGATCATTTCGTCGTTTCAAGTGAGTAAGTTGCTGCCGGTTTATGTATGGCAGAAAGAATTTTTAAATCATCACGCCGCATTGCTATGCCTGCCCGTTCTATCGCTCTAATTGATGTGAATAACTTCTATGTTAGTTGCGAACGAATAATTAATACTAAGTTGGAAGACAAACCGGTTGTGGTGCTATCTAGCTTATGCAGATGGCTTGACGCGCTGCCAATGCAGACAAATGATACCGTGCTATTGACCAAGGTTGCCTTATAGGGATTACGAAAAATTTATCGAAGCGGGTACCGTTATCAAAAAGCGAGTGTAATGTTGTCCGATCTGGTATTCAGGAAAAACCGGCAGGAGGATGATCTATTTGGTCTGGCATCAGCAAAGAGTGATAGTAGATCGAGCAAATTGAGGGCGCGATTGATCAAGTCAATGCCCGCATGGGGAGGGAGACACGATTAGACTGGCATCCGAACTTAACAGCGTTATTGTAATGTAGTATAAAATCGAATTGAGAAATGCCCTACCTCCACATAGCAGTATTGTGGCTAAATATTATAAGGAACCAATATGTCTCGATCATTTTTTATTCTTATCATCTTTGTCATAACGCTTCAAGGTTGTGCCTCATCCAGAGAAGTGTTTCTGGCTGACGGGACCAAAGGACATAACATCAACTGCAGTGGCTCTGGAATGAACTATAGCAACTGTCTTGAAAAAGCGGGGGAAATCTGTGGCACACAAGGGTATCACCTACTGAATCAGCAAGGTGATGTTGTTCCTTTCTCTCAAGCAATCCGTGAGTTTGGCGCAAACACACAATCAGCATCAATCGGATATTTGACATCTTCGGGTTCAATAGTCACCCGTAATCTATTTATCAAATGCAAATAAAAGAGAGCAACTTATGAAAGTTGAAGTGACAGTTGAATTAGATATCAATTTATATAAAACCAGTATTGCAGACATAAAGAAATTATTGGAAGAAATGATGGACCCAAAAAAATTCGATGCTCTGGAAACGATAACTATTAAAGATATAAAAATAGGAAAATAGATTGTCTCTCAAAGTTTAATATTTTATCGTGACTGGATATCCTTCTCGGGGACAATCAGACTGCAAATAGCCTTCTCTGGTGCGGCGTCAGTCTTTCAAGTTCTGCCGCCAATATTTGGAACTCTTCAGTTTTCATCACAGATAAATCCCGGCAATATTTTCTGGTAACTTCCGCACACCGATTAACAGGATTAGGAAGCCACATGCTGTGCGGTAACTACCATAAACTCCCGCTGAGTTAGTTAGCGCACAGACGGCAAACTCACCAGACCATTACTCTGCATTCGATAAATCAGTGAATCTTTTTGACAATACACTATCACCTATCTGTCATCGCTTCTCATGCATAAAGGAGTAATTTATGGCAAACCATCGCAGCAACAACAATCCGGCCAACACAGCAGTGAAATCAACCGCGATTGAGATCCGCAAGGGTCAGACGTCAGGTCGGCTTGATCGCGCTGAATTTAGTATTCGGTTCCGTGCCACATTCATCGATCCCGCGTTTCGAAGCGAAGATGAATCCATCGCACGACTTGAAGAGGTCGCTTGGCAAGCTTACACCGATGGCCGCAAAGCACCCTTTACACAGAAAGCAGGTCCGGGATATGTTGATCCGGATTACGAATTATCAGTCGAATGGCTGTCCACAAAGCAGCGTATAGAAGAAGCACAACAGCGCTGGAGTGAACCTTCCACGCCATCTCGGGTATTGCTGATCTGTGGCTCGGCACGCAACGATGGAACCTGTCCAGGCGAGATGTCCAAATCCTTCCGGCTTTTGAAAATTGTTCGCGAAACGCTAGAGCAGGCTGATATCCAGGTTGATGTACTCGATCTGAGTCTGATTACCTCGGAATATGGTCGTAACATCCATCCATGCAAGGGATGTGTGTCGACGGCAATGCCTTTGTGTCACTGGCCGTGTAGTTGTTATCCCAACCACTCTCTCAATCAAAACAATGATTGGATGGCCGAAATCTATGAACGCTGGACGGCTCTGCCCATGCCGTGATCATCGTAACCCCGGTGTATTGGTACCAGAGTCCAAGCCCTTTGAAACTGATGATAGACCGCATGGTCTGCGCCGATGGTGGCAACTCTGATCCCACATCGACATCGGGCAAGAATGCGGGCAAAGCGAAAGAACTCGAGATGGCCGGATAGGACTACCCGCAGCACCTGGCCGGACGTGCCTACGGCGTGATTGTACACGGCGATGTAGCCGGTATTGAAGGTTCGCGCCGTTCTTTGTCCGACTGGCTCGACTGGATGGGTTTTATCGACGCCGGAGCTCAGGCACGCCTGGATCGCTACATCGGATACTTCGAACCCTATGCGACCAGTCACGATGCTCTGGACAAAGATATTGTAGTACAGGCAGAAACACGCAATGTCGCGCTCGCCGTAGCAAAAGCCGTCGTCGAGTTACGTGCCGGACGGCTCCATTCGATGCAGGCAAAGCTGCCACGCCCGCGACCAAAGTAGATCTATCCTCTCACTCTGTCCTTCAGCACATTCCTAACAGTGGAGGGTACTTCGCTGTTGCCACTAATCTATAACTGAACAGAATCAATTGAGGAACAATCATTTCAGTCTGATCGACTTATCCACAGCGGTGTAGTACGCTATGTCGCGATAACGCCTGGTCAATTTAAACCCGGCATCAACAATATAACTATCATCTTGTACTATAATTCCGAACTACTTACCGTTTGATATCGATTCCCTATTAAAATTAATCCATGGATACCACTGACATCAAAAGTTATATGCAATCCGTCGGCCAGGAAGCACGCGCGGCCTCGCGTTTGGTTGCAAAAGCGGACACGGCGGCGAAGAATCGTGCTTTGATTGCGATGGCGGATGCCATCCGGCGGGATGAGCAATTATTATTAGCAGCCAACGCCAAAGATCTGGACAATGCACGCGCTAAAGGCCTGGAAGCTTCGATGATCGACCGTTTGACTTTGTCGGCCAAAGGCGTGGCGACAATGGCGGAAGGTCTGTTGCAAATTGCGGCACTGGCTGATCCGGTAGGCGAAGTCAGTGGATTGCATTACCGTCCTTCCGGCATTCAGGTGGGAAAAATGCGCGTGCCTTTGGGTGTAGTCGGCATTATTTATGAAGCGCGTCCGAATGTAACGGCGGATGCCGCAGGGCTATGCCTAAAAGCGGGGAATGCCGCCATTTTGCGCGGCGGATCGGAAGCGATTCATAGTAACCAGGCGATTGCCGCGTGTGTCAAAGAAGGATTGCGGCTGTCCGGTTTACCGGAATCGGCGGTGCAGGTGATTGAAACCACCGATCGCGCGGCAGTGGGTGAATTGATTACGATGAAAGATTTTGTCGATGTGATTGTGCCACGCGGCGGCAAGGGATTGATCGAGCGGATTGCCAATGAAGCGCGCATCCCGGTGATCAAGCACTTGGATGGCGTATGCCATGTATACATTGATGATCAGGCTGATTTTAATAAAGCCATCACCATTGCCGACAATGCCAAGACACAGCGTTACGGCACCTGCAACACGATGGAAACATTACTGATCCATAAAGGTATTGCACAGAAAATATTGCCTGCCTTGAGCAAGATTTATTTTGATAAAGGCGTTGAATTACGCGGCGACACAGCAGCCTGCAGTATTATTCCGCAGATGAATGCAGCCACTGAGCAGGATTGGTATGAAGAATATCTGGCACCGATTTTGAGTATCCGCATTGTCGATGGATTGGATCAAGCGATTGATCACATCACGAAATACGGCTCGCAACATACCGATGCAATTGTCACGGAAAACTATACGCGTGCGCGGCGTTTCTTGCGTGAAGTGGATTCCAGCTCAGTGATGGTCAACACTACGACGCGTTTTGCGGATGGATTTGAATACGGCCTGGGGGCTGAAATCGGCATTTCGACGGACAAAATTCATGCGCGTGGTCCGGTCGGTCTGGAAGGACTAACCAGTCAAAAATTTATTGTGCTAGGCGACGGCCAGTTAAGACAGTAACCAGTAACCTGCATTTAAAAATACTTATAAAAAATGAGTGCTCGGCACTCAATTCACCCCAAAGGCCGTTATGACACAAGTTGTCGAAATAAAGATTCCCGATATCGGTGATTTCAAGGATGCTACAGTCATTGAGCTATTCGTCTCCCTCGGCGATACGGTTGAGAAGGAAACTTCGCTGATCACACTGGAAACGGACAAGGCTTCAATGGAAGTGCCTTCGCCATACGCCGGTGTGGTGCAAGCAATCAAAGTCAAAGTGGGTGATAAAGTGTCAGAAGGTTCGGTTATTCTGACTTTGACAGTGATTGAGCAACCCACAGCCGCAACGCGCTCAGGAACCACAACCGGAACCAGCGAGAAAGCAGTTGCCGCTCCTATTGTTACCCCAGCCCCTGCACCCATATCACCGCAATCCATTCTACCGGGAGACATTCACGCCGACGTGGTGGTGCTTGGCGCTGGCCCCGGAGGATATACCGCCGCTTTCCGCGCTGCCGATCTGGGTAAAAAGGTGGTTTTAATCGAGCGCTATGCCGCGCTCGGTGGCGTGTGCTTGAATGTTGGCTGCATTCCTTCCAAGGCTTTACTTCATGCGGCCAAAGTAATCACGGAAGCAGAGGATGTTAAAGCGCAAGGTATTGTTTTTGGCAAACCCCAAATCGATATGGATAAGCTGCGCACCTGGAAAGAATCAGTCATCGGAAAACTAACCAAAGGCCTGAAAGCACTGGCGAAACAACGCAAGGTAGAAGTCATCCATGGCAGCGGAAAATTTGCCACGCCAAATCTGATTCAGGTCGAAACTACCCATGGGCAAAAAACGGTTTCTTTCGAGCACTGCATCATCGCAGCCGGCTCCAGTGTCACTCGCATCCCCGGTTTTCCTTACGATGATCCGCGCTTGATTGATTCTACCGGGGCGCTGCAACTAAACGGTGTGCCGAGGCACATGCTGATTATCGGTGGCGGCATCATTGGCCTGGAAATGGCCACGGTCTATTCCGCGCTGGGAAGCAAAATCAGTGTAGTGGAATGGATGGATCAATTGATTCCGGGTGCTGATCCCGATCTGGTCAAACCGCTGCATCGCCGTATCAAGAAACGCTACGAAGCGATTTATCTAAAAACCAAGGTGACTCAGATTCATGCCGGTGAATCCGGACTAACCGTGACCTTTGAAGGAGAGAGTGCACCGGAACCGCAAACCTACGATCGTATTCTAATGGCCGTCGGACGCCGCCCGAATGGCCGCACTATCGGTGCTGAGGAAATCGGTATCCAAGTCAACGAGCGCGGTTTTATTCCAGTCGATCAGCAAATGCGTACCAATCTGCCGCATATTTTTGCGATTGGCGATATCGTGGGTGAACCGATGCTGGCGCATAAAGCCACTTATGAAGGTAAATTAGCTGCGGAGATTATTGCCGGGCATAAAGCCATCTTTGATGCCCGCACCATTCCTTCCGTCGCTTACACCGATCCTGAAATTGCTTGGATGGGCCTGACCGAGAAAGAAGCCGTTAAGCAAGGCATTGACTACGAAAAGGCCAGCTTCCCTTGGGCTGCGAGTGGCCGCGCCATATCCATGGCACGCGAGGAAGGATTGACGCAACTGCTGTTGGATAAAAATACCCGCCGTATACTGGGTGCTGGCATGGTAGGAATCAATGCCGGTGAGTTGATTGCGGAAACGGTTTTGGCGCTGGAAATGGGTGCGGATATGCAAGATATCAGTCTGACCATTCACCCGCATCCCACGCTTTCGGAGACCGTACTGTTCGCCGCCGAAATGGCTGAAGGAACTATCACAGATCTTTATATACCAAAGAAATAGACGACATGGGTATCTCTGAAAATTCGGAAAATACCCAGCCGGTTTCTGATTCCTGCAAACAAAGCAATTACAATCAATTTTTACAAATTTTATGATGGATGCAAAAAAACTCACAGCATTTCTTTCGCATTGCTATTCATTCTATGTGGAGTGATGCAAAATTCATTTGCAACGCATATCTCAGAACCTGTTCTAATCGATCCAAAAACACAATATAAAATCGGAGACATGGTTATTCTGCATGGCCGGGTAGACTACAATGCGCAGCCGGCCCCCGATGTTTTACTTAATTTCAAGCTGATCCGCCCCGATGGCACAATGGCGGCTGATCAATCCTATCCCAGTAATGCGGAGGGTCATTTTGAATTTAAGTTTGATAGCAAAAATGAAGTACCGGGCACTTATCAAATCACGATTACTTCACATTGCTTGGAAATTCACCGGTATGCTTGCACCTACAAAAATCAAACACTGTCTATTGAATTGAAATAACCTAGAGAAATAACTCACACAAGATAAATAGGTTAGCTACAGTTGACAGTATTTCAAACCCTATCAATGCTTCCATGCATAAAAAAGAATACTTATGGAATTTCCTATCGTAAAAATTTTCCGCAACTGCTTAACCCTTGTTCTCGCGTTCTTCTTGCTATCAGCTTGTAATCCAAAAATGAGCGATCTCTCAGAACGCGAGTCAGCGATCAATGCTAGAGAATCAGAACTCGTAACATTATTTGCAGCGTTGGTGGAACAAAAAAAAGCATTAGAAAATAATCAAATGACCAACCAAGAAGAAAATACTTCTCCTTCCAGATCCACTGAATGTTTATGCGACTCGATGAGCGATCTCAATCCAGCTGTGAATACTCAAAAAGACAAAACAACGGTGAGATATACCCGAACAGTATCCAGTGGTGTTGAGAAAATTCACCTTGCCCCAGACTCCAGAACATTATTAGGCCGTATTGAAAAAGTTTACATGGATCCTCCCGGTATGGAATTTAACGCGCGGATTGACACCGGTGCTCAGACATCCTCACTGAATGCGATTGATATTGTTGAATTCGAACGGGATGGCAAACCGCACGTGCGATTTAATGTCATCAATCCCAAAACCGGAGAAAAAACTGAAATAACCAGGCGATTGCGTCGTTATGCACGGGTCAAGGAACTGAACAATAAAGAATCACAAAATCGCCCGGTGGTCAGAATGCGTGTTGTAATCGCCGACATTGATGAACAAATAAATTTTACGCTGGTGGATCGCAGCAAACTCAAAAATCAGGTTCTGATAGGACGCAATTTATTACGTGATCTCGCAATCGTGGACGTCAGCAAGAAATATACGACTGCCAAGAATGATAAAGTAAAACAAGGTGATCTCAGGTAATGTCCCCCAAATTGAGGCTCTATATTTTAGTTTTTCTGATTATGGGGCTTGGCATAGGTCTGATTTCATATAAGCACTTTGCTTTGGGATTCCCATTATCGCCTGATGACAAGAAATCAGTCTGGACAATTGAAGCCAAAATCGATTTCATTGCACGCGGTGATCCCGTTATCGTCTCGTTCGCACTCCCCCCGAAAACACCCAATGTTGTCTTTATGGAAGAAGATTTTGCTTCGCCTGGTTATGGGTTTAGTGAATTAGCTTCTCCAGCAGGACGTCGCGCGCAATGGAGCAAAAGAACGGCATCAGGGCCTCAAACAGCTTATTACCGCCTGAGCATGTACGAAACTGACCAATTCATTCAACCACCCATTGCAGCAGCAGATCTTCCCGCAGAACCAGAAAAACCTGAATTTGATGGGGTACTTAAGACCGCAGCCATCACATTATTAGATCAAGTTCGCAGCAAATCGGCTAATACTGAAATCTTTACCCGTGAGTTGATCAGAACTTTAAATTCCAATACCCCTGATCAGAATCAACGCTTACTCCTCAATGACCAATCCAGCGAAGATTATAAAACCAACTTAATCATTCATTTACTGGCATCAGAAGGTATTAGTGCGCATATTGTTCGTGGACTCTATCTGAATGAGGGCCGAAAAAGATTGTCGCTAACCAACTTTGTGGAAGTTTATATAGGCGGCCGATGGCTTTTGTTTAATCAGAACACCGGAGAGAATGGGAAACCCAAGAACTTCCTGGTCTGGCAACGTGGCGATCAGTCTCTGCTGGATGTCATCGGGGGGAAAAACTCGAAAATTTCCTTCTCTATCATAAAAAGTATCCAATCAACCAGAAATCTCGCCGTGCGTGACAGCATCAGCAAACAAGCCGGGCTAATCGATTTCTCTATATACAGCTTACCGATTGAACAACAAAATGCATTCAAAATGATCTTATTATTACCGATCGGCGCATTGATTGTGGTCATTATGCGCCTGTTGATCGGCATACGGACTTCCGGCACATTTATGCCGATTTTGATCGCATTGGCGTTGATTCAAACCACCTTGCTAACCGGCATCATCATCTTTCTGACTGTCGTTGGCACAGGGCTACTGATCCGATCTTACTTATCGCGCTTAAACTTGCTGTTTGTAGCGCGTATCTCGGCGGTGATCATTGTGGTGATCGCAATTATGGCGAGTATCAGTATCATCAGTAATAAACTCGGAATTGATCAGGCCATGACGGTAACTTTCTTCCCGATGATCATCTTGTCATGGACCATTGAACGCATGTCGGTTCTGTGGGAAGAGGATGGCCCTAGAGAAGTCTTTATCCAGGGCGGTGGTAGCCTGTTAACAGCGGTTATTGCTTATTTGTTTATGACGAACCGGACGATTGAATATCTAACCTTTAACTTTCCCGAACTGATGCTGGTCAATCTGGCACTCATCCTAATTCTTGGACAATATACCGGCTACCGATTATCCGAGCTGTATCGTTTTCATGCTCTGGAAAGACGCAATGTTACTGGCAAGCGCTAAGAAACTCAGGAGTTTTGGCATCATCGGGATGAATCAAAGGAATTTCGGTTTGATCTCCCACTACAACCCGCGCCATTTATACCCGCTTGTTGATGACAAACTAAAAACCAAGTTGCTGGCACAAGAAGCTGGTATTACCGTGCCCAAATTACTCGGTACCGTGGAATATCAGCATGATGTCAAACTGCTGAAAAAAATACTCCAGCCGCACGCCCAGTTCGTCATAAAACCGGTCAAGGGCAGTGGTGGAAAAGGTATCCTGGTGATTACCGAACATGATCATAATCTCTACTTCAAACCCAGCGGGGATTCGATACAACTGGCGGATATCGAACGGCATGTATCGAATATTCTGAGCGGTCTCCATAGCTTGGGCGGCAAGCCCGATAACGTCATGATCGAGTCGTTAATACAACTTGATCCGGTTTTTTCTGACTATAGTTATGAAGGCATTCCTGATCTGCGCATCATTGTACTCTGCGGTTATCCCATTATGGCCATGCTACGGCTCACAACCCATGTCTCCGATGGCAAAGCCAATCTACATCAGGGTGCAGTGGGGGTTGGAATCGACATGGGCACTGGTCATGCGTTACATGCTGTGCAATATGGAGAACCGGTCTTACACCACCCAGATACACGCAAGACTTTCTCAGAATTAGTCATCCCGCATTGGGACAAACTCTTACAATTGGCTGCCGCTTGCTATGAAATGACTGGCTTGGGATACCTGGGTGCGGATATTGTGTTGGACAGAGACCAAGGCCCCATGATTATTGAACTCAACGCACGCCCAGGGCTTTCCATTCAAGTGGCTAACGCTGCCGGTCTAGCACCGCGTGTTGCCGTCATCGAAGCACTCAAGGCAATTGATCCTGATCCACAATCACGTGCTGCTTTCAGCAAGCAACAATTCACAGCAAATGCAGGCACTCATCCACCTCGTCTGCTGCGTACCCGAAGCGATGACCCCAAACCGTAAGCAATTCAAACAAACCTCAATAGACTGGATAAGCGCAATTAGTCATCTGTATTAACAACAACTTTATTGCGCCCTCTCTGTTTAGCCTGAAACAGCGCTTTATCTGCTGCCTCGCTCAGACTCGCAGCATCCGGAAAATGGGCAAGATCCGCTATGCCACAACTAAAACTGACTGAGAATTCTTCATCTTGACTCAGATGTAATAGGCGCGAAAAAACATTGCGGATCTCATCAATCACTTTTGCAGCCGACGCGGCATCGGTATCATTCATAATGACAGCGAATTCTTCGCCACCGTATCGCCCGATAATATCTGTTCCACGCAAACGTTGCTTTAACAGTCTAGACAGGCTCTTAATCACACGATCGCCCGCAGCATGTCCGTACTTATTATTGATTTTTGTAAAGGAATCGATATCCACTAAAGCAAATGACATCGGCGTATCCAGTCGAATGGAGCGCACCGCCTCACGCACTAATTCTTCCTTAAGCGCCGTATGATTGAGTAAACTTGTCAAACCGTCATGCACCATCAGAGAACGTAAAGAACGCGCACGCATCACGCGCGATGTGACCGCTGAAACCAGATGTCTGGGATCAATGGGTCTAACCAAGAAATCGTCACCGCTCAGACTCAGCGCTTCAAATTGCGTGTTGAAATCATTTTCAGAGGAAAGATAAACAATGGGGGTGCTCACAAAACCATCCATCTGCCGGATAATTTTTGCCAATTCAATACCATTACAGCCTGGCATATACAGATCCATCAGGATCAGATCTGGATTAAAATCACTCAATACTGCCATTAGATTCATGGATTCTGTTACCGCTTTCACGACCATTCCGGCCTGCTCCAGTATCGCAGCATGGTAGGAAAGTACCGCTGGACTATCATCTACCATTAATATACGAAAAGAATCCTGAATCTGTGATGCTGTTATTAAATCAAGCTGGCCAATTAACTCAACAGAATTGAATGGCTTTATGAAATACGCAACACTACCGGCTCGAACCGCTCCTAGCCGGTAATCCATATTATCATGCACTGAAATAAAAATGACTTGTGCAGGTTGCGCCAATTCCTGTTGAACCTCTTCCATAACATGGATACCCCCCATTTCGTCCCCAGGGAACTCCGTTTCCATGAGAATAATGGCATGGGGTTGATCTTTGATGGCCGTCCGGAATTTGTCCAGATGATTAAACACCTCCACTTCATAGCCGTAATAGCGCAATTGCAACGCAAGCTCCTGCGCCGCTTCAGCATCATCGTCCACCACAAATATCAGATTGGATGGATTCGGGTTTGAGAAAAACGCATCTTCATCCACTATCGCCTGAGTAATATCGTTTGCAACATTGGATTCCTTCTCAGCCGAAATCTTCTTCAGTTCAAGAATCTGCTGCAAGATCCGGTTTAACTGCAGATCATCCGCTGAAACCGATTTCTGCATTAAGTTCTTAAGGATTTGTTCCAGCGCATGCGCTTCAACACTCAGCTGCGGAAAGCCAAATATCTTGCCAGTGCCAACCAAATTATGAACTGCGCGATGAAGTTCCTGTAAAACAGTCGCATCCCATCCAGTCAACAATCTATTCCATATCGCTTCTATTTCATTA
Source organism: Nitrosomonas ureae (assembly GCA_945872825.1). Taxonomy (GTDB): domain Bacteria; phylum Pseudomonadota; class Gammaproteobacteria; order Burkholderiales; family Nitrosomonadaceae; genus Nitrosomonas; species Nitrosomonas ureae_D. The sequence continues at coordinate 21,064 of CAMCBD010000004.1, forward strand.
ATCCTATCCGGCAATTCCTCTGCAAACGAAGTGACCAACAAGCACATTTTTTCCTGAAATTCGCTGTGTACTCTATTTTCCATAATATGGTGCCCAATGTTGTTCGATCTCAGTGAGTTGCTTCATGGGATCAAATGATTTTGCGATAACAGTCAATGTAACCAGATTCATGGCATGCGCAACCTAATTCAATTGCACCCTGGCAATCATCAATATAACAGGAACATCTCATCAGCCTGTAGAATTTTCCAAAAGTGCTCCTTGTTGTTATACCATCCTTATCATGACATCCGGTAATATAAGATACGAAGTATTCCTCTATCATTCTGGATCTTCACTGCCCGTCCAAACAGCAAGAAGCTTTATCTGATCGACGAGTTCGATACAATCAGTACAATTACCCGTTCATTTTAATTAAAGAAGTTGGAACTCAATCCTGCGATCTAACACCTAAAACCCGGTTACTTAATCATTTTACCTTTTAAACTATTTATTAGCAGCCATGTTACATAAAATAGCTATCCAGATTCTGGCTTTCATCATCGCAATCACGCTTGGCATCTTTGCCATTGGCGCACTCTTGACCGCACCGGCGCCCACGGCAGTAGGAACACTCTCTGCAGATTTTCCGGTTGAATCGGTGCAGATTCCTGCTCCGAATGAATCCACGGTACATGGCTGGCTAGTTTATGGGCAACCCGGTGGCGGCGTTGTATTACTGGCGCATTCGATGCGCAGTAACCGACTCGAGATGCTGAGTCGGGCACGATTCCTGAGAGATCAGGGATATAGTGTTCTATTTATTGATTTACAAGCGCATGGTGAAACTGCCGGAGAAAAAATTACTTTTGGTTTGAGGGAATCTGAAAATATTGAAGCATCAATCGTGTTTCTGCGAAAAACTTTCCCTGCGGAGCGGATCGGTGCAATCGGTGTTTCTCTGGGCGCTGCGGCCATTGTACTTGCCAAACATGATTTGAAGCTGAGTGCCGTCATCTTGGAATCATTACATCCCACCATTGAAGAAGCAGTTGATAATCGCTTGAAGCTCCATTTTGGAAACTACGGATCGGTACTTTTACCGCTCATGCTGTCGCAACTAACTTTTTACCTGGATACTTCTACCACAGCATTAAGTCCTATCACTCGAATCAATAATCTTAACGCACCATTATTGATAATCTCCGGGACAGAAGATGCGCACACAACGCAACTGGAAACCGAACGTCTCTATGCTGCCGCCAGAACCCCAAAGGAGCTATGGAATGTTCCTGGCGCGAGACATTTCAATATGCATACTTATGCCGGTCGAGAATATGAACAACGTATTAGCGCTTTTCTATCACAATATCTACGCCAAAATGTTAACTGATAGCGCTCAACATATCGATCAGGAATCATTGCCCCGCCACAAGAACGCAGATGTGATAAAGTCACTTGTATTGTTTAGCCTGTCTTAGAAACCATATTTCTGCTTTTACAAGAAGGAATCCAATATGAATAACTACCAGAATATTCTACTTGCTATCGATTTCTCCGATTATGGCCATTTTGTGGCGCAAAGGGCAAAATCTCTGGCGAATCAATTTAATGCACATCTCCATATCATTCATGTTCTGGATAATATTCCTATGCCTGACACGCCTTATGGCATGGTGATTCTACTGAATGAAGATTCATCGTATGATTTACTGGAAGCAGAAAAAAATAAATTAATACAAATCAGCAAGCAACTGGATATTTCACCAGAACACCGCTGGATGATCTGGGGTGAGCCACAACAGGAAATCACCCAGCTTGCCGCACAAGAACACATTGATCTGATTGTTGTGGGTTCACATGGGCGCCATGGACTTGCCGTACTGATGGGTTCAACGGCCAAGGGCGTTTTATATCATGCAGAATGTGATGTACTGGCTATTCACCTGAAAGACCATCAAGAATAAACTGAGGTGATCAGATTATCTCCAGAACTGCCACCAAGCCTTAGCGCCTACCTCTGGCAATTCCGCAAGAAAGTGGCTGTTAGGAAAATTGATTCGCATCACGCGCTCGGCATCATCCCGCAAATCAAACATTTCCAGTGCTTCATAGGCTTTAATCATAATATATAAAGCTTCTTCAGTCGCTGGTGTACGAGGATACTCCTTGACTGCATTTTGCGCTCGGTTGGCCGCAGCAACGTATGCCTTGCGCTTCATATAGTAGCGTGCAACATGAATTTCACTCATCGCAACCGCATTAACCAAATAGGCCATACGCTGTCTGGCATCGACCGCGTATTTGCTCTCGGGAAATCTCGTCGCTAGTTCTTTAAAATTTTCAAATGACTCACGTGATGCTTTTGAATCACGCTCACTCATATCCTGTTTGAGCGGGCCTTTCATCAAGAAACCCATCATTCCCCAATTGTCGTTAAAACTTGATAATCCCTTTATATAATAAGCATAATCAACATTCACATGATGCGGATGCAATTTAATAAATCGATCCGTGGCTGCGATTGCGGAAGCCGGTTCTTCATTTTTATAATGCGCGTAGGCAATTTCAAGCTGCGCCTGCTGCGCGATCCGTCCATAAGGATAGCGCGCTTCCAGTGATTCATACAGTTTGATGGCTGCAGCATAACTACCATCATTCAATTTATCTTTTGCTTCACTATAGAACTTATTGGCAGACCAGTCCTGCTGATCTTCGGTGCGATCCGGCAACAAGCCACATGCCGGTAACCATAACACCAGAATTAAAGCTAAACTACGTAACATGACGAATTCCATAAAAAACAAAGATACATCTGGCGATTATAGCGTAAAGCCACTTCCGCTAGTACGCAACGAACCGGCGCACAGCATCATTGATTTAACGATTCCTGCGGATTATGCAGGACTGCGCCTCGATCAAGCTTTGGCGAAGCTTTTACCCAACTGGTCACGCAGCCGCTTGCAAACTTGGATTACTGAAAATCGAGTCACGCTGGATGGTCAAGTCACCACGATAAAACAGAAAGTATGGGGCAATGAGCATATTCAGGTCTCTCCTAAAGATATGTCCGCTGAATCAACGTATGTGGCTGAAGACATCGATCTGAACATCATTCACGAAGATGAAGTAATCATTATTATCAACAAACCGGCCGGTTTGGTCACTCACCCGGGAAATGGCAACTGGCAAGGTACTTTGTTAAATGCCTTACTACATCACGCGCCGCAACTGGATAACGTACCCCGTGCCGGCATAGTTCATCGCCTGGACAAAAACACCAGCGGTTTACTGGTCGTTGCAAAAACACTAGAAGCACAGACGAACCTTGTACGCCAATTACAGCAACATACGGTAAAACGCGATTATCTGGCGTTGGTTCTGGGGGAGGTTATGCAAGCTGGCAGTGTCGATGCGCCGATAGGCCGTCATCCAATACATCGCACGAAAATGGCCGTTACAACAAACGGCAAGTCAGCACGCACGCACTATCAGGTTATCGAAAACTTTACGGGCTGCACATTACTGCAATGTAGCCTTGAAACAGGGCGTACACATCAAATCCGGGTGCATTTGAGTTCTATTGGACATTCATTGGCCGGTGATCCTGTTTATGGCGGAAAACCTGGAAAAACAGGGCAAGCAATCGGACAGTTATTGATTAGCTTTCCCAGGCAAGCCCTACATGCTCAAAAACTGGCATTGGCCCACCCGCAAACGGAACAAATCCTCGAATGGGAAGCCGATGCGCCAAAAGACCTGAATAATTTATTGCAGCTATTGCGGCAACACAGCAGATCAGAGATTACGGAATAAAAAAATGCGCCCGCAGGCGCATTTTTTCATGTTTCACAAGTAAATTCATAGACTGGTAAAAAACTTAGAAAGGCAGTATCGCATCCAGTGAAAATAAAATTTGATCCTTATTACCGCCAAATGGCCGATATGCAGCGGCATGAAGCGCATCAACTCTGTCATAGCGAATATTGGGGCGGATATTCAGATTTTTTAATCCCTGCCAGCCAAGTTTTAATGTTCTAGCTGCTTTCCAGTTTGCGCCCAAGGTAACTGCATAATAATCCGCAGGGGTGCCGGTCGCAAGTGAGCTTGCACCACCCAGAGCGTAGCTATTTCCAAGGTGATTCGTCGCTGCACTTACCCGTCCTGGCGAGAAAACACGGAAACCATCTCTGTCACGGAACCATTCACCGCGAACACCGATTGATAGATCCGGTGTCAGATCATAATACGCATGTGAGTTAATACCATACCATTCAGCATTCGTCACCCCTTTAGCTGTCAACACACCATCAGCGAAACCATGGTCATGTTGCAAGATAAAATGGGTCTTTTCTGTAAACTTATGTTTCAGCACGATGCTATACATACCCCAGAAATTATTGCTGCGTGTGGAAGCTGTACTACCGGTACCTGCAATATTAAGTGAGCTTTGTTTATCATCACTGGTCCAGGTAACACCGCCAATCCCGCCCCAATTTCCCATCTGCCTATCAAAATTACCATCCCAGCCACCGGTTCCACTACCACCGATTGCACCAGCCATCGCGGTAAAATTCTTATTAACCGTATAGTTACTCAATACACCGGTATGGGTAAAAGGCTCACCGTATTGCATCGTGTAAGCATGGGTATAGAAGAAATTATTAGGTGCAGGAACCGTTTCATAGCCAATCGGCGTATAAAAATGACCCGCCTTCACATTGAGCCCATTGCCAACCGGCACATAAACTTCTGCAAAAGCTTGTGGAATTGCGATACCGTATGTGCGACTGGAGTTACAGCATATTCCAAGATCCCAGTTACCCCGATCAGGCAAAGCCCTGCCAGTATTAGGATCAAATGCTGGGTTACCATAGGCTTGGGTAAAGATAGCATCGGTACCAAACATGAAATCAGCACGAAAACCGACATCCCAGCCTTTGCCTTGTGTTTTTACAGCACGCTCCATAAAAAGGTTCAACTGATTCAGTTGAGCTCTATTCGCTTGATCAGCAAAAGTAACCGGACCGTTAAAACCATCAGTCTGACTTGGATTGAAAGTCGCGCCGCCATTCACCCAGCCGCCAAACTTAACGCCGCTATTTTTAAGCAAATTCATAAAACTGTTGCCGCTACTATCTTTGTTATTCGTGACAGCTTGTGCATAAACACTCGACGAACTCATACCGATCAGCAGCAACCCCCCAGCCACAGCGTGAAACATTTGTTTCTTGTATAGCGATTGATATTCCATTACTCTCCCCTCTCTGAATTTAAATAAGACAATGAAAAAGATACAAAAACTAAACACCACAAAAGACCCTAGCCACCACGTGGAAAGAACTCTAACACTGAATCGCTTAAGGGGTCAACGTGAACAAGCGAGTTAATCGACTTATCATTAAAAAATACAACACAAATAGTAGTTTTATTATCATTACGTTCAGTTCGTCTTAGAAAATTAGCAAATATCTGCAATAGAAATTGTCATTACCAGCTAAAAGATGCAATAGCTAACCCACCTTCTACCGGTGTATTCATCCCTGAACGCTTTCTCCTACCACGATTAAAGTTTTAAATCGCTCAAACCGTTAAAAAGACAGTCCTGTGCTAACTGCCAAATATTGGCTTGCAGCCTATGAGCGCTACTGACTCATTCGATAACTAAATACTCATCTTTCACTCTAAAAATAATCGATTATGAATTTGATACCGATACAAACTACCGATCTGACAATTGGTCAGCCATTGCCATGGGATTTATTCGATCAGGCGCATCAGCCGATACAAAAACGCGGTTATATCTTCAGCACAGAGGATGAATTAAAACAGCTAGAAGGATCGTCGATATTTCGCATACAAAAACCCGAACCGGAGCAGACTCAGTCAGGTGGCAATAAGATTAGATTTGATGATATGCAACTCAAAGTGGGACATAAGCTACAGCTTAAACTATCCTCGCGATCAAAAGTCCCAGTCGAGATAAAATATAATTCCTACGTAACATCCTTGATTGGTTATGTGCAAGACAGCACTGTCATCACTGCCATGCCCGCAACTGATCAGTTAATAGGAGAGCCCTTCGTTGAAGGCGATCAAGTTCAAGTAAGCCTATTCAGCGGAAATTCAGTATTCAATTTTATAGTCTTTGTCGACAAGGTTATTAAAGTACCGTTTAAGTATTTGCACTTGTCCTTCCCCAAGGAAATCCAAGGTCAAAGCATTCGAAAATCACGAAGGATCAGATGCAGTCTTCAAGGGTCTGTCGTTGAAAAACATATCCCAGTATCCCTCATAGATCTCAGTGTATGTGGTGCAGGGATTAGTTCAAACCTCCCTTTGGGACCACTTGGAACAATAGTTACCTTGACTTTTGCCATCACAATTCTTGACAAAGAAATACCCGTAACAGTTAAAAGCGCTATTAGATCTGCCAAACCAATCAATAAGAACGGACAGAAAACAATCTCCTCTGGGGTTGAATTTATCGACATAAAATCAGAACATATGCAGACAATACATCACCTGATTTATCAAGAAATCGTCGAGCATCCTGAGAATGTAATGTAATTTAATTACAAAATCTCACCGGCAAATCCGCCTACCAGAAACCCCAATTACCTGTCGATACAATCCATATGCCCAGTATCGCGTTGGTAATTGCATGGGCAAGAATCGGTGACCATAGCGTTCCGCTGCGCATATACAACAAGTTATAAACAATACCGGCAAATAAACCAGCCAGCCACAGACTGTGTGCCAGCGCAAAAAGTACAGCCGTGATACAAAATGCTTTTAATCCGACGTGCGCCGGACTAACCGAAAGAAAGTTTGGATGATCTATCCAGCGCATCAGAAATGACCGCCAGAAAAGCTCTTCCATCACTGGAACTATGAATGCCGCACCGATCAGCCTCACCACAACAAGAAACCAATCAATCTCATCCTGATCGCTCGGATCAAAGCCAACGGATTCTCCCATCACCATCCAGTCTGCTGTCAAGTTAATCCAAGCGATGAATACAACGATACCAGCAACTATTGCAACAGCCCAGGAGGTACGAAAGCTTGCGCCAATTGGCCAGCGCAATTCACTATAGGCACTTCTCATCGCCCACAGCAAACCGGCCACGACAGTTATTTTCACCACATAAAGCAGGCGCAAATCATTAGCCTCCCAGCCAAACTTCAACAGCATATCTTCCAACAGCATGAAGAAGACATACGCGCCAAATGGCGCTATACGATATAAATTAACACGATCAAACATAACAAATTCCTTCTGAATTTTTCTTTTAATTGTGGTGTTATTGTCAAAATTAGCAGTACGCTAATTCATACCGCTCCGGCTAGTCTATAAAAAGAGATTGAAAATTTAAGCACTAAAAAAACACATACCACAGATTCATCGTTGGATCATGGATAACTGCCATTTATAATGCTTCAAAATTCCAGCGGTAACTCTCTCTGGCGAAGTACTTCGGCTCCCTGCCTGGATTCAACCGGAGAAAGTGTACTGACTTTTATACCGAGCAATCTAATTTTCTTCTTCAATGGTATTCTTCGCAAACATTCTCCTGCTGTGCGACGTATCAAAACAGGGTCCGCAGTATGGGCAGTCAGCGAGCAGTCTCGTGTGAGCGTATGGAAATCCTCAAACCGCAGTTTGATGCTGATGGTACGTCCCGCATAGCCTTTATGCTGTAGATCATCGGCTACTTGTGTGCACAATGCTGTGAATGCTTCTGATAAATCATGACGATCCTGACGCGGATGCAGATCCCGCTCAAAAGTAGTCTCCCGGCTGATGGATTTAGGTTCAGCATCGGTAATCACCGGGCGCTGATCGATTCCATGAGAAGCTTCATATAACCAGATCGAATAGCTGCGCCCAAAGTATATCCGGAGAAAACTCAATTCAGCTTGCGCCAACTCGGCAATAGTGGTGATACCCAGTAACGCAAGTTTCTTGGCAGCCTTAGGGCCTATACCGTTGATTTTACTGACCGGCAGCGGCCAAATCCGGTCAGGAATGTTGGACATCCCGAGAATAGTCAATCCATCGGGCTTCTCGAGATCTGAACAAATTTTTGACAGTAATTTGTTCGGTGTGATGCCGATAGAACAGGAAAGTCCGGTAGACTCTTTCACTGCCTGCTTAATGCGCTGTCCCAACGGCAAGGTATCATCCGGTAGATCGCTGAGATCAATGTAGATTTCATCAATACCGGAGTCTTCAATCTGCGGTGCGATACCGGCAACTGCAGCCTTAAACAGACTCGAATAATGACGGTAAATGGCGAAATCAACGGGTAGAAGAATAGCGTCCGGCGCAAGCTGTGCTGCTTTCATGACCCCCATGGCGGAATGAACACCCATTGCACGCGCTTCATACGTAGCGGTCGTAATGACCCCGCGACCGGCATAGTCGCGCAACCGGAAAAAATGCTTACTGCCATCCGCCCGCATCACCGGCTGGTGCTCGTCCCGCCCACCGATCACAACCGGCAAACCGCACAATTCAGGATAACGCAGTAACTCCACGGAGGCATAAAAAGCATCCATATCCAGATGAGCGATACGACGTTGCGGCGCATTCATTATTCACACAATTTCAGAAAAGGACTGTGATAAATTACACTGTCAAATAAACCGCATTGTATATGAATACTCAAGCTGCCAATCTGAGAACACCGCACTGTCCATGCGGCAATCCCAAGCAATACAGCGATTGCTGCGGCCGCTATCTGGATCAGGGTGAAGTAGCTGCCACCGCAGAACACCTGATGCGCTCACGTTACACGGCCTATACGCTGAATCGTGAAGACTATCTGCTGGCAACTTGGCACCCCAACACACGTCCCGCTGCACTCGGACTGGCAAATCAACCGCGCAACCAATGGTTGGGCCTCACCGTGAAACGCCACGAACAATCCGCTCCGGATCGCGCCATTGTTGAATTTGTCGCACGTTACAAAATCAATGGGCGTGCGTACCGGTTACATGAAATCAGCCGGTTCGACTTTCAGAAAGGATTGTGGTTTTATGTCGATGGCGATATTCTGCAAGATTGAAGTAAGTAACGTGGCGCTAAGCATTATCCGTCAGCGATACAGTGGCATAACGGCAATGCGTCTTTCGATCTCGTCCATCATGCGTTTATAAGCGGGCGAATCGATACCGCCAAAGCGTTTCTTAAATTCGGTTTCAGGCATGAATTCAGGCAGATCCACGACTTTAGGCAAAATATCTGAATCGCGGATACCTGCGGCAACCAAACGTTGCAATCTCAGCGCAGATTCGTTGTTGCTGACTGCAAGTACGCCAAAGCGCGTACCGGCACGGTCAACAGCAATGTCGTTGAAGCTGAATCCACTGCCACTGCGCGAATCATCAACTTCTTTGTAAAGTCCGATGGCATCGGAGAGCGGTGCGGCGGCATTGGCGGCGATCGCTGCGGATATAGCAAAGTGCTGCGAAAAATCCTCACGTCCGGCCAGCAACACCGGGCGTGGCCGTGGTTGCGGCCAGTCTCGCGCGGCAGGCACAATGGCTCCGAGTCCCTTACCATTCACAAAGAACGCCAGCACCACGATTGCAGCACGATTTTCCGCCACAGCATCACCGCTCGTGGAACGCTCGGCTGCCAATCTGAACAGTGGCGCTATCACATCTGCAAGCGTCATCTCGGCCGTAGCTGAGGCGCTGCGGATGTTCTCGGCAAGTCGCTCCTGATAAGCCTTCAATCGCGCCTGTTCTTCGTGCGGCAGCAGGATACTCCTGATCCGATCCGGCAGATCTGCCTGCCAGTCATAGGTTACGATGAACCGGCCATCCGCAACACTGATTTTCTTAATGGTGTCACTCGCAATTCGGTAATCTTCACGCGTATTGAGTTGTTGTAGTACGTATTCGAGCAGCATATCCGCAAGCCACTCCGGAACCGATAACTGCCCGATCTGCAGTTGATCGAAGACTGGAAGCCCATCGCTTTCATGCAGCAATGCCGAGATGTTCAGAAATCGCCCAAAGGGATTGGACGGAAGTTCAAAGCTCGCAGAGAGCATCACCTTGCCCGGCTGTAGCACGATGCGAGAACTGCCTCGTGCGTAGCGGCTGGCAAGATAGTTGACGGCCAGGTCGACTTCTTCCTGCGAAAGTGTAAGCATACGCAGCACGCCTGGCTTCATCGTGCGCGGATCATTTGTTTTAATGATGTGCTTAGCGCGCTCGATATGCACCGGCGTGAATTCTGCAACACGGTTGACCGTCGGCTGATCTGCCATCACCCAATAAAGGATACCGGCAAGCACAAATGGGACTGCGATCAGCAACAACAGGAATGTATAGGCAATGTATCTTATCAATTCAGATCCTCAGAGATTGATTGAATCTTGAGTAGCCCAGTCAGCAATAGGAATTTAATCGCAATGATGGTGACAATTAATTCTCATAACGCTTTGTAACGAATCTCCACCACTTCCAGCTCTGCCAAGCCGCCCGGCGTGTGCAGCCTCACCGTATCCCCCTCACGCGCTTTGAGCAGCGCCTTAGCCAATGGGGAAATCCAACTGATACGTCCGCGACCGGGATCTACCTCGTCCAGGCCGACGATACTGTAGGTATTTTCCTCGCCTTGCGCATTGCAGACGGTCACGGTGGCGCCGAAGAACACCTGATCGCATTCACCGCGCTGGCCAGGGTCGACCACTTCAGCGTTTTCCAGACGTTTGGATAAGAAACGCAGACGGCGGTCAATTTCACGCAAACGCCTTTTGCCATAAATATAATCGCCATTTTCCGAACGATCACCATTGGAAGCCGCCCAAGTAATAGTTTTAACTAACTCGGGGCGCTCCACTTTCCATAACTGATCGAATTCGTCTTTCAATCGCTGATGTCCAGCCGGGGTGATATAGTTCTTCAGGCCTTGCGGTAATTTCGGCGTGCCGTCAAGCTCGTCGTCGTCTTCGCTTTCCTTGGTAAATGCTTTACTCATGCTAATAGGTCTTCATTAGAAACACACAGAGCGTTAAGATAGCGGTCTTCAGCCATCTATTCAAGACAACTTGTCATACTTAAGTACATATTCTGCGATATTGTGAAGAAACCTTGCGCCTGTAAGGAATCTAATGAGCATATTAATCAGGAGATCATTTTCATGTCAATGAACCGGCGCCAATTTCTGAGCATGTCCGGCACAACAGCCTTAATGGCTGCATGCTCACCACAAGCATTCACGGCGCAATCGCTAGTGCAGCGTCCGCAACAAAACGTTTCCGCCACACTGAAAGCGATGCAGCATCTCGCGCAACAAAGAAACCGGTTGCTCGGCTATCCAATTAATATGACCACCCCGCCGGAAGCGTTTTTTGCCTGGCGTAATGAACTCGCGACCGCGGGTTTCAACCAATTTTCTTTCAATAATGTCGGCAACCCCTACGACCATAGCCATATCCCATTTAACTGCCATCCGTTTGAGAAAGAATTGATCGATCGTTTTGGTGCGGTGTATGGCTTCGGATTGGATAACATTTGGGGATTCCTCACCAACAGTGGCACCGACAGCAATATGCATGGACTGTATATGGGTCGCACGATCCTGAAAAGCCATACCGGTGTAATGCCGAAAATCTATTTTACCCACGAAGCGCATTACTCGATTCAGATTTTGCGCGACTTATTGCGTCTCGATTGGGTGGTAGTCGGCACTCGACCTGATGGCAGCATGGATGCCAATGACTTAGAACGTCAACTGAATGCCAACCCCAACCACCCTGCCTTGGTGGTCGCAACCATTGGCACCACCTTCAAAGGCGCAATAGACCCTATTGACGCCATCCAGTCTAAGCTAAAAGGACGCACCGCCTACCTTCACTTGGATGCCGCATTATTCGGTGGCTATTTGCCGCATACCGCGTTTGCCGGCGATTTACTGCATAACATCATTGATCCAATTTACAAAGCGAAACTGCAACGCTACGACTCCATCGCCGTTTCTTGCCACAAATTTTTTGGCTTCCCCTCGCCCGCCGGATTGTTCATCACCACGCGAACGAATTTTGAATCGTTCCGCGCCGAATTCAGCCAAATTCATGACCCGGAATACCTCCAGCAGGTACCGGGCACGATTACCTGCTCGCGCGATGCGGTCAAACCGGCCGAGTTTTATTTCTTCAGCTCGAAATCCGCCTTCGCGAGACAGGCAGTTGACGCCAAAGCAATGCTGGATAATACCGGTTATTTACTGAAGGAAATGAACAATCACTATAGCTACCTGCGGCCAGTGCGCGCCAATGATCGCTCCAATACGGTTTATTTCATCACACCGAATAAAACCGTGGTCGATCATTACTCGTTAGCAACCATGCAACTCGACATTGACGGAGAACGGACGCCATGCGCACACATCGTGGTCATGCCGCATGCCAAGAAAGAAATTCTTGATCAATTTCTCACCGATCTGCGCAAAACCTGACGATTATCAGTGCGCAACGGTACGGGAAAAAACATTAATCACCAAAACGCCAGAGACAATCAGAGTCAGACCAATCACGGCAGGTGTATCCAGTGACTGCTCGAGAAAAAGCCAACCACTCAGCGCGATCAATACGATACCAACACCGGACCAGATTGCATACGCTACGCCGACCGGAATGGTTTTAAGCGTCAAGGAAAGTAAATAAAAAGCCAGCAAATAGCCGACAACAACCACCAGCGATGGCCAGAAGCGGGTAAATCCCTCGGCCGCTTTCAGGCATGAAGTGGCAATCACTTCGCTGACAATCGCAATAGAAAGAAAAATCCATTGTTGCATTGTAATAACTCCAGTGTTTTAGCTAACGGGTTACTGACCCAGCGCATCGGTAATCTGATTAAAAGGCTTCTGCTGGAAAAAATTGCTGATGTTTCCGCCCAATTGATCCAGCAGCCGTTGTCTGGATTCCTGGCTGGCCCAGGCGATATGCGGCGTGACAATCAGGTTTTCCGGTTGTTGCTGTAGAATCGAATTGTCTTTACCCGGCGGCTCTTCCTGTATCACATCGATGGCGGCACCGGCGATCCGGCCCGTGGACAAGCAATGCAGCAGATCCGCTTCATGCACCAGTTTTCCCCGCGCAGTATTAACCAGATACGCGGAAGGTTTCATCAATTCAAACTCCCGGCGGCTGATCAAATGATGGGTTTCTGGCGAAAAAGGACAATGCAACGTAATAAAATCCGCCTGCTGCAACACGCCGTCAAATGCCATTCTGCCGGGACGCGGCGGCTTACCTTTATGTTCCGCGATCAGCACCTGCATGCCGAATGCTTGCGCGATTTGCGCTACGGCATGACCCAATTCGCCGTACCCGATGATCCCCAGCATTTTTCCGGATAACTCCTGAATGCCGAAATCGAGCGGGCAGAAAAACCGGCTCTCTTGCCAGCCGCCGCGTTTCACCAGTTCCTGATAGTCGATGAAATGGCGCGCCAGATTCAGCATCAGCATGAACACATGCTGCACCACCGAAGGCGTGGCGTAGCCGCGCACGTTGCATACCGGAATGTTGCGCTCGGCGGCGGCAACGAGGTCGACATTGTTGTACCCGGTGGCGGCCACGCAAATGAGTTTCAGATGTTTCGCCACGGCAATCGCCGCGCGGCTGATGAACACCTTGTTGCTGACAATTACCTCAGCTTCGCAGATTCGCTCCAACACTTCCTGCTCGGAAGAGTCGTGATAATACTGCCACGGTGAGATCGCTTGCTCCAGCGCCGCGCAATCCATATCACCGCGGGTTACGGAACCAAAATCCAAAAAAATAGCGCGCATTTCAATGCTCCAGTGATGATCGAAAATCATACCACAAGCGATGCTTTAACGTTCCCGGTGGATCACGTAGAATCAGGCCTGGCAAAATCGTCACAGACACATTGGGGAACGCATGGCACAGGAGTCTGTCGGACTTAAGCAATCGTAGCGAGCCGAGTGGAAGAATGAGTGCGTATTTTCTCTATTTTGAGGCGCATAGTCGATCTACGCAACGAGAAATTGAGGAAATATGAACCGTTATCCCACTGGCGCAGTAGATTGACCTTAAGTCCGACAGGCTCCCAGCCTGGAATGAAATCAGAGATCGCGCGCTGGCGTTTTCCAGAGAATGGGCCAGTGCAGAATCGGAAGATGCGGAAGCCAAGCCATTCTGGATCGAGTTTTTTCATGTGTTTGGCATCAGCCCCCGGCGCATTGGCGGTTTTGAACAAAAAGTCAAAAAACTGGGTGACAGAGATGGCTATATTGATTGGCTATGGAAAGGCAACCTGCTGATCGAACATAAGTCGCGCGGCAAGGATTTGGATCGCGCCTACCAGCAAGCCATTGATTATTTCCCCGACCTGAAAGAACATGAACTGCCGCGCTTTGTTCTAGTCAGCGATTTTTCGCGCTTTCGCTTGTATGACGCGATAGAAGGCACGCAAACCGAATTCCTGCTGAAAGATTTTCATAAATTCGTCAAACTGTTCTGGTTCATCGCCGGTTATCAACCGCAAAAAATTTCCGCGCAAAGCCCGGTCAATGCCAAAGCGGTGCAGCGCATGGCCAAACTGCACGACCGCTTGAAACAGATTGGCTATGGAAGAAATAAACCTCGTGATCTGGAAGTTTATCTGGTGCGCCTGCTGTTCTGTCTGTTCGCCGAAGATACCGGCATTTTCGAGCGCACGCAGTTTACCGAATTCATCGAGCAGAAAACACGTGAAGATGGCAGCGATCTGGCGTCGCAGCTTTCACAATTGTTTGAAATCCTGAATACGCCGGAAACTGCGCGGCTAAAAAACCTGGATGACACCCTGGCGCATTTTCCGTATATCAACGGAAAACTATTTGAAGAACACCTGCCGTTCGCCAGTTTCGACAGCGACATGCGCACCGCGCTGTTGTTTTGCTGCGCACTGGATTGGAGCGGCATTTCTCCGGCGATTTTCGGTTCCTTGTTCCAAAATATTATGGACGAAACCCCGAACGCACGGCGCAATCTCGGCGCGCATTACACCACCGAGGAAAACATTCTCAAGCTGATCCGCCCGCTGTTTCTCGACGAACTGCACACTGAGTTCGACAAAATCAAAAACAACACCAAGTGCCTGCAAGTCTTTCATAGCAAACTGGCCAATCTGAAATTTCTCGACCCGGCGTGCGGCTGCGGCAATTTCCTCGTCATCGCCTACCGCGAACTGTGCCAGCTTGAACTCAAAGTACTGCGAACACTGCACGACAGCGGCCAGCAAATGCTGGATATCACCAGCATTATTCAG
The DNA here is from genome assembly GCA_945872825.1 of Nitrosomonas ureae. Taxonomy (GTDB): domain Bacteria; phylum Pseudomonadota; class Gammaproteobacteria; order Burkholderiales; family Nitrosomonadaceae; genus Nitrosomonas; species Nitrosomonas ureae_D. The sequence goes on from CAMCBD010000004.1 coordinate 36,343, forward strand.
GTCGATGTCGATCAGTTCCACGGCATCGAAATCGAAGAATCTCCGGTACAAATCGCACAGGTGGCCTTGTGGCTCACCGACCACCAGATGAACGCGCAAGTCTCGGAAGAATTCGGCCAATACTTCGTCCACCTGCCACGCGCACATCGTACATGGCAATGCATTACGGCTGGATTGGAATACTGTTATTCCGGCGGCGCAATGCAGTTTTGTGATGGGGAATCCGCCGTTTATTGGCGCAAAATTTATGAGCGAAGCACAACGCGCCGACGTAACCACTATTTTTCACGATATTCACGATACCAAAAACGCCGGGTTGCTGGATTATGTGGCTTGTTGGTATCGCAAGGCCACGGAATACATGGCACAAATCCCCCTCGATCCCCCTTTTACAAAGGGGAAAGTGGAGAGTGACCACTTGAACGCACACACCTCGATTCCCACCTTTGCAAAAGGGGGGCCAGGGGGGATTTCAGCGGCCTTCGTCTCCACCAACTCCATCACCCAGGGCGAGCAAGTCGGCGTGCTGTGGCCGGACTTGCTCCGGCACGGCGTGCAACTTCATTTTGCCCACCGCACGTTTCAGTGGATGAACGAAGCCAAAGGCAAAGCCGCGGTGCATTGCGTCATTATTGGTTTTGGTTTGCAGGAAGCTGCGCACAAAATCATTTTTGAATATGCCGATATTCAAGGCAAACCACACGCAATTCCAGCGAATAACATCAATCCCTATTTGGTGGATGCCCCAAACGTAGTACTGGAGAACCGCACCTATCCAATTTGCGATGTGCCGAAAATGATCAACGGTAGCAAACCCGCTGACGGTGGCAACTTGCTATTGAGTGACGAAGAAAAGCATGAATTATTAATAGCCGAGCCTCAAGCTGAAAAGTGGATTCGTCCATTCATCGGAGCCGATGAATTTATCAATAATATTCCACGCTGGTGCTTGTGGCTGGTTGATATTTCACCTGCGGAGCTACGTACCATGCCACAAATAATGCAACGCGTAGAAGCCGTAAGAACTATGCGCCTTGCCAGCAAGGATGCACAAACAATAAAAGACGCAGTTACACCTACCCTATTTCAGAAAATTCGCCAACCGACAGAACCCTACTTACTTGTTCCCAGTGTTTCTTCCGAGAATAGACTGTATGTGCCAATTGGATATTTGCTGCCAGAAGTCATTGTCAGTAATTTAGTATATTCCATTCCCAACGCTACCCTCTATCACTTCGGCATCCTCACTTCCACCATGCACAATGCCTGGATGCGTACCGTATGTGGAAGATTAAAAAGCGATTACCGCTATTCCGTTGGCATTGTGTACAACAACTTCCCCTGGCCTGAAATCCCCCCTTTGACAAAGGGGGGAGGTGCGCAGCACGGGGGGATTTCCGCCATCGAAACCGCCGCCCAGGCAGTGCTGGATGCCCGTGCCCAGTTTCCTGATTCGACCCTGGCCGATTTGTACGATCCGCTGGCGATGCCGCCGGAATTGGTTCACGTGCATCAGGCTCTGGATCGTGCCGTGGATGCGGCATATGGCAAGAAGAATTTCGCTTCCGAAGCGGAACGTGTGGCTTTTTTGTTTGAGCGTTATCAAGCCATTACCAGTCTGCTGCCTGCTGTTTCAGCTAAAAAAACGAAAAAGCCGCAATCATCCTGAGAAGCCACCCAATAACTGTCATTTCGAGCACAGCGAGAAATCTATTGGGTTGATTATTGAAGATTCCTCACTGCGTTCGGAATGACCATTAGGGATTATTCAGGATTTCCCTAAGAAACTATTTGGCAATCGTAATACTCGGCACGCCAATACGCGGAATATCGATGACAGTCATTTGAAACAACAAGAATAATAGCTGGAAGGCATCGCGGTTCCAGCGGGCATTAGGGCCCTTGGTATTCACAGCATAATACTGGCCATTATTCCAACGGATTGAGAAATCGACTTCCGCCGGTGGTGAGTTTGAAACGACAAATTCCATGGTCAAATCAGGATTCTCGTCCCAGAGTATAGGCGGTGTTCTGGGATCTTTCTCGACGTGATATCCTGTTTCATGGCCGAGCGCTTTACCGAGAAAACCGAGAATCGAATGAAAGCTCCTGAGTCGGAAAACGCCGCTGATAGGCCATTCCCCGCCGTAGTGGCCAGTCCGGATATCAAAAGCAATATCGCTGACATTCCAATCTCCCGCCTGATCATGCAATGCCTCACGTTCTGCATCGGTTAGCGTGCTGGGATCGTAGTTGGTGATTAGAATCGGCCCCGGTACTTGTTTACGCAGCGTATAGGTATTGTCTTCCGGGTTGTAGCGTACAACAAATTCTTTTTGCAGCGCTTGGAAGCCTTCGGCTGCAATTGAGCTGGCCGGGATGGTCCAGGTCTGGATGAGCGGCAATGGTTCCACATGTAATTCATTTTTATCTTGAATCGCAGAAAGATGCAATACCACGCGACGAAACATCTCATAACCGGCTTTATCCGACGGGCTATTGCGATAGCTGCTATGTTGCTCGGCAACATTTAGCAAGCGCACTTCCTGCGCCATCATCCGTAATAACAGATCGACATCAAACCGCTGACGCAGCAGCAGCGTCAGCTTGCTTTGTGGAAACGGCGTGAGCAAGCGCTTGGTAAAGTCTTCTCCTTCGATTGGAACGATACTGATGGTGGGGCTTTCTGAAACACCGCCGCCGAAAATCGGCAACATGGTCGCCCCGGCAAGTCCTCCCAATGCGGGTGTAGCACCGGCATTCGCATGAAAGGTGAAAGTAGCCGCAATATTTGAAACGCCGGTGAAATGAACCGGTTGGCGGTGATGCGCGCGCACGATATTGATCAGTAACTGTTGCGATAGGGCATCGGTGACGGCATCGTCATAAGCGATTACGGCGCGATTCAGCGCCATCGGTGAGACACAACCGGCAAGGACACCCAGGATCAAGATGCACGGTAACAATCGCAGCAAATGCCGCAAAAAGATCGAGTTAATAATATTCTGGCCGGGCATGGCTTTCAAAACGGGTGTATTCACCCAGGAAAGTTAAATCGACTTTTCCGATCGGGCCATTGCGCTGTTTACCAATGATGATTTCTGCGATACCTTTGTCTGGCGAATCCGGGTTGTACACTTCGTCCCGGTAAATAAAGAGAATGACATCAGCATCTTGTTCGATCGCACCGGATTCACGCAAGTCTGACATGACCGGGCGCTTGTTGGGACGTTGCTCAAGGCTTCGATTAAGCTGAGATAACGCGATGACCGGCACTTTCAATTCTTTGGCCAATCCTTTTAAAGCACGCGATATTTCTGAAATTTCCGTGGCGCGATTCTCCCCTTGGCTGCTGGAAGACATGAGCTGTAAATAATCCACTACAATTAAACCCAGTTCACCATGCTGGCGATAGAGCCGCCTGGCGCGTGCCCTGAGTTCCAAAGCATTCAGTGCCGCAGACTCATCAATGAAAATCGGCGCTTCGTTGAGTTTGCCTAACGCATGCGTCAACTTAGGCCAATCCGCATCTTCCAGACGGCCGGTACGTACTTTATGCTGATCCAGTTTTCCGACCGATCCCAGCATACGCATGGCAAGTTGGGCCCCTCCCATTTCCATACTGAACACGGCGACCGGTTTGTTCAATTCCAGTGCGACATGCTCGGCGATATTCAGTGAAAATGCAGTTTTACCCATGGATGGCCGACCCGCCACTATGATTAGATCTCCAGGTTGAAATCCGGATGTTTTTTGATCGAGATCGTGAAAGCCAGATGCAATGCCGGTAACATTGCTTGGATTATCCTGGCTGTAGAGTAACTCTATCCTTTCAACTACTTGTTTTAGGAGCGGTTGAATATCCATGAAGCCTTCTTTGCCTCGAGCACCTTCTTCGGCAATTTCAAAGACTCTCTTTTCCGCTTCATCGAGCAAATCTGCTGCAGAACGTCCGGCCGGACTATATGCAGAATCCGTTATCTGGACACCGATCTGTGCCAGATTACGCATAATTGAGCGTTCACGAACAATCTCAGCATAACGTTTTATATTTGCCGCAGAAGGGGTGTTTTGTACAATGGCGCCAATATAAGCGAGTCCACCGATTTTCTGAAGCTCAGCCGATATTTCCAGGGATTCGGCCACCGTAATCACGTCAGCGGGTTTGTTATGTTCTATCAGTTTGCAAATATGATGATAGATCAGACGATGATCCTGCCGGTAAAAATCACTATCCGTAATGACATCAGCGACTTTCTCCCAGGCATGATTATCCAGCATCAGCCCACCCAGGACAGACTGCTCACTTTCAATAGAGTGAGGAGGCGTTTTATAGGAATCTACGGGCTGATCTTGATTGATGCTGAGAGTTGACGCCATGGGTATCCGTATAAAAACACAAGAGTGATATTTGATTCTATCACTTGCTGAATAACAAATGAAAAAGGACTACCGGAATAGTCCTTTTTAAGAAACGAGTATGCCTACAATTGCGCTATCAGAGCATTGCCTCACCTAATACCGAAACAGTGATATGGGCTGAAACATCGCTGTGCAGAGAAATTGTCAAAGGGTAATCGCCAACTTGTTTTAATTGACCATTCGGCATACGGATCATGGCTCTTTCAATTGCGAAACCCTGCCCGGCAAGTGCCTCAGCGATATTTGCATTGGTCACTGAACCGAACAATTTACCATCGCTCCCAGCCTTCTGGGAAATTTGCACCAATAATCCATCTAGTTTCGCTGCCATTGCCTGAGCAGCCGTTAAAGCTGCAGCTTGTACTTTTTCAAGTTCGGCACGTTTGGATTGAAATTCCGCAATGGCTTGCTCGGTGGCACGTTTTGCCTTTCCTTGCGGGATCAGATAATTACGTGCAAAACCGCTTTTAACATTAACAATGTCGCCCAATTGACCTAAATTGGTAACTTTTTCCATCAAAATAATCTGCATATCATTACTCCTTAATGACGATCAGTGTAAGGTAATAATGCTAAAAAACGAGCTCGCTCTATCGCTGTACCCAGTTGCCGCTGATAAAAAGATGTCGTACCGGTAATACGTGCTGGAATTATCTTTCCATTCTCATTAACAAAGTCTTTTAAAATATCAATGTCTTTATAATCAACATTTTTTATGCCTTCTGCAGTAAAACGGCAAAACTTTTTGCGCTTAAATAAAGGACGATTAACTTTCTTTTCTCTTTCTTTATCTTTACTGTCTTTACGTCTTGTAAAACGTGCCATTTTAATTCCTATTAACTGATTAAATAAGTTCTATATGATCGGTATGCAATACTAACTGATGATTCATATGGCTTTTTCTATTGATAAATCCGGTGAGTTTAACCGTATTGTTAATCTTAAATCCGGCAACAGTCAAAGCCAACTGCCCTAATGCTACTGCAAGAATATCAAATATTATTTGTCGAGCTACGCCCGCTTCCTTTTGTCGCGATACGTGATTGATTGTAAACTCAATAACGGCAACTCCAGCAGGTGTATAGCGCAAAACCCCTAGCTTAGCAATTCTTCCACAAATAATTGTTTGATTACAATCCAATTGCTATTAAGTTTACGCAGGGGCGCTCGATTCTTCAGGCACCTCATCAGGTTCTGCTTCATCAGCAACTGTATCTGGGACATGTAAGCTCGCAGAACCGGATCTTTCTTCTTGACGCATCATTGGCGATGGTTCTGTGACCGGTCCCTTGGTCTTGATGGTTAAGTGCCGCAGGATAGCATCACTGAATTTAAACGCATGATCTAAGTCATTCAGGGTTTCTTGATCACATTCAATATTCATTAATACATAATGCGCTTTATGAACTTTCTGAATCAGATAGGCAAGCTGGCGGCGGCCCCAATCTTCCACGCGATGAATTGTGCCATTTTTTGCGGTTACAATGCCACGATAACGTTCGATCATTGCAGGTACTTGCTCACTCTGATCAGGATGAACAATAAAAACTATTTCGTAATGTCGCATAAATTCCTTATGGATAAAGCCTCCCATCAATTATGATAGTGAGACAAGGTTGAAAAACATTTAATTTTACTTAATTTATAAGGCAATATCAAATAATGTTCAATTAATTGCGATTAGTTGGCATTGATAAATCAGATGCTTCGGAACGCTTCGGATCAATGTCTCACGTAAAATAACCAATTCACAATAAAAGATGAAGCAACACTCATGTCCGTTGAACTGGTAAAATTTGCTTGCTCTATATTCAACAATCCGTCATTTGATATAATTTTCACAGAAATATTTAAACAATAGCACGCACAAACAAAGCGTTAAAATATATGTTGCTAATGATTGATAACTACGATTCTTTTACCTATAACCTGGTGCAATATTTCTCTGAATTAGGTGAAAACGTTGTTGTATACCGGAATGATGAAATTACTCTGGATAAAATTTCACAACTGAACCCTGAACGAATAGTGATTTCCCCAGGACCCTGCACTCCCAATGAAGCAGGCGTGTCACTGTCAGTGATTAATCAGTTCAGTCAGAACATTCCAGTTTTAGGTGTTTGTCTGGGGCATCAAAGCATAGGGCAAGCATTCGGCGGCAGGATTATCCATGCAAAACAGCTCATGCACGGCAAAACATCGCCCATTTTTCATCATAATGCGGGTGTTTTCCGGGATTTGCCCAATCCGTTCATTGCAACACGCTACCACTCCCTGGTCGTTGAACGCTCATCACTTCCTGATTGCCTGGAAATTACAGCGTGGACTGAAGATGATGAGATTATGGGCATCCGTCATAAAACACTCGCCATCGAGGGTATTCAATTTCATCCTGAATCTATTTTGAGCGAACATGGACATAAAATGCTCGAGAATTTTCTGAATCGCTAATTAGATCAGGTTGAATAAAGGTAATTTAATGACCCCACAAGAAGCGTTACATCGCATTATTGCCCATCAAGAAATAACGCATGATGAGATGGTTTCATTGATGCGGCAAATCATGCAAGGAGAGATCTCACCCGTTCTAATCGCTGCGATTATCACTGGCCTTCGGGTAAAAAAAGAAACTGTCGGTGAAATAGCAGCAGCGGCTCAAGTGATGCGTGAATTCGCAACCAAAGTAGATATCCCCGATAACACGCATTTGGTGGACACTTGTGGCACAGGTGGAGATTCTGCACATACATTCAATATTTCAACCGCATCGGCATTTGTCGCCGCAGCTGCGGGGACTCGCGTAGCCAAGCACGGCGGCAGATCGGTTTCGAGTAAGTCAGGTAGTGCTGATGTGCTTGAAGCGCTCGGTGTTAATTTAAATCAAACGCCGCAACAGGTCGCTCAAAGCATCCATGACATCGGGGTTGGTTTCATGTTTGCTCCAAATTACCACGCCGCTATGAAACATGCTGCTCCGGTACGACGCGAATTAGGCATTAAAACATTGTTCAACATTCTTGGGCCGCTGACAAATCCTGCCAATGCCAAAAGACAAGTACTGGGTGTATTTAATGCAGATCTGGTTAAAACTCTGGCACACGTTCTACAACTACTGGGCAGTGAGCATGTACTAATCGTGCACGGCAAAGATGGATTAGATGAAATTACGATAACGGGCGAAACCAATATCGGTGAATTGAAAAATGGCAAAGTAGCGGTATATACCATCAGACCAGAAGATTTTAATCTAAAAACATCCGCAATCGAGACTATCCGGGTTACGGACAGCGAACATGCAAAAACAATGTTGCTTTCAGTACTGGAGAACGTTGCCGGACCTGCGCGTGATATTGTTTTGATGAATGCTGGCGCTGCAATATATGTTTCCGGAATTGTGGATACCCTCGAACAGGGTATAAAAACAGCACAGCAGGCAATAGAAAGTGGCGCGGCACTCAAAAAACTTCATGAACTAGTGGAATTTACGAACAGAAATTCTGTTTAAACGCAAAATGTCCGATATTTTAAAGAAAATCCTTGCAGTAAAGAAACAAGAAATTATTGCTGTCACGGCATTAAAGCCCTATTCATTATTACTCCAGGAAGCCCGTCTAGCAGCACCTCCACGTGATTTTGTAGTCGCGATTCGTAACAAAATTACTGCGGGGCAATCCGCTGTTATTGCTGAAATCAAACAAGCCAGTCCCAGCAAAGGCATATTACGCGGACGTTCCTCTGACAACGATGCACAATCATTTGAATTTCTACCCGCTGAAATAGCCAAAACTTATGCGCAACACGGCGCAGCTTGTCTGTCAGTATTGACAGACAAGCAATTCTTTATGGGTAGCTCCGAATATTTGCAAGAAGCACGTGCAGCTTGCCTACTTCCAGTGCTTCGCAAAGATTTCATTCTTGAGGATTATCAGATTGCGGAAGCACGCGCTATGAATGCTGATTGTATTTTGCTGATAGTCAGTGCTTTTTTATTAGAAAACATTGAACCCATAGTGCGAATGCTGAAGCTTGAAGAACTCGCCAATTCGCTTGGAATGGCTGTTCTGGTTGAAGTTCATGATGCAAATGAATTGCAGATAGCACTCCAGCTCAATACACCGTTAATCGGGATCAATAATCGCAACTTGCGAACCTTTGAGACATCTTTAAATACCACTCTGGAATTATTGGAACGAATTCCAGCCAACAAAATAGTCGTTACGGAAAGCGGTATACATAATCCTGCCGATGTCGCATTGATGCGCAACCACCGCGTTAATGCATTTCTTGTGGGTGAAGCTTTCATGCGTGCTGAAGATCCGGGCATTGAATTAGAACGATTATTTTTCTGATCTCACATTTAATTTCTCTAAAATAAAACCTCTATAAATCAAGAAATCATTATCAGCAGATAAGTTATATACAGATAGCCTATTGTTTCCTAAATATTTATACGGAATTGTCGTAAAAAAACCTACACTATTCCAAACCTGGGGCTCAATATGTTACAACCAAAACAGAGAAGTTTATCTGAGTGGGTAAATTTTCTCACGACAACGGAAATTCCTGTTCTAAAACAAACCGCTCGTAATCTTCAAGCCCTGGAGCAAGATGAACAACACATGTGTGCTCGCAGCATTGCTCATGTTGTTAAATATGATCCGTTAATGACAGTAAAGTTGTTACGCTATCTACAACAGCACAAACATCGCAGCCAAGAACATGATGTCGTGGAAGTTGAACAAATGATCATGATACTTGGACTTGAAACTACGCTAAATAAGGTATCAGCAAAACCATTGGTTGAAGAAGTTCTGGGACGCGACAACATGGGCGCGCTCGTTTACTTACTAAAAACTACTCATCGCGCAAATATTGCTTCTTCATATGCCTTTGACTGGGCAGTTCGTTTACATGATTTACATTTTGAAGAAATCCGTATCGCAGCTTTATTACATGATATGGCTGAAATGCTCATGTGGTGTTTTGCACCCAATGAGATGTTAAAGATCAAAAATTTACAAAAATCAGATAAAACAATACGTAGCGTGACAGCACAAGAAAGTATTTTTGGCTTCTCATTAAATCAGTTACAACTGGAGCTTGCTGTTAAGTGGAGATTACCTAAACTATTAATTACCTTGATGGATGATAATTGTTCAAACCTACAGCGTGTACGCAATGTGGCTCTCGCTGTCAATTTGGCTAGACATTCTGCAAATGGATGGGGTGATGCTGCTTTACCTGATGATTATGAAGGAATAGCCAAACTCCTGCATTTACAGCCAGGGGATATTATGACGATAGTAGGCGCTCACAAACAACATGAAGAATCAAATAACCCTTCCTAAAAACTCATTTCTACGAATGGAAAATTTGTGTTAATAATTTTATGTATTTGGAACGTAAACAATTTAGAAAATATGCAATAACTGCAGATGAAGCTCTAAAAAACAAAAGTGGTAAATCAAAAGACTGAAAGAATTGTTTAATCCATTTATTTTATGGTGCCGACACCAAGAATCGAACTCGGGACCTTCTGATTACAAATCAGCTGCTCTACCATCTGAGCTATGCCGGCAACTTAATATGACCAAACCCAAATGCTAAAGTCATTTGATTATGCGAAGATTGGGTTTGCGTGATCTTTTTGTTTGATAAGTTAAAGAATTTTGGATTGTACTATTTTGTTGTTCGTTATCTGACGTTCCTTGATTCTCCACTTCTTTATTATCAGAGGAGAATGTTATTCCTTGATTTACTTCTTTCGCAAAAATCCCCTTAACAGCGGCAAGCGGTATCTCTAGCTTTCTTGATACACCACTGAATCGTGCAATAAAGCTAATAGAATCATTATTAATTATAAGCTCATGCACGGCTTTTGCACTTATATTAAAAACTATCTCGCCATTATTTACATACTCTATTGGAATATCTAAATCCGGACAGGCTTTTACGGATACATATGGCGTAAAACTACTGTCAATGCACCAATCATAAATTGAGCGAATTAAATAGGGTTTCGTTGAATTAGTGCTCATTTCCGCATTATCTTTTCTGAAGCTGATAATGCGTCAATAAACAACGGTCGACTAAATAATCTTTCCGAATACTTTAGTAACGGCGCCGCTTGCTTAGGGAGGCGAATTCCAAAATGTTCCAGTCGCCATAGCAGAGGCGCTATCGCAACATCAAGCATTGAAAATTCATCACCAAGCATAAATCTTTGTTTTTCAAAGATTGGAGAGATAATCGTCAGATTATCTGCTATCACAGTACGAGCTTTATCGATTGCTTTTTGATCTGAACCATCAAACGTATCAATATAACAAAATAATTCTTGTTCAAAACGGAACAACAATAAGCGTGCACGAGCTCGCATTACGGGATCTGCTGGCATTAATTGCGGGTGTGGAAAACGATCATCGATATATTCATTAATGATATTTGATTCATATAACACAAGATCGCGTTCCACAAGTACCGGCGCTTTCCCATAGGGACTCATTACAGCTAAGTCTTCTGATTTATTATTTGGATCGACGTCAATTACCTGAAAGTCCATATCCTTCTCGTGCAGAACGATCCGGCAACGATGGCTGTATGGGCATGTAATTGTTGAATATAGTGTCATCATAACTTCTATTCCCAGACTTCGTTACAATATATTCAGCAAGTTTAATGTCAATGAATATCTTTCCAATATTCTCTTTTTAGCGCATAGGATAAAATCAGCATACCTAAAAGAAAAGCCATGACTGTCAGCCCTAATTCCTTACGGGCATTTGCGTGGGGCTCACCTAAATAAACCAGATAGTTAACCAAATCACCAACAAAGTTATCAAACTCTGCCTTTGTCATCTCACCTTGTTTATCAAGCACCAAGGTCTTTTGTTCACCTTTATCACTTGTTTTAATAACCAATTTCTGTTCACCCTGCAATTGATAAAAAACATGTGGCATTGCTGCACGATCAAAAACAAGATTGTTCCATCCAGTCGCAGTGGAGTCGTCACGATAAAAAGCCCTTAGATAAGTATATAACCAATCCGCCCCTCGCGAGCGAGCTATTACTGATAAGTCAGGCGGCGCAACACCAAACCATACCTCACCTTCTTTTTTCTGCATTGCAGATTCCATCAGACCACCAACTTTCTGACCTGTAAATACCAGCTTGGTCAGTATTTCTTCATTAGTAAATCCGATATCACGATGACGGTTATAGCGCATATAGCTTGCACCATGACAAGTTAGGCAATAGTTAACAAAACTCTCTGCACCACGTTGTAACGAAGCATTGTCCGTTGTACTAACTGGAGCACTATCTAATGCCATACCAGACTCAGCAGCGAACAAGTCACTAAATGGAGCCATACATAAGATAAATATAACAATTGTTATTTTCTTCATTTTTTTACTCTTTTACTCTTTTGGGCTCAGGTTTTGTTTTATCTATCTTGCTATACCACGGCATTAAAATAAAGAAAGCAAAATAGATGACTGTAAAGATTTGCGCTAATAAAGTATATAAAGGAGTCGGAGATTTTGTTCCGAGCCAACCCAATACGAAAAAGCTAATTACAAAAAGCGTTAGGGCTGTCTTGAAATATTTACCTTTATAGCGTATCGATTTAACCGGGCTTCTATCTAACCAAGGTAGGAAAGCAAAGATAACCACAGAAGCAGCCATCAATATCACACCCCACAACTTTGCATCTACCCATAGAAAATTGACAGTCACTGCTCTCAGCATGGAGTAATAAGGTGTAAAATACCATACAGGCGCTATGTGATCTGGTGTTTGCAATGTGTTAGCAGGTATAAAATTATTGTACTCTAAGAAATATCCGCCCATTTCTGGAGCAAAAAAGACAATTCCACAAAACACCATTAAAAACACCACAACACCGACTATATCTTTTACAGAGTAATAAGGATGAAACGGTATTCCATCGACAGGGATACCTGTTTTTGGGTTTTTATTTGCTTTTATTTCAATGCCATCTGGATTATTTGATCCAACTTCATGCAACGCCAGAATATGTGCGAACACTAGAACTAACATTATCAAAGGTAATGTTACAACGTGATAGGCAAAGAAACGATTCAGCGCAACATCAGAAAGTGTAAAATCACCTAGTACCCATTGCTGGAGAGATTCCCCAATAGTTGGAATTGCTCCAAACATACTTACAATCACTTGCGCACCCCAGTAAGACATCTGTCCCCAAGGTAAGATATATCCAGTAAAAGCTAAACTCATCAACACAAGGAATATTGCCATACCAACTAACCACAAGAGTTCCCGTGGCTTTTGATAAGAACCGTACATCATTCCGCGGAACATGTGCAGATAAACCACGACAAAAAACATGGAAGCGCCTGTTGAATGCATATAGCGAATTAACCAACCATAATCCACATCACGCATGATATATTCAACAGAAGCAAATGCCATACCAGCATCCGGCTTATAATTCATGGTGAGAAAAATTCCGGTAAGTATCTGGTTAACCAGAACCAATAAGGCTAATGAGCCAAAAAAATACCAGAAATTAAAGTTCTTAGGGGCATAATATTCGGAAAGATGTGCTTTCCAATTTGACGTTAGTGGAAATCGTTTATCGATCCATTCAATTATCTTATTCATTTACACAGATCCCTCGCTTGTAGCTCCAATTAAAAGACGGCTATCACTCAAATAAACATGAGGAGGAACAACCATATTAGTAGGAGCCGGTACACTTTTATACACGCGACCAGCTAAATCAAATTTTGATCCATGACAAGGACAGAAAAATCCGCCCAACCAGTCTGGACCCAAATCCGCAGGAGCAATCTCCTTCCTAAATACAGGAGAACACCCCAAGTGTGTGCACACACCTTCAGTAACGAGAATTTCCGGTTTGATTGATCGCGTACGATTTTGAGCATATTCCGGTTGCTGCGGTTTTTCTGAATTCGGGTCGGCTAGCTCCTCTTCTACTTTCACAAGCGTATCAAGCATTTCCGGAGTACGGTTTAAAACCCATACGACTTTTCCGCGCCATTCGACCATCAGAAGCATGCCAGGCTCAAGCTTTGATATATCAACCTCTACCGGCGCCCCTGCCGCTTTAGCTCGTTCACTAGGCATCATACTCAACATAAAGGGGGTTGCAATTGCAACCCCCGCAATACCGCCAGCTACAGATGTTACCGCGACCAAGAATTTTCTTCTGCCGCTCATTTCATCAGGGATGCTAAAACTATCAGCCATATTCGACTATTCCATCAGTTATATTTTTCATGTAATGCTATCAATAAAAAGGAAAATCTATCTACTTCCCACCACTTTAACGAGCAAATTTACAAACTATAAACTACAAAAGCGCGCAGTATACCATAACCATATTAAGGATTATAGAGGACTTAAAAGTATTTCAATGGAGCAAGCCAACAAAACACACACATGGCAGTCTGTTTTCTTGAGTAATTATTTAACCTTTCCATGGCACTGCTTATATTTTTTACCGGAACCACAAGGACACAATTGGTTGCGGCCAACTTTTTCGTTTTGACGCACAAAAGGTTGCACTTTCTCATCTTGAACTCGCTCGTACTCAGCTTCCTCGACCAGGGATTCCTTGTAGGAATCATGATGAAATTGTATATTTTCCGGTGATCTTAGCGACTCTGCGACGGCTTCTACCTGCTGCTCACTCTTTATTTGCACAGTTAAAAGTATTTTCGAAACCTCGTTCTTGATTTCTTCGAGCATATTGGTAAAAAGCTCAAAAGCTTCGCGTTTATATTCCTGCTTTGGATTCTTCTGCGCATAACCACGCAAGTGTATACCTTGGCGCAAATGATCCAATGCCGCCAGATGTTCCCGCCAATGCGAATCCAAACTTTGCAACATTACAGCACGCTCATAATGGTGCATTGGCTCAGCACCCACCGTTTCTACTTTTGCTTGATATTGCTCATTAGCAAGCTCAACAATACGCTCATATAAATTTTCTTCATGTAACTCTGGCTCTTTCTCGAGCCATTCCTGCAAAGGAAAATGTAACTGATATTCCGCTGCAAGCGCTTTTTCCAAACCCTGTACATCCCATTGCTCTTCAACACTTTGGGGTGGAATATATAAGCTGAACAAATTACTTAAAACATTCTCACGTATTGCCGTGATCGTTTCTGAAATGCCATGATCTTCTTCTAAGAGTCCATTACGCTGTTGATAAATTACATTACGCTGATCATTAGCTACATCATCAAACTCCAGTAGCTGCTTGCGCATATCAAAATTTCTCGCTTCAACTTTCCGCTGAGCATTTTCAATAGCACGAGTGACCCACGGATGTTCAATAGCTTCTCCTTCAGGCATTTTAAGACGCGTCATAATATTGGCAACACGATCTGACGCAAATATACGCAGCAAAGGATCCTCAAGTGAAAGATAAAAACGACTGGACCCCGGATCTCCTTGCCGGCCTGAACGTCCACGCAACTGATTATCCACTCGACGAGACTCATGTCGCTCAGTACCAATAATGTGCAAACCGCCTTTGCTCAAAACCTCTTCATGAGCCACCTTCCATCTCGCATAAGCTTCATTGATATACTTTTCTTTTTCTTCTTCACTTAATTTCTCATCATGCCGTATCCGCTCTATCTCGGGTTCCGGATTACCACCCAATACAATATCCGTACCACGACCTGCCATATTCGTTGCTATGGTAATCATTTTAGGCCGGCCAGCTTGCACAACAATACCCGCTTCACTCGCATGCTGTTTGGCATTCAAAACCTGATGCGGCAGTTTCTCTCGTTCCAGTAGCTTGGACAACAGCTCATTATTCTCAATGGATGTTGTACCCACCAGAACTGGTTGCCCATGCTCATAACATTCCTTGATTCCTTGAATAATTGCTTCATTTTTTTCTTTCGTTGTACGAAATACCTGATCCATCCGATCATCACGAATCATTGGACGGTGCGTCGGAATGATAACCGTCTCCAACCCGTAGATTTGCTGGAACTCAGCAGCCTCGGTATCGGCAGTACCTGTCATACCGGATAATCTCTGATACATACGAAAATAATTCTGAAAAGTAATAGAAGCCAGCGTCTGATTCTCTTTCTGAATCGCAACGCCTTCTTTCGCCTCTACAGCCTGATGTAATCCATCGGACCAACGTCGGCCTGCCATCAAACGACCGGTAAACTCATCAACGATGATTACTTCACCATTTTGCACGACATAATTTTGATCGAGAAAATATAAATTATGTGCGCGTAGTCCCGCATTCAGATGATGAATCAAATTGATATTAGCTGGATCATAAAGACTGGTGCCTGACTTCAGTAAACCAGCTGTTGCCAGCAGCCTCTCCGAATGTTCAAAACCAGCTTCGCTAAGCGTAACCTGGTGAGATTTTTCATCCACACTATAGTCACCTGAACTTTCTTCTGTTTCCTGGCGAGTCAGCTTAGGAATTAGGGCATTAATACGCACATATATTTCCGTATCACCTTCTGCCTGACCCGAAATAATCAACGGCGTACGTGCTTCATCAATCAGGATCGAATCCACCTCATCCACAATTGCAAAATTGAGCAGACGTTGCACACGCTCATAAGCATGCGTCACCATATTGTCGCGCAAATAATCAAATCCGTACTCGTTATTGGTTCCATAAGTAATATCCGCAGCATAAGCAGCCTGCTTATCACTATGCGGCATCTGCGCATAAATCACACCCACGCTCATTCCGAGAAATTGATAGATTCTCCCCATCCAATCCGCATCGCGCTTTGCCAAATAATCATTCACAGTGACAATATGCACACCTTTACCTGCCAGCGCATTCAAATAGGCGGGTAAAGTTGCCATGAGGGTTTTACCCTCACCAGTACGCATCTCAGCAATCTTCCCCTCATGCAATACCATGCCGCCGATAAGCTGTACGTCAAAATGGCGCATTTCCAGAACCCGTTTACCAACTTCACGCACCACAGCAAATGCTTCTGGTAATAACACATCCAAAGATTCCCCATCATGAATTCGTTGCTTGAACTCATCTGTTTTGGCACGTAATGCAGTATCCGACAAACCCGCGATGGCTGATTCCATTTCGTTAATAATACGCACGGCCTGAAAATACTGCTTAACCATCCGGTCATTACGACTACCAAAAATCTTCTTAAGTAGATTACTTAGCATAGTGTCTCTAGAAATTCTATTTAAACAATTAGTTTAAAAAACAAAGGGTGAGATTTTACCTCACCCACAGAAATACTTTAATGAATTATTAACTAAATTTAAAACATTTATAGGGTGAACTAAAATCTCTTGGTATAAAACGAAACTCACCGCCAAAGGCTACTCAATATTTAAGATGCGCAACGATGAACTGAAGACTACTCAACAATAAAGATTCGTGCACGAATAATCAGCATTTCCTTAAATTCGGTTTAGCTCGTTTTTTTCAGAAACTTGGATGGATTAAGCGGTTTGTCTCTATGTCTTATCTCGAAATGCAGATGCGCTCCTGTAGAGCGCCCCGTATTGCCTACTTCAGCTATCTTCTGCCCCTGCAATACGACTTGTCCCAGTTCTACCAAACGTTTCGACGCGTGCGCATAACGGCTCACCAAATCATCTCCATGATCAATCTCAATCATATTACCATATTCAGCGTGTCGATCTGAATAGACCACCACGCCACCGGCCGCGGCTTTTATCGGTGTGCCTATCTCAGCAGAAAAATCCACACCTTCATGAAATGCTCTCTTCCCTGTAAATGGATCAATTCGGTATCCATAGCCAGAAGAATACCAATCTGTTTCAACTGGCATTTCAGAAGGCAGAACATATTTTGTTAACCTATCATGACGCAATAAAGAATCTAGTGCACCCAGCTTATCTGTCCTTTCATCCAACATATCCGATAATTCCTGGAGCTTATGATTAAATTCAGTAAACGTTAATTCTTCAGACGAATGATCAGTCCGTGCGCCACCTTGCCCCGGCACTGCATTAAATAAGAAATCTCGCGACTTGATGCCGGAAGATTCTGCCAAACGCTCACCCAGCGCGTCTAAACTTAATAATTGCGCCTGCATTTGGCCCAACTTAATGGCCATTATATTTAAATTATCTTGCAAATGAGTTTGAATTTTTTGATGTCTTTCCTCTTGAGGATTGACTAATACCGCTCTTAAAACTGGCGCATCGATCCGATCAGCGTAGCGCAGTGAAACAAAGTTTAAACTCAGTGCTAATGTTACGATAACGAATAGAAAAGTACTTATTAATAATGTAATGTGTAGCCTAGTTAATGTTATCTTTCTCGCTCGCTCTGATTTATCAGAAATAAAAATAATATTCATATTTTTTATTCATTGGATATTTTTTAAATAACCACATGACCTCTTATAAAGTTAATTCTTATCTTAATCTTCTTGGCAAGACGCCTGAATATGAAAACTTATTCTCTTTAGCTCATCAATTATATGCAGATCAATTAATCTTCTCTAAACTTGTTCCTCCGCAATTAGCGCAGCATTGCACCCTGAGTCGAACTTCGAATGGCAGGCTGACAATAATGGCTGAGAATGGCGCTATTGCTTCAAAACTTAAGCAAATTTCACCATCCGTGTTGCTCAAGCTACAGGAACTAGGATGGGAAGTTACTTCAATTCAAATTTTGGTGCAAGCACATAACTTTGCTAAAAACACCAAAACACTTGCAGACAAAGGATATACCAAGGAAAAATTAAAATTGAGTCAGACCGGAAAAGATTGTTTAAGTCAATTAGCCACCACACTACCTGATTCTGAGCTAAAAAACACTATCCAGTCATTTATAAAAAAACACAAAAACGATTAAATCTCATCACTTCCTCTTTTTAAATAGCCGCAGCATTCTGAAGCCCTGTCAACAGCTCCAGACGGTCTCCGAAATAGGCCGGCACTATTTTTGACAACAATTGTCTACTGCTTTTTATCTTTAGCAAACGTCTCGTATATAATGCTGAATTGTTGATCAGGTTTATACATTACAAAAAAACTTTCATGAATTGTATGTCAAAACCTTTAATTTCCCGATGATAGCTCAATCTCTCCCGATGCAGTTCTGTTCAAACTATCCGACCGTAATGATAAAAACAATCTTATGAATGTTTTTTACGAAGAAGCTGGGGCCTTTAAGGTAGGCGCCATACTGGCTGACAACAATACCTCGTTACAAATAGAAGCGGTGCATGGCAAACGTTCAAAGATTAAAGCAACGTCAGTGCTATTCCGATTTGATGCGCCGCCTTTATCCGAATTCATGAATCATGTGCAAACAATAGCCGATGAATTGGATCCGGACTTTCTCTGGGAATGCTGCACACAGGATACAGAATTTACCAGCGATGCCCTGGCAGCTGATTACTTTGGCCATACACCCAGTCCGGTTGAAGCTGCTGCTACATTGCTGCTGCTGCAGAACGCGCCGATGTATTTCTATAAAAAAGGGCACGGACGCTACAAAGCCGCGCCACCGGATGCACTTAAAGCGGCTTTAGCCGGCCAGGAAAGAAAGCGCCTACAAGCAGCACAACAAGCCTGCTATGTGGAACAATTAAATCAGTTTGTATTGCCCAACGAATTTAAACCACGTATTCCTAATTTACTCTACAAACCGGATAAAAACTCGGTTGAGTGGAAAGCACTCGAAGCAGTCTGTACAGAAAAAAAACTCACCATCGTGAAACTGATGGAAAAGTGTGGTGCCATTCCGTCCTCACACGATTACCATTTCAATCAGTTTATCTGGGAATATTTCCCTGAAGGCATCGACTTTGGCGAACTCGAGTCGCACCCAGCATCGAACGATTTTTCCGATTTACCCATCGCAAATGTAGCTGCATTCAGTATCGATGATGCCTCAACAACAGAAATTGATGATGCTTTTTCTGTTACACCCTTAGCATTTGGCAGTTTCCGCATCGGCATACATATTGCAGCGCCGGCGCTGGGAATCGATCCCGAGTCAATGCTCGATAAAGCCGCCTCATCGCGCCTATCGACGGTTTATCTGCCCGGAAACAAAATCACCATGCTACCGGATGTCACCATCAATCACTTCACATTAGCAGAAAACCGGTTGTGCCCTGTGCTGTCCCTGTATCTTGATGTATCGGATGATTTTACCGTCAAAAGCACAGCAAGCCGGATTGAGAAAATAAAAATCACAGCAAACTTACGTCACAATTCACTCGAGCAGTATTTCAATGAAACCACATTAAGCAAAGGCGATTTTGAACACACCTTTAGCAAGGAATTAAGCCTGTTGTGGAAATTTGCCTGCAAGATGGAAAATCAACGCGGCAAAGCAAGTGATACGAATAATGACAAAATTGATTATAGTTTTGAAATCAAAAATGACCACATCACAATCAGCGAACGCCGGCGCGGATCGCCTATTGATAAAGTCGTGTCTGAACTGATGATTTATGTCAATACGGAATGGGGGAAACAATTGACCGACGCGGGCATTACCGGCATCTTTCGCAGTCAAGCCAATGGCAAGGTCAAGATGAGCACATCGCCCGCCCCTCACCAGGGACTGGGTGTCTCGCAATATGCCTGGAGCAGTTCCCCCATGAGACGTTATGTTGATCTGATTAATCAGCGGCAACTCATTGCCATGTTACGCTCTGAACCGCCACACTATAGCAAAGAGAGCACCAGTCTTTTAATCGCGATGCGAGACTTTGAAACAGCCTATGGGATTTATAGCGAATTCCAGCGGGCGATGGAACGTTATTGGTGTTTGCGCTGGTTATTGCAGGAAAAAATTCAAATCATTAACGCACAGGTCATTAAAGAAAATTTAGTGAAATTTGATCATATTCCATTCGTCACACGGGTACCTTCACTCCCCGAGATGGCACCGAGTACTTACGTCAAACTTAAATTATCTGGAGTCGATCTGCTAGAGCGCAGCTTGCACGCAGAATTCCTGCAAAAACAGGATGCATAAGCTATTCTCCAAATTTATGATGCATCTGTTTCCTAAAATAATATAATTGCATGAACTAGGAGTCTGTCGGACTTAAGCAATCGTAGCGAGTCGAGTGGAAGAATGAGTGCATATTTTCTCTATTTTGAGGCGCATAGTCGATCTATGCAACGAGAAACTGAGGAAATATGAACCGTTATCCCACTGGCGCAGTAGATTGACCTTAAGTCCGACAGACTCCTAGCTAAGACTTAATTTTCAAGGTTTAACCCTTTGGCTGTTACTATTCAAATACACAAAACCTTACCAGCAATGCTGGGCGGTTATCTATCTTCCCAAACCAATCGCATGGTTGTAGCGATGATTGCTTCCATGCTACTGCATGTCATTATATTTTTTGGGGTTACTTTTCAGTTCCCTCAACCGAAATTCGACAAAATTGCCTCATCCCTGGAAGTTGTTCTGGTTAACAATAAAACGGTAACCAAACCGAAAGAAACCGAATTGCTTGCCCAAGATAATCTGGACGGTGGTGGCAATACGGATGCCGATCGCCGGGCAAAAACACCCTTTCCGGTACTGCCCAAAAGCAAGCCAGTGATCGGAAACAACCTAGCGCAACAAAAAGTTAAGCAACTGGAACAGGAAGCCAAGAAACTGATGGCTGCAGTCAGCGATATCCCGCAAATCGAACAACCCAGTGAACACAAGAACGAAGCCGAAAGCAAACCAGTCACAACAGACCCGGCTGAGTTATTGCTCCGCAGTCTTGATATCATCCGCCTCAGAGCACAGACTGATCAAGATCATGATAACTATCAGAAGCGTCCAAAACGCAAATTTGTCGGGGCGCGCACCAAGGAATACCGCTTTGCGCGCTATGTCGAGGATTGGCGCATGAAAGTCGAGCGCATCGGCAATTTGAATTACCCCGAAGTCGCCAGAAAAGATAAACTCTATGGCAACTTACAGCTTACCGTCAGTATTCGGGCGAATGGCAGTGTGGAGTCGATTCAAATCAATCGCTCATCCGGAGAAAAAATCCTGGACGATGCCGCCATCAATATTGTAAAACTCGCCGGACAAAATGGATTTGCGCCCTTTCCACCGGATATCAGTCAGGATACGGACATCTTACATATTACTCGCACCTGGGTCTTTGCAGCTTCGGATATGTTGCTGAGTCAATAGTTATTCATGGGCAACCGGAAGCCGGTTTTTATTTCCAACTTAACCAAGTATTTCCCCATCCATGCTCGATTCTTACGCCGTGATTGGCAACCCCATTTCACATAGCAAATCACCCTTGATCCACAAAACCTTTGCGCAACAAACGCAACAATCCATGCAGTATGACGCGCTCCTGGCGCCACTGGATGGTTTCGAGGCGACTGTGGAAAGCTTTCGCCAGCACGGCGGCAAGGGATTGAATGTTACTGTGCCATTCAAGCTCGAAGCTTACCGGCTGGCCACCCATTTAACGGAACGGGCAACCATCGCGCAGGCGGTCAATACACTTAAATTCGAAAACGATGAAATTCTCGGTGATAACACCGATGGCGCAGGATTAATCCGCGACATCGAATGCAATCTGGGAATTCCCCTTGCAGAAAAACGCATATTGCTGCTAGGTGCTGGCGGTGCCGCGCGGGGCGTGATCCTGCCGCTGCTGCAACAAAAACCCTCGCTGCTGGCCATTGCTAACCGAACTCCCGCAAAAGCAGTAGCGCTACAAGAACAGTTCAGTGCCTATGGCAATAGCGTTGCAGGCGATTTTATGCATTTCGCCGATGCACATTTTGACATCATCATCAACGCCACCTCCGCCAGTCTCCACGATGCGCTGCCCGAATTACCCGCCAGTTTTTTTGCGCAGGCTGCTCTCGCCTACGATATGATGTATCGCCAGGAGCCAACGCGCTTTCTCAAATTCGCACAACAAAATGGCACGCGTCAGATCGCCGATGGCATCGGCATGCTGGCGGAACAAGCGGCTGAATCCTTCTTTCTATGGCGCGGCATCCGGCCCCAGACAAAACCGGTGATTACCATGCTGAAATCTCACATCTGAATGCATTCTGCACGGGCAGATGCTTCTCCAATTAAAAGCAATTCTGTAGAAATTCCATCAAACTACTTGAAGCAGTCTCTGAATAACCCGCCTTTGTCATTCCGAACGTAGTGAGGAATCTTTGGGAATTTACAGTATAGATTTCTCGCTATGCTCGAAATGACAGTTATTCAGGCACTCCCTAAATGATTTCTCCATCCATCGGATAATTTAATGGTATTGGTATCGTACTGAGGGTTATACTTTCCGGTCATCAAACTGCAAACTGTTCAGCGTATAAACGCGCTGGGCTTATTCACTACAATACAAACTGTCTTGCAAGCGACAATCCGTTATGACCGAAAACGATACCAACGACCCGGAAAATTCACCGACCCCGCAACAACAGGTCACCTACCTGTTGCGTAAATACAAATTGATCGAAGGCCTGGTTAATTTACAGGATGCGACGGATCAAACGCTTACCGAATCTTCGGTACAGAAACAAAATCTGTCCGAGTTACAAAGCTTCTTGGATCAGCTCCATCCCGCTGACATCGCGCTGATACTGGAAGCGCTGCCGCTGGAAGACCGGCTTCTAATCTGGAGCATGGTCAAAGCCGACCGGGACGGAGAAGTCTTGCTGGAAACCTCCGATGCCGTGCGTGCCACACTGATCACCGACATGCACAATCAGGAATTGGTTGCGGCGACGGAATATCTGGATGCCGACGAGATCGCCGATCTTGCCCCCGATTTGCCGCAGGAAGTCATGGACGATGTTTTCCGCTCGCTCCCTGTTGAAGAACGCGAGCAACTGCGTTCCGCCATGTCGTACCCGGAGGATTCCGTCGGTGCCTTAATGGATTTCGATGTCATCACGATTCGTGAAGATGTCCGGCTGGAAGTGGTTTTACGTTATTTACGCATGTGGGACGAAATGCCAGATCATACCGACCAACTTTTCGTGGTCGACCGGAATGAACAGTTGAAAGGCGTATTGCTGATTAACCGCTTGCTCGTCAGCGATCCGGATACCCTCGTTGCCGATGTCATGACCAACGAAATAATCAAATTACAACCGGACGATGTCGCCCAGCAAGCTGCTAACGCGTTCGAGCGTTATGACCTGGTTTCTGCTTCCGTGGTGGATGAAAACGACAAACTACTCGGCCGCGTCACCGTCAACACCGTGATCGATTTTATCCGCGACAAAGCCGAGAATGAAGCGTTGAATTTAGCGGGTTTGAGCGAAGAAGAAGATCTTTTTGCGCCGGTCTTAAAGAGCGTTAAAAACCGCTGGGTCTGGCTGGCCGTCAACCTGGTCACCGCTTTCATCGCTTCCCGCGTCATCGGCCTGTTTGAAGACTCCATCGAAAAACTGGTTGCACTCGCCGCGCTGATGCCGATTATCGCCGGCATTGGCGGCAACTCAGGCAATCAAACCATCACCATGATCGTGCGCGCGTTAGCGCTGGATCAAATCAGCACCAGCAGCGCCTGGAAATTAATCACCAAAGAAGTCGGCGTCAGTATCGTCAACGGCCTGCTCTGGGGAACCATCGTCGGTTTGTTTACCTTCGCCATTTACCAGAACGCCGAACTCGGTCTGGTCATGACCTTGGCACTGGTTCTGAATCTGCTGCTGGCAGCGCTGCTCGGTGTGCTGATCCCGCTGACCCTGCGCAAATTCGGCCGCGACCCGGCGATCGGCTCCAGCGTGATGATTACTGCTGTGACGGACAGTGGCGGATTCTTTATTTTTCTGAGTCTGGCGACTATCTTTTTGCTGTAGCAGGCAGTGATGGCGTATTTGCTGACACAATTTGTCTGATTACGATAAACTTTAATAAGTTTTAACAACAAGATATAGATTCTTAACCATGATGACACGACACCTGATAAGTTTTATTGGACAAATAAAGTCATATTTATCACGTTATGCATATTTGCCCGGAAACTGATTACCGCTATGCCACAACAGATCTACTTCGATGAGTCTGGATTCACCGGGAATAATCTTCTTCACCCCCATCAAAAGTATTTTGTCTACGGATCGGTCGCCACGGACGACATTGAGGCGAAAGAGTTCGTAACCGCGTTAATTAAGAAATATGGAATACAGGGCGGGGAACTCAAGGGAAGTAGGCTTGTTCAATTCAACAAAGGCCGGAAAGCAATTGACGAGATATTCACCCACTTCGAAGGTAGAATAAAGCTTTCAGTATCTGAAAAGAAATTCGCTCTTTCCTGCAAATTTTTTGAGTACATCTTTGAACCCTGTATCTCAGATATCAACTCGCTATTCTATGGCGTTGGATTTCACAAGTTCATAGCCAACATTCTCTATATCGGGTTCTTGACGCGGGGAGCTGGTGCCGAACAAATTTTCGGGGAGTTCGAGAATCTCATGCGCAGCCGGAATACCGATGGACTGGATGCAATATTTTCATCATCGACGCATTCGGAGAATTCTCCGATACTGATTCAGATTCGAGAGTTTGCACAGCACCGAGCAGAGGACATATGCGCCGAGTTGGCATCACTTAGTGATGGAGGGGCTGGCAAGTGGATACTTGATCTCACGAACACTGCTCTTTTCACTCTATTAGCCAACTGGGGCTTGGAGTTTGAGCAGGTGACAGCCATTTGCGATCACTCGAAACCGCTACAGCATGAGCAATCCATTTTCAATGTAATGATTGATCGTCCGGATCGACAATTTAGTGTTGCTTTCGGTAAAGAGCACCCAATCACATTCAACCTGTCAGGCCCAATTCAGTTCTCTGACTCCAAGATTACGCATGGAATTCAACTCGCCGACGCAGTTTCGGCGGCAGCGGTCTATGCGCTCAGCAACCGTGGTAACGAGCATGTGGAGAAATGGAAGGCGCTCATACCAGCTATAGGTCACTATGGCAGCATCTTTCCAGAACTCGACACGTTGAATCTCAATGATATTTCGGCTCAACGGAATGCTGTGATTCTCATGGAGCTACATTCAAGGGCGAAAGAAGGACGAAATTTGATCGAGGGTATGCCTGAATTTCTTCGCTTTGTCAGCCAGAAACTTCTGACTCACCCGATATATGCATAACCCATCGTTCCACCAGCCTGCGCGAAAAGCCGTGCAGGCTGGTGAATTCAGACGTTAGATTCACATGAAAACCATTGATACAAGCCCAATGTGTTTCAATGAGATCAAACTCGATTGATCCTAATATTTGGTTGTTTTAAATGAAAAAATAATCCAACCTCACATTCGAGTGCAATGCCGCAAAAACACGGCGTGCCTCAATTTTACGTTATACCAATTTCTCATAGAACATCGATGAAATTTCTGCTTTTCCTCGGCACAGTGCGAAACAGCACCCCACCCAACCCTCCCCGGCTGGGCCTCAGGGTCGCAAGAGCTTGTGTGACTCAGATGCATCAAAGCGGCGTTTCAGTGGAGCTGATCGATCCGCTGGATTTCGATCTTGAACCCATATTCAAACCGCATTTTGCTTACGCGCAAGGCAAAGCACCCGCTCAGCTCCAAGTCTTAGCGGACAAAATCGCAGCAGCGGATGGCTATGTCATGGTAAGCCCGAAATACAATCATTCGCTGAGCCCGGCTTTGGCGCATTTACTCAATCACTTCGGCAGTTCGCTGTTTTCGTATAAACCCAGCGCGATTGTCACCTATTCGGCGGGACAATGGGGCGGTGTCAGGGCGGCGGTGGGCATGCGGTCTTTTCTGTCGGAGTTGGGTTGTTTGCCGGTTTCGGCGATGATCCACATTCCCAAGGCGCATGAAGTCCTCGCGGAAGACGGAAATTTTCTCGATCCCGCCGATGCGGAAAGATGGATAAGCTATTTCGCCAGATCCTTTACGCAACTGACCTGGTGGGCATCCGCCGCGCAAAATCAGCGGAACGCTATCGACCCGCACAAACAGGTGCCAGCATTCAAAAGAGATCCGTCGCAAAGAAATGCCCCTTAAGGAATCTCTGCATACCCCATCTTTGTCATTCCGAACGCAGTGAGGAATCTTCTCGAATCAACCGTATAGATTTCTCGCTCTGTTCAAAATGACAGTGATTCAGAAACTCCAGAAATTTATGTCTAAAGGAAAAGCATAAAGCATAGATCCAGCACAGTTATATAATTCTTGGAAGCAACGCGGATTTTGATTTAAAGGTACTCGGACAATCAATGAACAGCTTCCAGCGCATCTATCAGTTGCATCGTATTTTGGCGTCACGCACCCAGCCGGTGTCTCATCAAGTCCTTGAAGAGAGGCTGGAATGTTCCCGGGCGACGGTCAATCGCACGATTGAATCATTGCGTCTTTATTTTAATGCGCCATTGGTATATGACCGTGAACGTAACGGCTATTATTATGATGCGCAGGTAAATGGAGTATTTGAATTGTCGGGTATCTGGTTTGACGCTAATGAACTGTATGCGCTGCTTACCGTGCAGCAGCTACTTGAGCAGATCCAGCCTAGGTTGCTTGACATCCAACTCAAACCGGTCAAAGACCGGCTGGAAAAGATTCTTGCGTCCCGGCATTTGAGCAATCATGAAATCAACAGCCGCATACGCATTCCAAGTATGATGGGCAGAAACACAGCCCTCCCGTATTTTCAGTCAGTCACCAGCGCACTGCTGCAACGCACGCAACTTAAAATCACGTACCACAGCCGCAGTCATGACCAGCAAACCGATCGCGTCATTTCCTCGCAGCAGCTCACGCATTACCGCGACAACTGGTATCTGGATGCCTACTGCCACAAACGCAACGCCCTGCGCAGCTTCGCATTAGAACGCATCGTTTCTGCTTAGTCGCTCGATCACGCTACGCTCGAAATTGCCGAAACCACACTCAACGAACATTTTTCCACCAGCTACGGTATTTTTGCTGGCAAAGCCAATCAGATCGCGGTACTGCGTTTCACTGCCGAGCGCGCCCGCTGGGTGGCGGATGAACAATGGCACCCGCAGCAAGAGGGAAAATTTCTGCCCGATGGCAGCTATGAATTACGCATTCCCTACGCCAATGAAACCGAACTGGTCATGGACATCCTCAAACACGGCGCAGCAGTCGAAGTGATCGCTCCGGAAGCATTGCGCCATACCATCATGGAAAATTTGCGTAGGGCACAGGAAAAATATTTGCTCAGAAAGAATGGAAAATAAACCAGTCTGGGTAATCTATATTCTTGCTGCCGCGATAAAAATACTACCTGAAAAAATTAATTTGACAGGCTCATGTTTTGAGCCTGCGGTCAGGGATAATGATTGAGTGTGAATTGTTTCTACAAGGGAGCATGATGTCACGACGCATATTCCTGAAATCACTTACAACATTGCTCGGCGGATTCTCCCTGCCCGCAATTGCATACACCAGGCCGAACCCGGTGAGATGGAAAACCTTACAAATTTCACCCGTAGCCGGATTCCAATATTACCAGGGCGAAACGCTTTGGCCGCAACTGGATGCCGGGTAGTTTGTCACGCTCGTGCGCGAACCCGGCAATCCCTACGATGACCGTGCAGTCCGCATAGACTGGCAAGGACACAAACTCGGCTATATTCCCCGGATGGACAATGCCGCCGTTTCGCAGCTGATTGATCGTGGGGAAAGATTATCGGCTTTGATTGTAGGGTTGAAAGAAAGTAATAATCCTTGGGATCGAATCATGGTGGAAGTGCAATGGCGAGCATAAACGGGTAGTGTTGTTGGAAAGCCCATGTTTTTATCAATCTGGATATGTTGGCAGCTTTGGCGTTTGTTACGGATGTTGTGCGAAATGAAGGAATTGTTGTGAATATGGAAACGAAAGATAACAAAACTAATATTCTTGCTCACGTTCGTCAGGCTAAAAACGGTAATTGGAAGGAACATGCGCTGAATGAGCACTTAAATGAAGTAGCCAAGCGCGCAGGAGAAGCTGCAGAAACATTCGATAGCGCAGACTGGGCAAGGATAGCCGGTCTCTGGCACGATTTAGGCAAGTATAGTGCTGAATTTCAGGAATACATCAAAAAAGCCAGCGGTTACGATGCTGAAGCCCATATTGAGGGGGTTCCAGGAAGAGTGGATCACTCTACAGCCGGAGCCATTCATGCAATTCGGCAGCTTGGTGTGCATGGACGCATTCTTGCATACCTGATTGCCGGACATCATGCCGGATTGGCCGACTGGTATTCGGCGGAAACTGGAGGTAAAGCCCTTTCGATTCGATTGGGAGCAGAGCAGAATTACCTACTTGATCGCATACCAACACAAGTCATTCCGCAGGAAATTCTCACACAAGCGAGGCCTTCCACCAAGCCGCGCGGCGGAGCAGATGGATTGCACCTATGGTTACGCATGTTGTTCTCCTGCCTGGTGGATGCGGACTTTTTGGATACCGAAGCTTTCATGGATGACGATAAAGCAGCTACCCGTAGTGGTTATCGTGATTTGACCAGTTTGCTGACTGACTTCGATCTATACATGGCCAAAAAATCCACATCCGCAGCCTCTACGCCAGTCAACGTCATCCGTTCCGATATTCTGCGGCAGTGCCGTGAAAAATCTGCACTAGATCCCGGATTGTTCTCGCTCACCGTGCCTACTGGCGGCGGCAAAACCTTGTCTGGTATGGCTTTCACCTTGCGGCATGCCGTGCAGCACAAAAAACGACGCATCCTATATATCATTCCTTACACCAGTATCATCGAACAAACAGTGGGTATATTCCGCGAGATATTCGGCGACAATGTGGTTGAGCATCACGCTAATCTTGATCCGGACAAAGAAGATGCACGTTCCCGTCTGGCAACCGAGAACTGGGATGCGCCCATCATCGTTACCACCAATGTACAGTTTTTTGAATCACTGTTTGCTGCTCGTACCAGTCGTTGCCGCAAGCTACATAATATCGTCAATAGTGTAGTGGTGTTGGATGAAGCACAGTTACTGCCGCCGGAGTTTTTACAACCGATTGCCGATGTAATGAATCAATTAGCAAATCATTATGGAGTGACATTCGTGCTTTCCACCGCTACCCAGCCTGCGCTTGGTTCGTTCCAATCTTTTGGCAACAATCCATTTCGCAGATTAGATAATGTGCGCGAAATCATGGATGACCCGGATTCTCTGTATCAAAAACTGAAACGTGTGGAAGTCACTGTACCTAACGATTTACAAACACCCCGCGATTGGGAAAGTGTCACGGCAGAACTGCTTCAGTATCCATCTGTATTATGTATCGTCAGCCGCCGGGACGACGCACGCGAACTGCATCGCCTAATGACATCCAATGAGGAAGGAAAAGATACAGTGCACCTTTCCGCACTGATGTGCGGCGAGCATCGCAGTGAAGTGATTGCTGATATCAAGGCGCGTTTAAAGCGCAACGAACCCGTACGCGTCATTAGTACCCAACTGGTGGAAGCCGGTGTAGATGTAGATTTTTCAGTGGTATATCGCGCGCTGGCCGGATTGGATTCGATTGCTCAGGCAGCGGGACGTTGCAATCGCGAAGGCAAACAAAATAACTTGGGGCGGGTCGTAGTTTTTGTGCCGCCCAAACCTGCACCTCCCGGCTTGTTGCGGCAAGCAGCACAAATCTCCGTGAGCCTGCTGTCGGAAAATACAAGCAATATATTAGGGCGCGATCTTGCCAAGCAGTTTTTCGAGCATCTCTATATACGCGCACCGTCGCTTGACAAGCACGGTATTCACGAATTACTCACGCAAGACGCTCACGAATGCCAGATTCAATTCCGCACCGTAGCGGACAAATTCAAGCTGATAGACGACAGCGCCTACCAAACTATATTGGTGCGCTATGGTGACAGCCATGAATTGCTTGATAGATTGGAAATAGAAGGCCCGCATCGCAAGTTGATGCGTAAGCTGCAACGTTACTCGGTAAATATACCCAAGCGTATATTTGCTCAACTCGAGAATCAGGGAGATGTCCAGGAATGTAAGAAATTGCCGGGCATTTTTGTACAAGTTGGCAACAAGCTTTACGATAAATCGCTGGGTGTAGTGATTGATAGCAACATAGCCCCAGACGAATTGGTTGTGTAAAGGAAAATTGTGAGAATCCGTCATTCCCGCGAAGGCGGGAATCCAACGCTTTAATTGACTGGGTTCCCGTTTTCACGGGAACGACGAAACTGAAATGTTTGGAGCCAGGGAAGAAAAACATGAGAACATTCTGCTTGGAAGTAGCCGGCGATTTCGCCTGCTTTACTCGACCTGAAATGAAAGTGGAACGTGTCAGTTATGACGTGATAACACCGTCTGCCGCCCGCGCCGTGTTCGAGGCTATCCTGTGGAAGCCTGCCATTCACTGGCAAGTAACCAAAATCGAGGTACTGAAGCCGATTAAATGGATTACTTTGCGGCGTAACGAAGTAGGAGTAGTGATTTCGTCGCGTAATGTACAAACTGCCATGAACAGCGGCAGTGGTGATCTGGGTCTTTACATTGAGGATGAACGCCAGCAGCGCGCTGGATTGTTTCTGCGCGATGTCGCCTACCGCATTCATGCAGGGTTTGAGATATGCGATGTTACAAAACATAAATCCAACTTTCCGCACCTTTCCAAATATCGCCTCAACGATGCCGACGAACAGCGTACTGCTGATGAAGCAAATACCCCCGCAAAATTCCTGAACATGTTCGAACGCCGTGCAAGCCGTGGCCAATGTGTGAATCAGCCCTACCTCGGTTGTCGCGAATTTGCCGCCAACTTCCGCCTAATCAAAGATATTGCCACCGAGCCTGCGCCGATAGCAGAAACCCGTGACCTGGGTTGGATGCTGCATGATATGGATTATAGCAATCTCACCAATCCTAATCCGCGTTTCTTTCGCGCCGATTTAAAAAACGGCGTTCTGGATTTAGCCAATGTAGAGGTGCGAGGATGATTCTTCAGGCGCTATGCGATTACTACAAGCGTAAATCGGATTTGCCTCGACTTGGCTCTGAAGCCAAGGCGATTCCCTTTGTGATTGAAATCAATGCTGCTGGCGAATTGGTGCAGATTGAAGACACGCGACACATTGAAGGTAAAAAGAAAATTGCACGCAATTTTTTAGTGCCACAGGGTGAGAAAAAAACCTCTGGAGTTGCCACTAATTTGTTATGGGATAACGCTGAGTATGTGCTTCGAGCCTCCGGTGCTGATAAGTTGGCGGAAATGTCGATGGAAAGAAGAATGAAATACCGTCTTCATTTACATGAAATGCGCAATGCGTTTATCGCGCAAATTATGGCACTGCCAGAAAGTACCCATGAAGATGCTGGTTTAGCTGCTGTGCTGAATTTCTTAGCATCGGATTTTAAGCACATGAAGGCTAATCGAAAGCGTTTAATGGCCGATCCGCTTTGGTCTGAAATTCTGGAAACCAATCCTTTTTTAACTTTTCGGCTTAATGGTGATCTTGAATTGGTT
This sequence comes from Nitrosomonas ureae, assembly GCA_945872825.1. GTDB lineage: Bacteria > Pseudomonadota > Gammaproteobacteria > Burkholderiales > Nitrosomonadaceae > Nitrosomonas > Nitrosomonas ureae_D. The sequence goes on from CAMCBD010000004.1 coordinate 68,256, forward strand.
TGTCAACGACCTGCGGTTAGGGCTGTGTTGGAAAAGGTTGAAACAGATCCAGAAGAAATCACTTGCTCGATAAGTGGAGAAATGGATGTTTTCGAGCGCCTGCATACATCAATCAAAGGTGTGTGGGGAGCACAATCTAGTGGAGCAAATATTGTTTCTTTCAACAAAGGTGCATTTAATTCTTTCGGTAAAGAGCAAGGTGCCAATGCTCCCGTCGGCAAACGCGCCGCCTTCGCCTACACCACAGCACTTAATTATTTGTTAAGCAAAGAAAGTACGCAACGCATTCAAGTCGGCGACGCTTCTACCGTGTTTTGGTCAGAAAAGCCTACTGACTGGGAAGAATCATTCTCTGATCTATTCAGCGAACCACCCAAGGACGATCCAGCCAAACAAACTCGCGCTATCGAAGCATTATTTAAAGCGCCGCAGACGGGTGTGCTTAATGATGAAGAGCTAGAAATTCGATTCTATGTGCTTGGCCTCGCACCCAATGCCGCACGTATCAGTGTGCGTTTCTGGCAGGTTGGCACGGTCGCTGAAATGTCGGCGCGGATTCGCCAGTACTTTGAAGACCTGGAAATTATTCATGCCAGTTTTGAGAAACCATATCTCTCGCTGTTCCGCCTGCTGGTTGCCACTGCATCGCAAGGCAAGTCGGAAAACATCCCGCCCAATCTGGCGGGCGAATTCATGCGCGCTATTCTGGCTGGAATACCTTATCCACAAACACTGTTGCAAGCTACTGTGCGCCGTATTCGCGCCGAGCGTGAAGTGACTTATCCTCGCGCTGCGCTCATCAAAGCCTGCCTCAACCGGCAAGCACGTTATTCACCGTCACATGAAAAGGAGATTACTGTGTCACTCGATGAATCTAACATGAATCCTGGTTACCGCATTGGTAGCCTTTTTGCCACATTGGAGAAAATACAGGAAGAATCCAGTCCCGCTCTGAATGCCACAATCCGTGATCGTTTCTATGGCGCAGCTTCCAGTTCGCCAGTTACGGTATTTGCCAATCTAATGAAGCTGAAAAATCATCATCTCGCTAAGCTGGATGAAGGGCGCAAACGCTATTTTGAAAAGCTTATTGGTCAGATTATGTCCGATATCAACGATTTTCCATCACATTTAATTCTTGCCGATCAGGGACGTTTTGCCATCGGCTATTACCATCAGCGGCAAATGTTTTTCACCAAATCAGAATCCACTACCAAGGGGGAATAATTATCATGGCTTTAAATAATCGCTACGACTTTGTACTGCTGTTCGACGTAAAAGATGGCAATCCCAATGGCGATCCGGATGCAGGTAATTTGCCGCGCGTGGATGCAGAAACCGGACGTGGACTGGTGACAGATGTGAGCTTAAAGCGCAAGGTACGCAATTTTGTCAGTTTAACCAAGGATAAAGATCAGCCAAACAACATTGATAATGAATTCAAAGGAAAGCTAGAGCCTACGGACCGGAGGTATGAAATCTACGTCAAAGAAAAAGCGGTGCTCAATAACCAGAATAAACGCGCTTATGTTGGCATTGGCAAGCCGGAACTTCTCGAAGGTGATGATAAGAAACGTAAAAGCGGTGATGCAGTTGACGAAGCAAGGCAGTGGATGTGCCGTAATTTCTTTGATGTGCGGGCATTTGGCGCGGTCATGTCTACCGGCATCAATTGTGGTCAAGTACGTGGCCCAATTCAACTCACTTTTGCTCGTTCTGTTGATCCTATCGTTGCATTGGAACATTCCATTACGCGTATGGCTGTTGCTACCGAAGCAGAGGCAGAAAAACAAAGTGGTGACAATCGCACGATGGGTCGCAAGTTTACCGTACCTTACGGTCTTTATGTCGCCCACGGCTTTGTATCCTCGTTTCTTGCCAAACAAACCGGCTTCGATGAAGGTGATCTGGAATTACTCTGGCAGGCACTAGCTGTTTAGTCCCACGATGTGCTGGAATGGATCAAAGATAAAACGTTCTGGCTCATTTGTCCAGATTTTGCAGATGTATTCGTAGGGCGTGAGTCCCTTGAGAGTTTTCAGGCGTCTGGCGAAGTTGTAGGCCATCAGGAAGGTAT